>DASSTJ010000103.1:0-12369 GCA_035707965.1 Actinomycetales bacterium
GGCCAGGTGCTCGGCCAGCCAGGCCAGCCGGTGCGCGGTGTCGGGCAGGTGCACCACGCCCAGATGCAGCGACTCGCGGTCCAGGCTGCCGCGCAGCACCAGCACGTCGCCGTCGGTCTCGTGGCCGAGGCCGAGCACGTCGGCGACGTCGTCGACCACGCGCGAGTTCGCGGTCGCCGTCGTGGCGAGCACCGGCGTCCCCGCGGGCAGCTCGGGCAGCAGGGTGCGCAGCCGGCGGTAGTCCGGGCGGAAGTCGTGGCCCCAGTCGCTGATGCAGTGCGCTTCGTCCACCACCAGCAGCCCGCAGCGGGCCGCGAGGTCGGGGAGCTGCTCGGAGCGGAACCTGGGGTTGTTGAGGCGCTCGGGGCTCACCAGGAGGACGTCGACCTCATCGGCTGCGAGCCCCGCGGCCACCGCGCCCCAGTCCTCCGCGTTGGAGGAGTTCATCGTCACCGCGCGCACGCCAGCGCGGGCAGCCGCAGCCACCTGGTCGCGCATGAGCGCCAGGAGCGGCGACACGATGAGCGTCGGCCCCGCGCCCTCCGCCCGGCGCAGTGCCGTCGCGACGAAGTAGACGGCCGACTTGCCCCACCCCGTGCGCTGCACCACGAGCACCCGCTGCCGCTCCGCCACGAGCGCGCGGACCGACTCCCACTGCCCCCCGCGGAAGGCGGCGTCGGCGCGACCGACCAGCTGCCGCAGCACCGCGTCGGCGCGCTCACGCAGGTGCTCGGCAGCGGTCGGGATGCTCGTCTCGGTGGTGGAGGTCATGGCCTCGACGCTACGTGAGCGGCCCGACAGCCGGCCGTCGTCGTCCACAGGGCCTCGGGCTTGCGCGTCACTCTGTCGGCGGGCGTCGCAGCCGCTTGGTCTGGCCGCGGCGGGTCTTCGTGTCGAGCCTGCGCTGCTGCGAGCCGCGGGTCGGTCGGGTCGGGCGGCGTCCCCGCTGCGGCGGTGCGAGCGCGTCCCGCAGGGTCGCGGCCAGCCGGGCGGCCGCGGCGTCGCGGTTGCGCAGCTGGGACCGGTGCTCGGACGCCCTCACGGTGAGCACACCGTCGACGAGCCGGGTTGCGAGCCGCTGGACCACCCGGGCGCGCTGGTCGTCGTCGAAGGCCGTGCTGCGTACGACGTCCAGCAGCAGCTCGACTCGGCTGTCCGTCGTATTCACGCCCTGACCTCCCGGGCCGCTGGACCGGGAGAAGCGCCAGCGCAGCTCAGCGGACGGCACGGCGACGGCACGCGTAACCTGCAGCGCGCCGTCGTCGTCCCACACCGCTGCCACGTCTCAGCCCTTCGCCTCGGACCAGCGGTGCACGACGCTCACGTCAGCCACGAACCGCACGCCACCTCGGCCGCTCGTCGTCCAGCGCCCGGCGACGTCGGCGAGCGTGCGGTGAACCGTGTCGACGACCTCCTGCGCCGCCGGGGCTGGCGCGTGCACCAGCAGCTCGTCGTGGAGGCAGAGCACGATCTGCGCGTCGGCCCGCCGGCAGGCGGCGCGCACCGTGGCCGCCCAGGCCTTGAACAGCTCGGCGGCCGAGCCCTGGATCACGGCGTTGCGGGCGAACCGGCCACGCGCGTTGACCGCAGCACGATGATCGCGCTCATCGGCGGGCGACGAGATGCGGTACATCCGGACGAGGCGGCCACCGTGGGTGCGCACCGCCTGGCCGGCCCGGCCGTGCTCGTACGCCGCCCGCAGGTACCGCATGGCGACCGGGTAGGCGCGCTCGAGCCCCTCGAGGGCCTGACCCGCCGTGCCCGACGTCTGCCCGTACATCGCTGCGAGCACGGCCACCTTGGCGACAGAGCGTTCGACGCCGAGCCGGCGCGCCACCGGCAGGTACAGGTCGTCGTCGGCCGTGGCGGCTGCGAGCGCCTCGTCGCCGGACACCGCAGCGAGCACCCGCGGCTCCACCTGACCCAGGTCGGCGCGCACGAGCACGTGTCCCGGCTCGGCGGCCACCGCGGGACGCAGCTCGGACGGCAGGTTGTGCAGTCCCGCCTGAGCTGTCATGCGCCCAGCGGCCCCGTCGCTGCCGCTCCAGGCGCCGCGCAAGCGGTCGTCGGGGCCGACGTGCTCGTCCAGCCACCGGTACCCGTAGGTGGTGGCGATGCGGTCCGCCTTGCGCCAGGCCAGCAGCGCCTCGACCAGAGGGTGCTGCGCGCGCCAGGCCTCCAGCCGCCACGAGCGCGTGTCGGGGACGTCGATGCCGACCGCTGCCAGGGCAGCACGCACCTGGGCAGGGTTGCGCAGGTCGACGGGCAGCGCAGCCGCCGGCACGTGTCGCAGCACGAGCTCCTCCCGCAGCTGCCGTTGGGACGCTTCGTGCCTCTGGTCCCGGGGCCGCTCGCCGCACGCCTGGGCCACGAGCTGCTCGGCACGGTCGCGGTCGATCGGCAGACCGTCGTGCGCCAGCTCGACGCACAGCAGCTCGGCAGCGGACTCGCTCAGCGCCGTGCCCACGGCGTCCCCGCTGCAGGGGACCTGCTGCAGCCGGGCGAGCTGCCGTTGCCGTGCCTGCCAGCCCAGGTCGGCCCAGCTCGCCAGCCGTCGTGGCGTGCGTCGCCACCCGCCAGCGGTCCACTCGGCGCGGAGGTGTCCGCTCGGGAGCACCGGCTGCTCCGGGTCGCCGTCCGCGTCGTTCGTCGCGGTGCCGAGCAGGTCGAGCTGCCCCGTCCTCGGCACGTCGGCCGGGTCGAGGTCGGCCAGGGTCGCCCAGACCCGGGCCGGGTCGTCGTCGGTGCCCCCCGAGAGCAGTCGGTGCACCGCTGCCACGTCCCAGCACACGGCGACGCGCACGCCGTGGGGCAGCAGGAGGCTGGCGGTGCCGCCGGCCGACCACCACACCCAGCGCGGTCGCCAGCGGTCCTCGAGCCGGCCGAGCACCCCGGCGGCCGTGGCGAGGTCGCAGGCCACCGCCAGGCCGCCCGACTCGCAGCGCAGGCCCACGCCCTCGTCAGACACCGCGAGCGCGATGGCGTCGCCACGAACCACACCGAGGTCGGCGAGCGCCTCCAGCACGGCCGCAGGGTCGACCGGGACCGTCCTGACGCCCAGGCGGGCTGGGCCGGCGGGCGGGACGGAGGCAGGCAGCACCCCACCATCCTCCCGTCCGCCGCCGACAGCCGACGTCGTCAGGCGGCGGTCTTCTCGCGCACCTGCCGCTTGATGCGGCCGAGCATGGCGACCATGCCCCGCAGCCGCAGGGGGCTCACGGCCTCGCCCAGACCGAACTTGAACGGCACGTCGTCCGGGACCGCGAGCACCTCCTCGGCTGGCAACCCGTCCAGCCCGGAGCGCAGGATGCCCGCGAACCCGCGGGTGGTGGGCGCCTCCGGTGGTGCGTCGAAGAAGAGGTGGACGACGTGGTCGTCACCGGCCTCGACCTCGACGGCGAGGAACAGCGGGGTCTGGCACTCGTGGACCTGCTCCATCTGCTCGGAGCGCTCGACGTACCGCTGAGGCAGCTCGGGCAGCTCGTCGCTCAGCTCGAGGAGGAGCTGGAGCCGGTCGGGCGGGTCGACGGACGTGAAGTCGTCGACGAGCTCGGCGAGGGCGTCCGGCAGGTGCTGGTCGGCGGTCACCGGCCGCTACGCCTCGGGGCCGGTCGCGATCGGGACGCGCACGGAGTTGCCCCACTCCGTCCACGAGCCGTCGTAGTTGCGGACCTTGGAGAAGCCGAGCAGCTGGCTCAGCACGAACCACGTGTGCGACGAGCGCTCGCCGATGCGGCAGTACGCGATCACGTCGTCCTGCGGCGACAAGCCCTTCTCGCTCAGGTAGATGCTCTCGAGCTCCTGGCGAGTGCGGAAGGTGCTGTCCTCTGCCGCGGCACGGCTCCACGGCACGCTCTTCGCGCCTGGCACGTGGCCGCCGCGCATGGCGCCCTCCTGCGGGTAGTCCGGCATGTGCAGCAGCTCGCCGGTGTACTCGCCGGGGGAGCGGACGTCGACGATCGGCTGGCCGAGGTGGGCGAGCACGTCCTCCTTGAACGCGCGGATGACACTGTCGTCGCGCTCGACGACCGGGTACTCGACCGGCTCTGGCGTGGGGACGTCCCGCGTCATCTCACGGCCCTCGGCTACCCACTTGGCGCGCCCGCCGTCGAGGAGGCGTACGTCGGTGTGCCCGAACAGGGTGAACACCCACAACGCGTAGGCCGCCCACCAGTTGCTCTTGTCGCCGTAGACGACGACGGTCGTGTCCCGGCCGATGCCGCGGCTGCCCATCACCTCGGCGAAGCGGGCGCCATCGACGTAGTCACGCGTCGTGGGGTCGTTGAGGTCGAGGTGCCAGTCGACCTTGACCGCGCCGGGGATGTGGCCGGTGTCGTACAGCAGCACGTCCTCGTCGGACTCGACGACGACCAGACCGGGTTCGCCGAGGTGCTGTGCCAGCCACCCGGTCGTCACCAGCCGTTCCGGGTGCGCGTAGGTGGCGATCTTGGCGTCGTCGTCGAGAGGCAGGGACACGGTCCACGCTCCAGCAGTTCTTGGGTACGTGCGGCGTACCGCGGCCGAGGGGGCGCCGCACCGGTCAGGTGCACGCCGCTCCTTCATGACCAACCTCGCCATCGTGCCAGCCTGGCCAGACGGCCGGTCAGGCAGGTCAGGGGGCGAGACGGCGCGGACGGCGTCGAAAGGCTGGTGTCCGCCCCGTGTCGCCGTGCCGACCGGGACGGGCTGCGAGATGATCGAGCGATCTCGACGACAGAGCCCGTTGCCGCCGACAGGGAGGACGACCCGTGCCTGAGGCACCCGTGAAGCAGGAGCCAGGGCGGAGCGCCGGCAAGGACGGTGCGGCGCCCGGCGAGGAGAGGCTCGACGAGAACGACAAGGGCGTGTCGGCCATCGCCGCGAACCTCGTGGACCGGCTGCTTGACGTCGGCATCGACGGCCGGGGCGCGTTCGACTCCGCGCGCACGGTCGCGGACAACGCGCTGAGCGACCACGGCGACGCCGAGCGGGCCATCGACGCCGTCGTCACCAAGCACACCAAGCTGGCCGCCGCCGGCGGTTTCGTGACGGGGCTCGGCGGCTTCGTCGCGCTCCCGGTGGCGCTGCCGGCGAACGTGCTGGAGTTCTACGGAGTCGCGACGCGGATGGTCGGGGCGATCGCGTCGCTGCGCGGCTACGACGTCACCGACCAGGGCACGCGCTCGGCCGTCATGCTGACGCTCGTGGGCGCGGACGCGGACGACCTGCTGACGAAGGCCGGGGTGGCACGATCCGGGCGACTGGCCGACCTGGCCGCACAGCGGCTCCCGGGACCGGCGCTCATGGTCCTCAACAAGGGCATCGGGTTCCGGCTGATCAGCAGCGTCGGCAAGTCGGTGCTCGCTCGGTTCGGCAAGGGCGTCCCGGTGGTGGGGGGCGTCGTCGGGGCCGGTTTCGACGTCTACCTGCTGCGCCGGATCGCCGGTCACGCCCGCAAGGAGTTCCCAGCGCGACCGCTGGCCATGCGCAGCTGACGGGTTCCCGGTCCGCCCTCGGCCTCGGGAACAAACGACCCTGGCCAGCGCGTCCTACCAGTGGCGTCAGGCACGACGAAGGAGGTCGACGCGATGACGAGGTCGAAGTGGGCTGCGATCGGCACGCTGGTGCGCGCTGTGCGCGGCACCTGGCGACCCGGCGAACCCGGCGTCGGTGAGCGGATACGCGCAGTCCCGCGCCTGGTGATCGCCACGGTGCGCGGCCGCTACCACGGCACGACCAAGGCTCGGCTCGGGCTGCTCGCGATGGCGGTCGTCTACGTCGTCTCTCCCGTCGACGTGCTGCCGGACTTTCTCCCGCTGATCGGCATCGCGGACGACGCCATGGTCGTGGCGTGGCTCGCCGGCGCTCTGCTCAGCGAGACCGGCGACTTCCTGGACTGGGAGCGCGGGGACTCACGGACCAGCAGGCGTCGCCGGTCCGGACGTGGCCGGTTCGACGCCGGCCGCCCCGACGTGGTGCGCGGTCAGGTCGTGCGCTGACGTCCGACGCGTGCGCTGAGGCCACGCGTCGGCCACGACGACGTCCATGACCGCGGTTCACCTGACGGGCCGGGCCGCCGACCGCCGGGCCGCCGTGATCCACAGGGGCGCACCCCTCGTCCCACGGTCCACAGGCATGGCACCGAGGGCTGCGTGCGGGGCCGCCGTCGTCGACGCTGCTGCCCATGTCGACCTCTCCCAGCGCCCCTGTCCCCGCTTCGACGCCTGACCCGGCGTCAGAGCCCGCCACCCGCGACACGGTTGCCTCGCCCGGCACGGACGAGCCGGTCGTCGTGCGCAGCTGCGAGGACCTGGTGGCCGCCGTGCCCTACCTCGTCGGGTTCCCGCCCGAGCACAGCCTGGTGCTGGTCAGCCTGCGCCGCCGCGGCTCCCGGCTCCGCCTGGGCCTCGTGGCGAGGTTCGACCTGCCCGACTCGGGCAGCGGCCCGCGCGGGCGCGTCCCTGCAGCCGTCCACGAGCTGGTGGAGCAGGCGGTGCAGGTGGTCCTGCGGGACGAGCCCGAGCAGGTGGTGGCGCTCGTCTTCGACTCCCGACCCTGCAGCCTAGACGCACCATGGCGTCGTCTCGTCCGACTGCTGTCCGAGGGGTTCGAGGCGGCCGACGTCGCCGTGCTCGACGCGGTGCACGTCAGCGGCGACCGCTTCCGCTCGTACCGGTGTGACGACCCCACGTGCTGCCCTCCCGAAGGGCGGCCCGCTGCCCGGTGCGGTCCCGCGGTCGCGGCGCTCGTGGCCCGGGGGAGCGCGCCCCTGCCCAGCCGCGCGGCGCTCCACGAGGCCGTCCAAGCGAGCGACAAGGCGCGCGCAGCGGCGGTCGAGAAGGCCGCCCGGCGACACCAGGCGAGGATCGGCTCCTGCTGGGGCGACCTCTCCACGAGCAGGTGGCGCTCCTGGCAGCTCGAGTCGCTCCGGTTGATGCAGGAGGTGGCGGGACGCTACCTCGCCGGGTCCGGGGCGCTCGGGGACGAGGAGGCTGGGCGGATCGTCGCGGCGCTGTGCGACATCGCGGTGCGAGACGCCGCCGTCGTCCTGCTGTCCTCCTGGGGCGGTGGCGCGGACGGCGACGACGAGCCCTTGTCCGGTCCAGGGGAGCGCATGTCGGAGCTCGTCCGCCAGGGGCGCCAGCCCGCCTCCGGCTCGACGCCGATGACACCCGTCGGGCCGGCGCGAGACCAGCTCCTGGACGCCTTCTGGCTCGACCTCGCGACATCGTGCGACGGTCTGCTCGCCGTGCCGCCGTTGACCCTGCTGGGAGTGCACGTCTGGACGCAGGGCGAGGGCGCCCTGGCCCTGGCCGCTGTGGAAAGAGCGCTCCGGATCGACCCCTCCTACCGCTTCGCGCGCCTGCTGGACGAGGCGCTGCAGCTCGGCGTCCGGCCGACCGGCCGGCACGAGAAGGAAGACGACGTCGCGAACGCCGTCTCATGACCTGAGACAAGCTGGGTCGGTCCGTGGACACTTCAGGACTGGGCGGGTATGGTCTCCCCAGGTCATGAGCGCCAGCGACAAGCCCCGGCTCGCTGGCCGGCAACCCTCCGCCGCGGTGGGGTGCCCCGGGTGATGACCGGGCCCGAGTCGTCTGGTTCGGGCAAGCGCGGGTCCGTCACGACGACGGGCCCCAGGAGTCTGGAGCCGCATCGTGACCTGTCGAATGTGCTGCTGAGCCGCGCGACCACCCGTCGAGCTCGCTGACGTCGTTCCCGCCGCCTGGTGCGGGCGGGCCCGACGCGTGTCGTCGCAACTCCGGGCCTGCCGGCTGCCGTGTGGCCTCACCGGTCACGTGGCAGGTCGTGCGGAGCCACCTGTCGTCCCTCACCCCGGGGTCGCCGCAGCACCGGCGACCTCATCCTCAGACCTGGAGCACAGCACCCATGAGCAACGGATGGTCCTTCGAGACCCGACAGATCCACGCCGGCCAGAGCCCTGACGAGGCCACCGGTTCGCGAGCCCTGCCGATCTATCAGACGACGTCGTACGTGTTCAAGGACACGGACCACGCCGCGAACCTGTTCGGACTCAAGGAGTTCGGCAACATCTACACCCGGCTCATGAACCCGACCACGGACGCCGTCGAGCAGCGGGTGGCGAGCCTGGAGGGCGGTGTCGGCGCGCTGCTCGTTGCTAGTGGCCAGTCGGCGGAGACGGTCGCCCTGCTGAACATCGCGGAGGCTGGCGACCACGTCGTCGCCAGCCCGAGCCTCTACGGCGGAACGTACAACCTGCTGCACCACACGTTCCCCAAGCTCGGCATCGAGACGACCTTCGTCGAGAACCCCAGCGACATCGCGTCTTGGCAGGCGGCGATCCGCCCGAACACGAAGGTCTTCTTCGCCGAGACGGTGTCGAACCCACGACAGGACGTCCTCGACATCGAAGGCGTCGCCGCCGTCGCCCACGAGCACGGTGTGCCGCTGGTCGTCGACAACACGATCCCCTCGCCCTACCTGATCCGTCCCCTCGAGTGGGGCGCGGACGTCGTCGTCCACTCGGCGACGAAGTACCTCGGCGGGCACGGCACGTCGATCGCCGGCGTGATCGTGGACGGCGGCACCTTCGACTACGCCCAGTACCCCGAGCGGTTCCCGAACTACAACCAGCCGGACCCGAGCTACCACGGTCTCGTCTACGCCCGGGATCTCGGTGTCGGCAGCCCGTTGGGGGCGAACCTGGCCTTCATCCTCAAGGCTCGCGTGCAGCTGCTCCGTGATCTCGGGGCGGCGGCGTCGCCGTTCAACGCGTTCCTCATCGCCCAGGGCATCGAGACGCTCAGCCTGCGGGTCGAGCGGCACGTCCAGAACGCGCAGGCGGTCGCTGAGTGGCTGGAGGCGCGCGACGAGGTGCTGAGCGTCAACTACGCGGGCCTGCCCAGCAGCCCGTGGTACGAGCTGGGGCGCAAGTACGCGCCCAAGGGCACCGGGTCGGTGCTCGCCTTCGAGATCGAGGGCGGCCTGGAGGCCGGCAAGCGGTTCGTCGAGGCGCTCGAGCTGCACAGCCACGTGGCGAACATCGGCGACGTGCGGAGCCTCGTCATCCACCCTGCGTCGACGACCCACAGCCAGCTGACCGAGGAGGAGCAGCGCACCGCGGGGGTCACACCCGGGCTGGTTCGTCTCTCCGTCGGGATCGAGCACGTCGACGACATCCTCGCCGACCTCGAGGCTGGCTTCCGTGCGGCCAAGGCCGTGTGAGCGACGGCTGAGGAGCGACGCCGACATGGACCACGGGGCGTGGGACTCCGACGACCCGCTCGGACATCGCCAGCTCGCCCGGATCGGCACCCTGGCCCTCGAGGCCCGGGGTGCCCTTCCGGACGTGCAGGTCGCGTTCGAGACCTGGGGCAGGTTGAACCAGGCCCGGGACAACGCCGTTCTCGTGCTGCACGCCCTGACCGGCGACAGCCACGTCTCGGGTTCGGCCGGACCGGGGCACCCCACGGCAGGGTGGTGGGACGCGCTCGTCGGTCCCGGGCGCCCGCTCGACACCGACCGCTGGTTCGTCGTCGCGCCGAACGTCCTCGGTGGCTGCCAGGGGACGACCGGGCCGGCGTCGCCCGCACCGGACGGTCGCGCCTGGGGGTCGCGGTTCCCGTTCCTCACCATCCGCGACCAGGTGGCCGCCGAAGCCGCCCTCGCCGACGTCCTGGGGATCGAGACCTGGGCTCTGGTGCTCGGCGGCTCGATGGGAGGCATGCGGTCGCTCGAATGGGCCGTGACCTACCCCGAGCGCGTCCGGGCCGCCGTGGTGCTCGCCTCGACCGGGTACGCGACCGCTGAGCAGATCGGCTGGTGCCATCCGCAGCTGCTGGCGATCCGCTCCGACCCGGCCTGGCAGGGTGGTGACTTCGACCGCTCCGGGCCCGGGCCGATGGCCGGCCTGGGGATCGCCCGGCGGATCGCGCACGTCACCTACCGCAGCGAGATCGAGCTCGCCGAGCGGTTCGGCCGGGAGGCGCAGAGCGGCGAGGTTCCTCTCGGTGGCGGCGGCCGGTACGCCGTCGAGAGCTATCTCGACCACCACGCGGACAAGCTCGCGCGCCGCTTCGACGCCGGATCGTACGTGACCCTGACCGAGGCGATGAACTCGCACGACGTGGGCCGCGGCAGGGGAGGGCTGTCGGCGGCGCTGAAGCGCGTGACGGCAGACCTGCACGTCGCCGCGGTGGACTCCGACCGCCTCTACCCGCGGCGGCTGTCCGAGGAGCTGGTGGCCGCCTCCCCGACGGCTCGACCGCTGCGAGTCCTGCAGTCCGAGTACGGCCACGACGGGTTCCTGATCGAGACGCACCAGGTCGGTTCGGTGGTGCGGGAGGCGCTCGGCTGCCCAGCAGTCGTCGGGTGCCGGGCCGGCTGACCCGCGGGGCGCCGACGTCTGGGGGTTCCGCCGTGGTGGCGATGGCCGGTTCGCGGCCCGGTCGTCGTCGCGTCCGGTACGGTGCGAACCAGCCTGCCGCGAACGCGGCCGGTGCAGGACTTGACACCGCACAGGAGGTTCGATGGCGATCGTCGTGGGTTTCGTCCCGACCAGCGAGGGCCGTGCTGCCCTGCGCCGCGCCGCCGAGGAGGCGAAGCTGCGCTCCACCCGGCTGATCGTGATCAACTCCAACCGCGGCGGCAAGGACCTGGCGGCGGACGAGGCGAGCCGTTACGAAGCGGAGCTCGCGGGCGTGCAGCGCGAGCTGAGCGAGGCGGGGGTCGACCACGAGGTCCGTCAGCTCGTCCGCGGCCTGGAGCCGTCGGAGGACCTCATCGCGGTCGCGGAGGAAGTGGCCGCGGACTTCATCGTCATCGGGCTCCGCCGGCGCACCCCTGTCGGCAAGCTGATCCTGGGTTCCAACGCGCAGCGCATCCTGCTGGACGCTCCCTGTCCCGTCCTGGCGGTCAAGGCCGACGCCTGAGCGGTACGTGGTCCCCGCGCGCCACCCGTTCGGCGCGACACTGTCTGGCGGCTGCCCTCGGCTCTCTCCGACGTGTCACAATGGGTGGTCCAGTGCTGTCCACCCCACGGATCCTCTGACGACGGATCCAGGGATACGGGCATGATCTCGCTCCCTCCGACGTTGTGCCGGGTACCGGAGCCGTGCCCGTACGCCCGCTCCGGTGCGCCAGACCATCCGTGACGAAAGGTAGTCCGTGTCGTCGGTACCGACCGCCCGGTCCATGTCCGCTCCCGCGCTGCCCGCAGAGTTCTCCCATCCCGCCGTGCAGGCCCTCCTGCGCCAGGGGAGCACGCGTGGCTACGTGCAGTCCGAGAACGTCCGTGCGGCCCTCGAGGAGGCCCAGGTGCCACCGCGCAGGATGAAGGCCGTCCTGCGGGCGCTCGACGAGCAGGGCGTCGAGGTCCGTGTCGAGGAGCCGGCGGGCAAGCGTGCTGTCGCCGCGGCCACGGCCACGCGCCGCAGCTCGACGACGGCGGCGGCGGGCAGCTCACGCTCGAAGCCGGCCCCCAAGAAGGCTGGCGCCTCGAAGGCTGCGGCCGAGAACGGGTCGGGCAAGGACGACGAGGCCAAGAACCCGCCCGGCGACGACACCACGGCCACGACGAGGGCGACCAAGGCCGCGAAGTCTGCGGCCAAGAGCACCGAGAAGACTGCAGCCAAGAGCACCGCCAAGAGCACGGCGAAGACGGCCGCGAAGGGCACGGCAAAGGCAGCTCCCAAGGGCGACGCCAAGGCGAAGGACGACGGGCCCGGCGGCACCGCTGCGGCCGCGGGCACGAAGAGTGCCGGGGGCAAGGCCACCAAGAAGGCGGCGAAGTCGGGCAAGGCCGCCACCAAGGCCGACCAGGAGCCGGCGCAGGACGACGCTGCCGAGTCTGGCGACGAGGTCGAGGAGACCGGCTTCGTCATCACGGACGACGACGACGACGCGCCCGCGCAGCAGGTGGCGACGGCCGGCGCCACGGCCGACCCGGTGAAGGACTACCTGAAGCAGATCGGCAAGGTGGCCCTTCTCAACGCGGAGCAGGAGGTCGAGCTGGCGAAGCGGATCGAGGCCGGCCTGTTCGCGGAGGAGCGGCTGAACTCCGGGGCGAAGATCGACCCGAAGCACAAGCGCGAGCTGTGGTGGATCGCGCAGGACGGCAAGAAGGCCAAGAACCACCTCCTCGAGGCCAACCTGCGACTGGTCGTCTCGATCGCCAAGAAGTACATCGGCCGCGGCATGTCCTTCCTCGACCTCATCCAGGAAGGCAACATGGGCCTGATCCGGGCGGTCGAGAAGTTCGACTACCACAAGGGCTACAAGTTCTCGACCTACGCCACCTGGTGGATCCGGCAGGCCATCACGCGGGCGATCGCCGACCAGGCGCGCACCATCCGCATCCCGGTCCACATGGTCGAGCTGATCAACAAGGTGGCGCGGGCGCAGCGCCGC
>DASSTJ010000104.1:0-2897 GCA_035707965.1 Actinomycetales bacterium
CCTCGGAGAAGATGTCCTCCGACACCTCGCCCCAGCTCTTGGACTCCACCCCGCTCTCGAGGCGCTCGGCCTGGATCCGCAGCAGCTGCTTCTTGTAGTTCCACTCGTAGAGCGCCCGGGCCTCGTCGAGGCCCTCGTAGCACTGCAGGCGCACGAGCCGGCGGCCGAGGTACGTGGACAGCGCGCGGGCGAGCTCGGTCTTGCCCACGCCCGCGGGGCCCTCGACGAGCAGCGGCTTCTCGAGCGCTCCGGCGAGGTACGTCGTGGTGGCCGTCGCCGTGTCGGCGAGGTAGCCCGCCTCGGCCAGTCGGTCACGGACGTCCTGCGCGGAGGCGAACCAGCTCATGGGCCGATCCTCCCACCCGCCGACGGGTCGCCCCACGACCGGGCGACGTACCCCCGATCGCTACCAGACCCTGCGGCTGGAACCGCCGATCGGCACGAAGTTCAGGACCAGCCCGACCACGAGCAGGATCGCTCCGATGATCGTGAGGATGCTGATGCCGGCGATGAGGCCGATGATCAACAGGATCAGTCCGAGCACGGCCATGGTTCTGTCCTCCTTCGCGGCTCCACCGTGGTGCCGCTGACGGAAGAATGGCGGAAGAAGCCCTGCTTCGTCACCCCCTTCGACCGCGGATCTTCGACGCTCGCCGGGTTCCGTGCCTGCGCCACGCCGCGCTGCGGGGCGCCTGCGTCCGTGGCCGCGACGCCGCCGAGGACCGGTCTGCCGGTCCCGGGCGGCGTCGCTGGCTGGCTGGCGGTGGCGGAGGGATTTGAACCCTCGGTGGGCTTGCACCCACAAACGCTTTCGAGGCGTTCTCCTTAGGCCGCTCGGACACGCCACCGCCGGAGAGGTTACCGGACGGGCCACCGGGCATCCCAATCGTGGCCGCACGTGGCTTCGGCGCGCTCGCAGCACGTCCGACGCGGCACTGGTGCTCCGCGTCAGCGCGAGCCCGGACCCGGCGCGCGGTGCTCGGCGAAGAACTCGTCCAGCAGTGCGACGGACTCGTCGGCCAGCACGCCGGCGATCACCTCGGGTCGGTGGTTCAGCCGTCGGTCGCGCACGACATCCCAGAGGCTGCCGACGGCACCGGCCTTGTCGTCGTACGCCCCGAACACGATCCGGTCGACCCGCGCCAGCACGGCTGCGCCTGCGCACATGGTGCACGGCTCGAGCGTGACCACCAGGGTGCAGCCGGTGAGCCGCCACTCGCCCATGGCGGCTGCGGCCGCCCGCAGGGCGACCACCTCGGCGTGCCCGGTGGGATCGGCGGCGGCCTCGCGGATGTTGTGGCCACGGCCCAGCACCGCTCCGTCCGCGTCGACGACCACGGCGCCGATCGGCACGTCGTCGGAGGACTGCGCAGCGCGCGCCTCGTCCAGGGCGGCGTGCATCGGCCCCGTCCAGTGCTGCGCAGTCACTCCTCGACCAGGCCGAGGTGGTCGTCGAAGAGCTTGCCGAACCCGATGCGTCGGGCCACTGCGGAGAGCACCTCGTCGGGGTAGAGGTCGTAGTCGTCGAGCAGCACGCCCATGTCGATCGCCGGCATGCCGAGGTCGGCCAGGATGGCCAGGTCGCCGGCCGGCGCCTGCTCGTCGTCGTCCTCCACCGGCAGGCCCAGCAGGTCGACGACCGACTTGGCGAGCAGCCAGTCCGTCGCCGCGGTGGCGTCCGACAGCAGGAGGGACAGCTCGGGCCCTCGGGCACGGACGATGACGATGAAGTCCTCGTCGACGGAGACCAACGCCACCGCGCCGTCGTCGCCGGGGTAGCGGCGCAGCTGGCGGCCGATGTCCTCGACCGTCTCCAGGGCGCTCTCGGGCAGGTCCTGCAGGTGCCAGACGCCTTCCTCGGCGTACGCGACCACGGCGAAGTCGACGTCCTCCACCTCGGACGTGCTGGTCCCGGGCATGGCGCTCACCTCCCGCGGCTGGGCTCTCCTGCGGTCAAGACTGGCAGACGTCAGCCCCGCTGACCACTGCGAAAACGGCAGATAGCCTGACGCCCATGCGTCTCCACGTCGTCGACCACCCGCTCGTCGCCCACAAGCTGACCACGCTGCGAGACGAGCGGACCGACTCGCCGACGTTCCGGCTGCTCACCGACGAGCTGGTGACGCTGCTGGCCTACGAGGCGACCCGCGACGTGCGGGTGAAGACGGTGCGCGTGACCACGCCGGTCGCGGAGACGTCCGGGACGAAGCTCTCCGCTCCGCGTCCGCTGGTCGTCCCGATCCTGCGCGCCGGGCTCGGCATGCTCGACGGGATGATGCGGCTGCTGCCCACGGCCGAGGTCGGCTTCCTCGGCATGGTGCGCAACGAGCGCACGCTGCAGGCCACGACGTACGCCGAGCGGCTGCCCGCCGACCTCTCCGGGCGGCAGTGCTACGTCGTGGACCCCATGCTGGCCACCGGCGGCACGCTGGCCGCGGCCATCCGGTTCCTCACCGACCGGGGGGCCGACGACATCACCGCCCTCACCCTGCTCTCCGCGCCCGAGGGGGTCGCCAACCTCGAGAAGGGCCTCGACGGGCTCGACGTGCCGGTCACCGTGGTCACCGCGGCTCTCGACGAGCGCCTCAACGAGCACGGCTACATCGTCCCGGGCCTCGGCGACGCGGGTGACCGGCTCTACGGGTTGGCCGACTAGCTCGTCTGCTCTGGGTTGAGTGCGGAAGTGGTCGCCAGGGCAGCCCTTTCCGCACTCAACTCGCACGACTCCGCGGCACGCCTAGGGCGACGAGGTCCTCCATGACGGACCAAGGGTCGTGACGCAGCTCGAAGGCGCCGCACTGCACCACGATCCGGTCCCGGGCGCTCAGCTTGCGGTTCCGTGCCCGATGCGCGTCCGCTTCCCGCACCTCGTCGTGGAAGGCGCCGTCGATCTCGAG
>DASSTJ010000105.1:0-3606 GCA_035707965.1 Actinomycetales bacterium
ACGATCCTGACCGGCTTGCTGATGGGCATGTTCCTGGCCGCGCTCGACCAGACGATCGTGGCGACCGCGATCCGCACGATCGCGGACGACCTGCACGGCCTGTCCGTCCAGGCGTGGGCGACGACGGCCTACCTGATCACGTCGACGATCGCCACGCCGCTCTACGGCAAGCTCTCGGACATGTACGGCCGCAAGCCGTTCTTCATCGCGGCCATCTCGATCTTCATCGTCGGCTCGCTGCTCTGCACGTTCTCGAC
The DNA here is from genome assembly GCA_035707965.1 of Actinomycetales bacterium. Lineage (GTDB taxonomy): Bacteria > Actinomycetota > Actinomycetes > Actinomycetales > Angustibacteraceae > DASSTJ01. The sequence continues at coordinate 258 of DASSTJ010000105.1, forward strand.
GTCGATGTACATGCTCGCGGGATTCCGCGCGTTCCAGGGCCTCGGCGCCGGTGGTCTGTTCTCGCTGGCGCTCGCGATCATCGGCGACATCGTGTCGCCGCGAGAGCGCGCCAAGTACCAGGGCTACTTCCTCGCGGTGTTCGGCACGTCGTCCGTGCTCGGCCCGGTGATCGGTGGCTTCTTCGCGGGCGCCGACTCGATCCTCGGCGTGACCGGCTGGCGCTGGGTGTTCCTGGTGAACGTGCCGATCGGCATCGCGGCGCTGTTCGTCGTCAACCACACGCTGCACATCCACCACGTCCGTCGCGACCACCGCATCGACGTCTGGGGCGCTGCCGCCCTCGTGGTGGGGCTCGTACCGCTGCTGACGGTCGCGGAGCAGGGCCGCGCCTGGGGCTGGACGTCGGGACGCTCGCTCGGGTGCTTCGTCGTCGGTGGTATCGGCGTCGTCGCGTTCTTCGTGGCGGAGCGGCTCATGGGCGAAGAGGCCCTGATCCCGCTGCGGCTCTTCCGCGACCGCACCGTGTCCATCAGCACGGCCGCCAACATCATCATCGGCATGGGCATGTTCGGTGGCATCGTCTGCATCCCGTTGTACCTGCAGATCGTCAAGGGCGCGACCCCCACCGAGGCCGGCCTCCAGATGCTGCCCATGACGCTCGGCATCATGATCGCGTCGATCGTCTCGGGCCAGCTGATCTCCCGCAGCGGCCGCTACAAGATCTACCCGGTCATCGGCACCGTCCTGGTCGTCGCCGGCCTCGTGCTCTTCTCGCGCGTCACCGCCGACACCGAGCTGCCGAAGACGATGCTGGTGATGTTCTTGTTCGGCTACGGGCTCGGCAACTGCATGCAGCCGCTGGTGCTGGCCATCCAGAACGCCGTCCCCCCGCGCGACATCGGCGTCGCCACGTCGTCCGCCACGTTCTTCCGGCAGATGGGTGGCACCCTGGGCGTCGCGGTGTTCCTGTCGGTGCTCTTCAGCTCGGTGCCGGGCTACCTCGAGGACGCGCTGAAGGCGGCGAGCAGGACGCCCTCGTTCCAGGCGGCGCTCGCCGAGAACCCGCAGTTCGCCGAGGGTCTGCGCAGCGGGGCGGCCGGCGGGCAGGTGCTCAACGACTCGTCGTTCCTGGCGCACCTCGACTCCCGGCTGGCGCACCCCTTCCGGGTCGCGTTCTCCGACTCGATGTCGCTCGTCTTCATCTGCGCGGCAGCCATCATCTTCGTCGGGCTGATCGTCGTGATCTTCCTGCCGCAGGTGGAGCTGCGCACGCAGAGCGGCCTGCAGGCGGCAGCGGCCGAGCGGGCTGCGGCCGCGGGGGCGCTCGCGGAGGCCGAGCCCGGCGAGGGGCCGACCGCCGAACCAGCACCCGACCGCCAGTGATGCGCTCTGCGCAGACACGCCGGCGCGTCGCACCAGGCTGCATCACTGAACGAGGTGCATGTCCAGCGGGTGGGCCGGGGGCTGGGGAGAGCGCGTTACGAGAGACGATGAGGGCATGACGAGCACCCCGACGCGTCGCACGCGCGTCCGTGCACCGCAGCTGCACGGACGCGGTTGGCTCAACACCGGCGGCCAGCAGCTGACCCTCGACGACCTGCGTGGTCGCGTGGTCGTGCTCGACTTCTGGACGTTCTGCTGCGTGAACTGCCTGCACGTCCTCGACGAGCTGCGCCCGCTGGAGGAACGGTACGGCGACGTGCTGGTGCTCGTCGGCGTGCACTCCCCGAAGTTCGAGCACGAGGGGGACGCCGACGCGCTGGCTGCCGCTGTCGAGCGCTACGAGGTGCGGCACCCCGTGCTCGACGACCCGGAGCTGGCGACCTGGCAGGCGTACGCCGCGCGCGCCTGGCCGACGCTCGCGGTGGTGGACCCCGAGGGGTACGTGGTCGCGCAGCTGTCTGGCGAGGGCCACGCGCACGGTCTCGCGGTGCTCATCGAGGAGCTGATCGCGGAGCACGAGGCCAAGGGCACGCTGCGCCGCGGTGACGGCCCCTACGTCCCTCCTCCGGCACCGCAGACGGCGCTGCGGTTCCCCGGCAAGGTGGCCGCGCTGCCCGGCGGTCACTGGCTCGTCAGCGACAGCGCCCACCACCAGCTCGTCGAGCTGGACGACGACCTCGAGACCGAGCTGCGCCGGTTCGGGGACGGCGAACGCGGCCTCGTCGACGGACCTGCAGCCACCGCCCGGTTCGCCGAGCCTCAGGGCGTCCTCGTCCTGCCTCCGGACGTGGCGTCCGCCGCGGGCTACGACGTCCTCGTCGCCGACACGAGCAACCACGCCCTGCGCGGGCTGCAGCTCACCGGCGGGCACGTCACCACGGTGGCGGGCACCGGCGAGCAGCTGCGCGAGCGCTCGGGAGGCGGGCCTGCTGCGGCACAAGCGCTCTCGACCCCGTGGGACGTGGCGTGGTTCGACGGTCAGGTCGTGGTCGCCATGGCCGGCACGCACCAGCTGTGGTCGTTCGACCCGGTGGCAGGGACGGTGTCGGTGCTCGCGGGCACGAGCGCCGAGGGCATCCGGGACGGCGGCGCTGCCGACGCGTGGTTCGCCCAGCCGTCCGGCCTGGCGGTGTCGGCGGACGGGGGCACGCTCTGGGTCGCCGACTCGGAGACGTCAGCCCTGCGGCACGTGCGCGGCCGGGCCGTCGAGGGCTCGCGCTACGAGGTGCTGACCGACGTCGGAAGCGGCCTCTTCGACTTCGGCCACGTGGACGGCGCGGCGGACGTCGCGCTGATGCAGCACCCGCTCGGCGTGGCGGTGCTGCCCGACGGGTCGGTCGCCGTGGCCGACACGTACAACGGCGCGGTCCGGCGGTTCGAGCCTGCGAGCGGCGAGCTGTCGACGCTCGCGACCGGCCTGGCGGAACCGAGCGCGCTGGCACTGGACTCCCGTGAGGTCGCGGGCGGTGCAGGTGCGGCGGGACCGACGTCCGACCCGGTGCTGGTCGTCGTCGAGTCAGCGGCGCACCGGCTGGTGCGGGTGCCCATCCCGGCCAAGGCCCAGCGCATCGACAGCGGCGCGCGCGCCACGCAGCGCCCGGCCACCGACCTCTCCCCCGGCGAGACCCGGCTCGAGGTGACGTTCGTGCCGCCCACGGGGCAGAAGCTCGACGACCGGTGGGGTGACCCGACGCGGCTCGTCGTGAGCGCCACGCCATCGGAGCTGCTCCTGGACGGCGAGGGCTCGGCGGCCGGCCTGGTCCGCGAGCTGCGCTTCAGCGACCAGGTCACCGAGGGCGTGCTGCACGTCAGCGTGCAGGCGGCAGCGTGCGACGCCCAGGACGACGAGCTGGCCGAGCACGCCGCCTGCCACCTCTACCAGCAGGACTGGGGCATCCCGGTGCG
>DASSTJ010000106.1:0-2491 GCA_035707965.1 Actinomycetales bacterium
GACGTCCTGGTGGTCACCCCCCTGCGCGACGGGATGAACCTCGTGGCGAAGGAGTACGTCACCTGCCGGCACGACGGGGGTGGCGCACTGGTCCTGTCCGAGTTCGCCGGGGCGTTCCACGAGCTGCACCAGGCGTTCATCTGCAACCCCCACGACATCGAGGGCCTCAAGCAGACGATCATGGCCGCGATCGTCACGCCCGAGAAGGAGAAGCGGCGCAAGATGAAGGCGATGCGCCGCCGCGTCGCCGACCACGACGTGCAGCGCTGGGCCGCCCGGTTCCTCGACAACCTCGCCCACGCGCCGGAGCGCCCCGAGCGCTCCACCAGCGAGCGCGAGGCGGACGAGGCGCATGCCACGGCCGACCGCACGGCCCGCGAGCTCCACCACGCCCGCGGCCCCCGGGGCCAGCACTGATGGACCTCGCTGCACCGCTGGTCGCGCGGCTGCGCGAGCTGGCCCAGGCCACCAGCCTGCTCGTGGCTTCCGACTTCGACGGGGTGCTCGCCCCGCTCGTCCTGGACCCCAGCGCCTCACGACCCGTGGACGGCTCGGTCGACAGCCTGCGCGCGCTCGCCGCGGCACCGGCCACCCACGCGGCGGTCGTCAGCGGCCGCGACCTCGGGACCCTCACCGCGCTGACCGGGCTGGAGGACTCCCCGGTCACCCGGATCGGCAGCCACGGTGGGGAGTCGAGCGCCGACTCGGCGCCACCGACCCTGACGCAGGCGCAGCGCAGCACACTGGACGACGTCACCGCCGACCTGGACGAGGTCACCCGCGTCCACCCCGGCGCCCGGCTCGAGCACAAGCCCGCCGCAGTGGTGCTGCACACCCGCGGCATGGCAGCGGCCGCCGCCCGCGCCGCCGAGGCCGAGGCGCTCGAGGCGGCCACGCGGCATACCGAGTCGCATGTCCTGCACGGCAAGCACGTCGTCGAGGTGAGCGTGGTGCGCGCCGACAAGGGCACCGCCCTGCTGGCGCTGCGCGACGCGGTTGGTGCGGACGCAGTGGCGTACTTCGGCGACGACGTGACCGACGAGCACGTCTTCGCCCTGCTCGGCCCCGGGGACGTCGGCGTCAAGGTCGGGCAGGGCGACACCGCGGCGTCCTGGCGAGTGGACGGACCGCCCGAGGTGGCCGAGGCGCTCGCGCTGCTGGCCCGGCTGCGCGGCGACGCCCACGCCTGACCTCAGCGGGAGCGGCAGGCCCCCGTGGAGGAACGCACCACCAGCTCGGGGCGGAAGACGAACTCCGCCCGGGGCGCCGGCTCGCCCGCGATCTCGTCGAGCAGCGCGCGGACCGCCGCCTCCGACATCGCCTGCACGCTCTGTCGCACCGTCGTCAGCGGCGGGTCGGTGAACGCGATCAGCGGCGAGTCGTCGTAGCCGACCACGGAGACGTCGTCCGGCACCCGCAACCCCGCCCGCCGAGCCGCCCGGATGGCCCCGAGCGCCATCAGGTCCGAGCCGCACACGATCGCGGTGCAGCCGCGCTCGATGAGACGGGCCGCGGCGGTGTCACCGCCCTCCACCGAGAACATGGTGCGCTCGACCAGCTCGTCGACGTCGTCCCGCCCCAGCAGGGACTTCATCGACGCCCGGAACCCCTGGATCTTGCGGATCACGGGCACGTAGCGGTCGGGGCCGATGGCCAGGCCGACCTGCCGGTGCCCCAGCTGGACGAGGTGGGTGAGCGCCAGCTCCATCGAGGCGACGTCGTCGTTGGAGATGAACGGCGCGTCGATGCCCTCGTGGTAGCCGTTGACGAGCACGATCGGCAGCCCGCGGTCACGCAGCCGGCGGTAGCGCTCCGGGTCGGCCGTGGTGTCGGCGTGCAGCCCGGAGACGTAGATGATCCCGGCCACCCCGCGGTCCAGCAGCAGCTGCACGTAGTCGTCCTCGTGGACGCCACCCGGGGTCTGGGTGCACAGGACCGGGGTGAACTGGTGGTGGGCCAGCGAGGTCTCGATGGTCTGGGCGAACGCCGGGAAGATCGGGTTGGTCAGCTCGGGCATCACCAGCCCGACGAGTCCGGCGCTGCGGCGGCGCAGCCGGCTGGGGCGGTCGTAGCCGAGCACGTCGAGCGAGGTGAGCACCAGCTCGCGGGTCGAGTCGGCCACGCCCGGCTTGCCGTTGAGCACCCGGCTGACCGTCGCCTCGCTGACGTCCGCGTGCGCGGCGATGTCCGCCAACCTCGCCTTCACGTCGCAAACCTAGCAAGTGGGTGCAAGAACTTGCAGCAAACGCCCTTGCGTCGCGTCGCGGACGCACGGTGGTCAAAGCGGCACCCATGGGCCAGACTGAGGGCAGCCGCTGGCACCGACGCCCACGGCTGCAGCACCTTTACAACGGATCGTCCGGCACGTTCCTGCCGGTGAAGGAAAGGCAACGACGCCATGGCAACTGTGAAGTTCGACGAGGCCTCCCGGATCTACCCGGGCAACGACAAGCCGTCGGTCGACAAGCTCAACATCGACATCGAGGACGGC
>DASSTJ010000107.1:0-44371 GCA_035707965.1 Actinomycetales bacterium
GGGGCGATCACCGGCTGGATGTGGGGCCACCTCGTCGTCGACCTCCAGCAGGGCGGCCAGCCGTGGCTGCTGCTCGGCGGCGTCGCAGCGTCCCTGCTCGTCGCGCCCCTGCTGCTGGCCGAGGCGATCGCCCGCTACCCGCGGTGGTGGGTCGCGGTGATGCTCCGTGCGCGCACCGCCGTCCTCATCGGGCAGACCGGCCAGCACCGACTGGCGCCCACCCCGCCCGGTGAGGTGGTGGCCCGTGCGATGGACGCCGACCGCTTCGCCCGGTACGGCGACCGTTGGGTCGACTTCGTCAACGGGCTCGCCATCGTCCTGGTGACCGGCATCGCCAGCCGCAGCGCCCTCGCCGGGGCCGTCCTCCTCGGCGTGATGGTCGCCTCGGCCGCCGTCTCCGCGCTCGGCTCGCCCGCCGCGGGCCGGTCCGCCGCCCAGGCGTCGACGGCTCGGGCGCAGTTCGGTCGCTCCCTCGTCTCGGCGCTGGAGTCGATCCGCACCGTCAAGCTGGCCGCTGCCACGCCTGACGTGCACGCCCACCTGCGACGCGTCGACGGGGGTCGGGTCGACGCCGCTGTCAGCGAGCACCGCATCCAGGCCATGCTCGCTGGCGTCCCCGTCGTGCTCGTCCAGGTCGGCGTGGTCACCGCCTGGGCGGTGCACGTCGCCGGCGGCTGGGGGCTCGCGACCGCCCTGCTGGTCTCCGGCGCGGTCAACGGCTTCGACTGGTTCGGCCGCGTGGCCGGGGCCGTCATCACGGAGGCGCCGGGCGTGCGGGCGTGGCAGGTGGCCACCGCGGAGCTCGCCGGCGGTCGCGACCTCATGGACCTGCCGGACGACATCGACCTCGTGGCCGGCACGGCGCCCGCGCCACGCCCACCCGTCGTCGACCGGCTCGAGCGGCTCGAGCTGGAGGGCCTCACCGCGGTGCACGAGGACGGCACCATCGGCACGGCCGACGTCGACCTCGTGGTGCGGCGAGGCGAGCTCGTGCTGCTGCTCGGCCAGATCGGGTCCGGCAAGTCGAGCCTGCTGTCGGCACTCGCCGGTCTCGTGACGTACCGCGGCGCTCTGCGCTGGAACGGCCGGCTCGTCGACGACCCCGAGACGTTCCTGCGCCCCGGCCGCGTCGCGCACGTCGCCCAGGTGCCGCGCGTCTTGTCCGGCACGTTCGCCGACAACATCACGCTCGACCACGACCGTGACGTCGACCGGTCCGTGGCGGACGCCCGACTGGCCCGGGACGTCGAGGAGGGTGGCGGCCTGGACGCCCTGGTCGGCCACCGCGGCCTGCGCCTGTCGGGTGGACAGGTGCAGCGACTGGCCCTGGCGCGCGCCCTCGCCACCGAGACCGAGCTGCTGGTGGCGGACGACGTGTCGTCGGCGCTCGACGCCACGACCGAGGTCGAGCTCTGGGAGTCGCTGCGCCGCAGGGGCAGCACGGTGATCGGGGCGACGACGAAGCGCGCCGCCCTCGCCCGGGCCGACCGCGTGGTCGTGCTCGCCGAGGGACGCGTCGCCGCGAACGGACCCTGGGACGAGCTCGAGCCGACCTGGGGTCACCTCGCCGGCTGACGGACGGGCCCCTGCCACAGCGACCCGTGGCGGTAACCTCCGCAGCATGCCGGACGACTCGCCGCAGCAGGCCGACTCCACCGTGCCGGCCGGCAGCGCACCGTCCTGGAGCATCCGTGACGCCCAGCCCGGCGACGTCCCGGCGATCGTCGCCCTGGTGCGCGAGCTGGCGGAGTACGAGAAGGAGCCGGACGCCGTCGAGGCCACCGACGAGCACTTCACGCAAGCGCTCTTCCCTGATGACCCGGCCACCGCCCGCAGCCACGCGATCGTCGCCGAGACGCGCGACGAGAACGGCGAGGCCACGGTCGTCGGCATGGCGGTGTGGTACGTCACGTTCTCGACGTGGACCGGTCGCCACGGCATCTGGCTGGAGGACCTGTTCGTGCGGCCCGAGCAGCGCGGCGGCGGCCTGGGCAAGGCCCTGCTCGCCCGTCTCGCCGGCATCGCCGTCGAGCGCGGCTACCGCCGGCTCGAGTGGTGGGTGCTGCGCTGGAACTCACCGTCGATCGCGTTCTACGACGCCATGGGCGCCACGCCCATGGACGAGTGGCTGCACTACCGCGTCGATGGCGAGCCGTTGCAGCGCCTCGCGGCGCGGGGCCTCAGATCCGCCTCTGCCCGACTCTCGTCTGAGCACGGGATCCGCGATCACGTGGACGGAGGCACCGACGAGGCGCCACGATGGGCGCCATGACCGGCTCGGCTCTGCCCTCACCTCCGACGACCGGGGACGTCGTCGACCTGACGGTGCCGGCCAGTCCCGCCTACGTCGCCGTCGTCCGCACGGCGACCGCCGGCCTCGCCGCGCGAGTGGACATCACGCTCGACCGCATCGAGGACCTGCGCATCGCCGTCGACGAGGCATGCGCACTGCTCGTGCGCGGAGCCGCCGACCATGCCGAGCTGACCGCGGACGACGTGCTGCGGTGCCGCTTCGTCTTGCACGAGGACTCGCTGACGATCGAGGTGAGAGGTCCAGCCGTCGAGCTGCCGCAGGCCGACACCTTCGCGTGGTCCGTGCTGTCGGCGCTGGTCGACGGCCTGGAGAGCGGCCACGGGCTCGGCCCGGACGACGACCCGGTGCCGCTCGCCGACGGCTCCGCCGCCAAGGAGGGCACCTGGTTGCGGCTGGTCGTGCGTCGGGGAACGGGTATGTGGGCATGACCAGGTTGCCGCGGCAGGCGTCAGCGCTGCTGCCGCGGCAGACCGGCAGGGCCGACGCCGACGCGACGACGACGCGCGTCAGCGGCAGACCGACGACCGCGCAGCGGGACCGGGTCGTGGAGGAGCACCTGCCGCTCGTCCGTGCGCTGGCCGCCCGGTACCGCCACCTCGGCGAGCCGCTGGAGGACCTGCTGCAGGTGGGCACCATCGGCCTGATCCAGGCGGTCGACCGGTACGACGCGGACCGCGGGGTGGCTCTCGCCGGCTACGCGACCCCGTTCATCCTGGGTGAGATCCGCCGTCACCTGCGCGACCGCGCCGGTGCGGTGCGGATCCCCCGTCAGGTGCATGACGTGCAGGCCCGGGTGGCCCGAGCCGTGGCGTCGCTGAACCAGCAGCTGCAACGCCCGCCCACCGTCGCGGAGATCGCGGCAGCCACGGACGTCGACGCCGACCTCGTGGTCGAGACGCTCGAGGTTCGCCGTACGTGCGCGACCGTCCCGCTCGACACCACGAGAGACGGCGGCGAGGTGTCGACCAGCAGGCTGCGCCGGGACACCCCTGGCGCCTCGACGCGGACCGACTCCGCGCTCGTGCACGACGAGACGGCGCTGGACGACGTGCTGCACCGGGTGGCCCTGCGCCCCGTCCTCGCGCGGCTCGACGAGCGCGAGAAGCGCATCCTCGTCCTGCGCTTCTTCCGCGGGCTCAGCCAGCGCGAGATCGCCGTCGAGGTCGGCCTCTCCCAGATGCACGTCTCACGGCTGCTCGCCCGCACCCTCGACCGCATCCGGGCGCAGGTCGAGGCGCCGGAGTAGCGGCTCAGTCGCTGGGCGGCGAGCGCAGCACCGCGACGAGCACGACGAGGGCGACCACCGCGATCGGCAGACCGACGTACCAGCGACCGGACTGGACCAGGCCGAGCGCGATCGGCAAGCAGATGACCTGCCACGTGATCGCCGGGGCGCGTGCCCACCGCCGGCGCGGCACGAGACCGCGGGCGACCAGCAGCAGCCCACCACCCACGAGCAGGAACAGCACCACCGCCATGGCGACGTTGCGCAGGCTGCTCGTCTCGGAGACGAGCGGCTCAACCAGGTAGAACACGGCCGCGGCCAGCACGACGACGCCCTGCAGCGCCACCAGTCCGCCGGCGAGCCGGGACGCGGTGGTCGGGGTCTCGTCGACCACCGGGGGCACCACGCCCGCCGGGTCTCCCTCGCGGTCGACCAGGCCGTCTGCTGGCCACTCGGTGTCGTCGGAGGTGCGGCCGGTCACCTGACCGGCCGCCGGGTCGTCGTCCCGCTCGTCGCTCACGCGGCTACCGTACCCAGGCGTCGGAACACGCCGCCCAGCTCGGGCGTTGGAGCCGGTGTCGAGAAGGAGTAGGCCGCAGGTGCCCGGGTATGAGCGGCGCCGTTGTGACCAATGCCTCCACGACAATCACAGAATGATCACGCCAAACCCTTGTGCTGAGCCACCGACAGTGTGAGGCTTGTTGACCGTGCTGCGGAACGTCGCACGACCAGGGTCCGCGCTCGTGAACTGCTTCACAAGGTGACGGCACGTCAACCGGCTGCGGCGTCGCCAGCTGGCCCCGCCGCAGCCGGTCGTACGTCCGATGACGCGCGCGACCCCCGTACGGACCTTCGCACCTCCAGACACGACAGGAGAACGACCCGATGGACTGGCGCCACCGCGCTGCCTGCCTCGACGAAGACCCCGAGCTGTTCTTCCCGATCGGCAACACGGGCCCTGCCCTGCTGCAGATCGAGGAGGCCAAGGCCGTCTGCCGCCGTTGCCCGGTGATGGAGACGTGTCTGCAGTGGGCGCTCGAGTCCGGTCAGGACGCCGGCGTCTGGGGTGGCATGTCGGAGGACGAGCGTCGCGCTCTCAAGCGCCGCAACGCCCGGGCTCGCCGCGCCAGCTGATCGGCGCGGGCACCTCCGGTCAGGACCGCACCCGACGAGGCCGGCACTCCAGCCGGACGGCGGTGCCGCCTCCGTCTGCCGCGGACCACTCGATCTGACCGCCGAGCTCGTCGGCGAGCGCTCGCACGATCTGCATGCCCAGGCCGCGGTCCGGACGCCCGTCAGTCTTCCCGACGTCACCTGGCATCCCGCAGCCGTCGTCGCGGACCTCGACCACCAGTCGGTCGTCGTCCGACCCCTCGCGCGATCGACGGGCCAGCACGAGCACCTCTCCGTCTCGGTCGCGCAGCCCGTGCTCGACCGCGTTCTGGACGAGCTCGGTGAGGACGAGCGAGAGGGCCGTCGCGTCCTCCGCCCGGAGCCGGCCGAACGACCCTTCCCGGCGCGTGCGGACGGACCGTTCTCTCCTGGCCACCTCCACGATGCCGCTGAGCCCACGAGCGGCCACGTCGTCGAAGTCCACCGTCTCGTCGAAGCCTGCCGACAACGTCTCGTGGACGAGGGCGATGGCCGCCACCCGGCGACCCGCCTCGTCGAGCGCGTGCCGGGCCGGGCTGTCCCCGAGTCGCCGCGACTGGAGCCGCAGCAGTGCCGCCACCGTCTGCAGGTTGTTCTTCACCCGGTGGTGGATCTCACGGATGGTGGCGTCCTTGCTCAGCAGGTCGCGCTCGCGGCGCCGCAGCTCGGACACGTCGCGCATCAGCAGCACGGCCCCGACCCGGTGCCAGGACGTCGCGTCTGAGACGTCGAGGAGCGGGATCGCCCGCAGGCTCAGCGAGGTGCCGGTGCCCTCGAGCTCCGCGCGCCACGGGGCCTTGCCGGTGAGCACGAGCGGGAGCCCCTCGTCGACCGGTGCACGTTCACGAACGAGCGACGTCGCCACCTCCGACAGGTCGCTGCCGACGAGCGGCAGGTCGTGACCCAGCCGGTGGAAAGCTGAGACCGCGTTCGGGCTGGCGTAGGTGACGACGCCCTCGCGGTCCAGCTGCAGCAGCCCGTCGCCGACCCGCGGGGCACCCCGGCGCGAGCCCGTGCCGGCGGCCCGGTCCGGGAAAGCGCCCGCCGCGATCATCGACGCCAGCGCGTCGGCCGTCGCGGTGTAGGTGAGCTCCAGCCGGCTCGGCGTGCGCATCGTCGCGAGGTTGGTGTGCCGCGACAGGACGGCCACGACGCGACCTTCGTGACCGACCGGGATCGTCTCTTCTCGCACTGGCACGTCGTCCCGCCACTCGGGGTCACGCTCCCGGCAGATGCGGCGCTCGTCCCAGGCTCGGTCGAGCTGCACCCGGCGTCCGCGGGGGACCTCCGTGCCGACGACGTCGTCGAAGAAGACGGTCGTCCCGGTTGTCGGCCGCACGTGCGCCACCGCCAGCCAGCCGGTCGCCGTCCGCACCCACAGCACGAGGTCGGCGAACGAGAGGTCGGAGAGCAGCTGCCAGTCCCCGACCAGCTGGTGCAGCCACTCGACGTCCGTCTCGGCCAGGTCGGTGCTGCGGTGCACCATGTCGCTCATCGTCGGCACCCGACGACTGTAGGCGTCCCCTCACGGTGGCGCGTCGGCCGGGATCCGCGAGGATCATCCCATCGCCGCCCCGAGGAGCACCCGTGCCGTGGATCCTGCTGGCCCTGGCCATCTCGACCGAGATCGCTGCCACCACAGCCCTGAAGGCCAGCGAGGGGTTCAGCCGCCTCTGGCCCTCGGTGGTCGTCGTCGTCGGCTACGTGGCGAGCTTCGTGCTGCTCGCCAGGGCACTCAAGACGCTGGACGTCGGGGTCGCGTACGCCATCTGGTCCGGGGTCGGTACCGCGGTCGTCGCCGCTCTCGGCGTCCTGCTCTTCGCCGAGTCGATGAGCCTGATGAAGGCGGTGTGGATCGCCGTCATCATCGTCGGCGTCATCGGGCTGCAGGCCACCTCAGGCGGAGCGCACTGACCGCGGCCACCTCTCAGCTCGACGCGCCGCTGCGAACGACCCCCCTCAGCCCGCGCAGCGCGACAGACAGGGCAGCGATGCCGGAGTGCTCCAGGTGACTCACCTCGCCGACCGTGTCGCGCACCCGGACGAGCGCCTCGGAGTGGGCGCGCTCCCACTCGCGGATGCGGTCGTGCGGCGACCCGGCGTCGTCCGTGCTGGTGAGCACCGAGACCGTCAACGACTCCAGCGCCGCGTACAGGTCCGACCGCAGCGACGCACGGGCGAGCGCGTCCCAGCGGTCGTCGCGCGCGAGGCGGGTGATGAGACCGAGCATCGTGTCGACCTGGAAGTGCTCGGACAGCGCGAAGTAGAGCGGTGCGACCTGGCCGGCCTCGGTCTTCGTGTCGTTCGCGATCTCGACGATGTCGAGCAGCGAGAAGACGTCGAGCAGCACGGCCGTGTCGGCCGCCAGCTCCTTCGGCGCCCCGAGCGCCACCAGCTCGTCCGCGCGACGCTCCAGCCGGGCTCGCTCGGCCCCGTTGAGCAGATCGGGCACCTGCGGGCGCAGCTGCTCGACGAGACCGCGGTACCGCTCGATCTCCGCGGCGATGTCGACGATCGCGGGCCGAGACTGCAACCACCAGCGCACCGCGCGGTCCATGAGCCGCCGGAACTCCAGGTACAGCGCCGTCTGAGCCGCGGTCGGAACCTGGTTGTCGAGCTCTTCGACGCGAGCCACGAACTCCCGCAGACCGAAGACCTCACGGGCCACGACGTAGGCGCGAGCGATCTGGGCCGGCTTCGCCGACGTCTCCTCCGCGACGCGGAAGGCGAACGTGATCCCACCACGGTTCACGAGGTTGTTCACGAGCGAGGTCGTGATGATCTCGCGGGCCAGCGGGTGCGACGCCAGCCGGTCGTCGTACCGGCTCACGATCTCGTCGGGGAAGTAGTCGCGCAACGTCTCGTGGAACCACGGGTCATCAGGCAGGTCGGTCGCCAGCAGGTCCTCAGCGAGCGTCATCTTCGAGTAGGCCACGAGCACGGCGAACTCCGGTGACGTGAGCCCGAGGTTCTCGTCGTGCCGACGCCGGATCGTGGCGTCGCTGGGCAGGTACTCGAGCTCGCGGTCGAGGTCGCCGCGCTCCTCCAGCGCGTGGATGAGCCGCGCGTGCACGGGCAGCATGGCGTGGGCCTGACGTCGTGCGTTGCCGAGCAGCACGTTCTGCTCGTAGTTGTCGCGCAGCACCAGGTCTGCGACCTCGTCGGTCATCTGGTGCAGCAGCTCGTTGCGCTGCTTGATGGTGAGGTCGCCGTCGGCGACGACGGAGCCCAGGAGGATCTTGATGTTCACCTCGTGGTCGGAGGTGTCGACGCCGGCCGAGTTGTCGATGGCGTCGGTGTTGATGCGGACGCCGGACAGCGCGGCCTCGATGCGACCCAGCTGGGTGAAGCCGAGGTTGCCACCCTCACCGACGACCTTGACGCGCAAGTCCTGACCGTCGACGCGGATGGCGTCGTTCGCGCGGTCACCGACGTCCTGAGCGGACTCGGCGGACGACTTCACGTACGTGCCGATGCCGCCGTTCCACAGCAGGTCCACCGGCGCCCGCAGGATCGCGCGCATCACCTCCGCGGGAGGCAGCTTCGTGGCGCTGTCGCCGAGACCGAGGGCCCGTGCGGCCTGCTCGCTGAGCGAGATCGCCTTCGCGGACCGCGGCCACACCCCACCGCCGGGGCTGATGAGCGACGTGTCGTAGTCGGCCCAGGACGAGCGTGGCAGGTCGAAGAGCCGGCGACGTTCGTCGTAGGACGACGCGGGGTCGGGGTCGGGGTCGATGAAGACGTGTCGGTGGTCGAACGCCGCTACCAGCCTGGTGTGGCGCGAGCGCAGCATGCCGTTGCCGAACACGTCGCCGCTCATGTCGCCGATGCCGACCGCGGTGAAGTCCTCGGTCTGGGTGTCGACGCCCAGCTCGCGGAAGTGACGCTTCACCGACTCCCACGCGCCCCGGGCCGTGATGCCCATGCCCTTGTGGTCGTAGCCGGCAGAGCCCCCCGAGGCGAACGCGTCGCCCAGCCAGAAGCCGTAGCTCTCGGCGACACCGTTCGCGATGTCGCTGAACGATGCGGTGCCCTTGTCGGCCGCCACCACCAGGTAGGTGTCGTCACCGTCCCGCCGCACCACGCGCTCGGGCGGCACGACCTTGGCGGCCTCACCCGTGCCGACGATGTTGTCGGTCACGTCGAGCAGCGCCGAGATGAAGGTGCGGTAGCAGCGGATGCCCTCGGCCAGGAACGCCTCTCGGTCGCCCGGGTCGGGCAGGGACTTCGCGACGAAGCCGCCCTTGGCGCCGGTCGGCACGATGACGGCGTTCTTCACCATCTGCGCCTTCACCAGGCCGAGCACCTCCGTGCGGAAGTCCTCGCGCCGATCGCTCCAGCGCAGCCCACCGCGCGCCACCGCGCCGAAGCGCAGGTGCACGCCCTCGACCCACGGCGAGTAGACCCACACCTCGTAGGCGGGTCGGGGCGCCGGCAGGTCGGGCACCGACTGGGGGTCGAGCTTGAAGGCCACGTAGTCGTGGGGCTCACCGTTCGAGTCGTGCTGGAAGTAGCTGGTGCGCAGCGTGGCCCTGATGACGCCGAGCAGCGCACGGAGGATGCGGTCCTGGTCGAGGCTCGCCACGTCGTCCAGCGCCTTGGTGATCTGCTCGACCAGGGACCTCGCCGCCTGCTCGCGCTCGGGCGCGTCGGTGCGGCCGTCGTAGCGGTCGGGGTCGAACAGCTCCTCGAACAGCCGCACCAGCGAGGTCGCGATGCCGACGTTGGCGACCAGGCACGTCTCGACGTACTCCTGGCTGAAGGTCAGACCGGCCTGGCGCAGGTACTTGCTGTAGGCGCGCAGGACGACGACCTCGCGCCACGTCAGGTCTCCCGCGAGCACCAGGGCGTTGAACCCGTCGCTCTCCGCCTTGCCGCGCCACACCGCCGTGAACGCGTCCTGGAACAGGTCCCGGCCGCGGCTGTACTTGTCGGCCGACCACGACGACGTGCTGTAGCGCAGCCCGAAGTCGTAGACGTACACCGTGCCGCCGTCGGCCACGTCCAGCTCGTACGGGCGCTCGTCGACGACCTCGACGCCCAGGTGGCTGAAGACCGGCAGCACGGCCGTCAGCGACAGGGGCTCCGACCGGTACAGCTTGAACCGCCGTTCGTCCGGCGCGTGCCCCGGCTCGTGGTAGAGGTTCAGCTGCAGCCCCTCGCCGTCGCGCAGCGCCTTGAGGTGCTTGACGTCCGAGACGGCCACGCGGGGCGCGAAGTCCTCCTTGTAGGCCTCCGGGAACCCGCGCGCGTACAGCGCTGCGAGATGAGCCCCCTGCTCCTCGCCCAGCTCGTCGCGGAGCACCTCGCCGAGGTCCTCGTCCCAGGTGCGGGTGGCGGCCACGAGTCGCGCCTCGAGGTCGTCGGTGTCGACGTCCGGGATCGTCTCGCCGCTCGGCACCCGGACGACGAAGTGCAGGCGGGCGAGCACGGACTCCGACACCCGCGTCGTGTAGTCGACGCTGGAGCCGCCGAACGCCTCGCGCAGGATGGCCTCCATGCGCAGCCGCACCTGGGTGGTGTAGCGGTCACGTGGCAGGTACACCAGGCACGACATGTAGCGGCCGTAGTCGTCGCGGCGCAGGAACAGCCGGGTACGACGACGCTCCTGCAGGTGCAGCACGCTGGTCGCCGTCTCGTACAGCGTGTCGACGTCCGCCTGGAACAGCTCGTCCCGCGGGTAGGTCTCGAGGATCTCGAGCAGGTCCTTGCCCGAGTGGCTCTCCGGGCTGAACCCGGTGCGCTCCATCACCTGCCGCACCTTGCGGTCGATGACGGGCACCCGCGTCACGCTCTCGGTGTACGCGGCCGACGTGAACAGGCCCAAGAACCGCCGCTCGCCCACGACCCGGCCCTGGTCGTCGAAACGCTTGACGCCCACGTAGTCGAGGTACGCCGGACGGTGAACCGTCGACCGGGAGTTCGCCTCCGTCAGCACGAGGACGTGCGGCTCCCGCGCCCGGGCGCGAGCCTGCGCCGGCAGCCGGCCGAAGCTGCCCGAGACCCTCTGGTCGTAGCGGAGGACGCCGAGGCCGGTGCCCTGGTCGGCACGCAGGACGTCCTCGCCGTCCACCTGCTCCAGCGTGTACTCGCGGTACCCGATGAACGTGAAGTTGTCGTCCGCCAGCCACAGCAGCAGGCGCCGCGCCTCCAGCACCTCGTCGGCGTCGACTCCCGCAGGCGGGTCGGACTCGAGCTGGTCGGCGACGGCCTCGGCGCGGTCGCGCATCTTCGGCCAGTCCTCGACGGCCTCGCGCACGTCCTCGAGCACCCGGCGCAGGCCCGAGGCGATCTCGCCCAGCGCGCCGCGGTCGGTCTCGCGATCGATCTCCAGGTGCATCCAGGACTCGAGGAAGCAGTCGTAGGGCAGGTCGTCGCGAGCGTCAGGGGGGAGGTCGACGGTCTCGAGCAGGTGCCCCTCGGCGTCGCGGCGCGTCACGACCTGCGGGTGGACGACCAGGTGGATGGCGTGCCCCGCGCGGGTCAGCTCCGCGGTCACCGAGTCGACGAGGAACGGCATGTCGTCCGTGACGACCTCGACGACCGTGTGCCCCGTCGACCACCCGTGCTCGTCCACCGTCGGGGTGAACACCCGCACGTTGGCGCGACCGGTCGGACGCTCGGCGGCAAGCTCCCGCTGGCTGGCTGCGGCGCCCAGCAGGTCTTCCGGACGACGCAGCAGCAGGTCCTCGTCCGCCACGTGGCGGTAGTACTGCTCCAGGTACCGGCGAGTGCTGTCCTCGTCCGCGTGACCGGCGAGCGCCACGGCCTTCGAGACGAGGTCGGACCGGGACTGTGCAGGCCGGGACTGGGGGGCTGAGGCCGCCATGGGTTACCACTCCGTGCGATCGCCACGCATGCGCCGTTGCATGCTGCGTCGACCCTATCGCCGGGCCAGCGAGCGCGGCACGGCGGCCGAACGCGCGCAACCCGTTCGGCGGGCCGTAGCGTGGGCACGTCCGCCGTCCCCTCCTGTTGAGGAGAGCCGCCCGTGCAGGTCAACGCCCAGGTCTTCTACCCCGCCTCGCCCGGCCTCGTCTTCGACATGCTCACCGACCCAGGGTTCCAGGAGCGCGTCTGCCAGGCGACCGGAGCGCTGGAGTACGACGTCCAGATCGAGCAGGCGGCCGGGGAGGCGACGATCACCACGCGACGGGCGCTACCGACGGACCAGGTGCCGGACTATGCGCGCAGCTTCATCGGCAGCACCCTCGAGGTGCTTCGCGTCGACCACTGGGACGCGCCCGACACGGACGGCAACCGGGACGGCACGGTCACCCTCGAGATCAAGGGCGCGCCGATCCGGCTGAACGGCAGCCTGGCGCTGCGTGTCGACAACACCGGCGGTACCAAGCAGCTCATCGCCGGCGACCTGAGGGCCTCGATCCCGCTGCTCGGCGGCAAGATGGAGCGGGCCGCCGAGCCGGCCCTGATGTCGGCCATCCGCAAGGAGGAGGAGGTCGGCCTCCAGCAGCTCGGCGGCTGACCTCCAGCGACCGCGAGTCGCCGGTACGGGACGGCCCGCGCTCGGCGGCCGCCGCCCGAGGCGCGGGAATCGACGGGCGACGCGGCAGGTTGTCGACGACATGCCTCTCACCGGTGAGTACGAGCCGAGCACGCAGCAGTGGGTCCGCGACCAGGTCGAGCTGTACGAGTCGTCGGGCGGCACCGAGGGGACGACGTTGCGCGGCCGGCCCGTCGTCGTCGTGACCAACCGCGGTGCCCGCACGGGCAAGCTGCGCAAGACGCCGCTCATGCGCGTCGAGCACGGCGGTCGCTACGCGCTGGTCGCCTCGCGCGGCGGAGCGCCGACGCATCCCCTCTGGTACGGCAACCTGCTGGCCGAGCCGCACGTCGAGCTGCAGGACGGCCCAGCCAAGCAGGACATGGTCGCCCGCGAGGTGCACGGCGCCGAGCGGGACGAGTGGTGGCAGCGCGCTGTCGAGGCGTTCGGAGACTACGCGGAGTACCAGAAGAAGACGGACCGCGTCATCCCGGTGCTGGTGCTCGAACCCGTCGCCTGACCCACCCCCACCGCGCACCTTCCCCAGAGTGTGCACGCCTGACCCGGGCTGCTCACGCGTCCAGCGCCACACCGGGGTCGAGCCTGACCGGGACGCCGTGGTCCGCGACGCTCGCCAACCGTCGTGGTTCGCCCAGCCCCTGGCCCTGCGACACCTGGACCGTCAGCTGGGCGCCGGGCCCGTCGTCCCCGTACTCCATCGCCACCCGGGCCAGCGGCAGGCGCGAGCCCGCGTCGGCGACCACCTCGTCGACGGCCGCGACCTCACTGCCGGGCCAGTACATGCGCGTGATCGAGTGCCACACGACCGTGAGCACACCAGGATCACCGGGCGCGGCCAGCTGCTGCGCCAACCAGGTGCTCGCCGCTCCTCGGTCCACCGGGACGGGCACCCGCTGCGCCACGTCCAGCGCGGCACGCAGCCGCCGGAACCGGCCGACGTGGTCCGGCCAGACGAAGGACTCGAGCTGCAGACGTCCCGCCGGCACGGCGACGTCGACGGGCTCGAGGTCACAGCCTCGGCGCCCGTGCACGGACCAGTCGGGCAGCGGACGCGGCAGCCTCCCACGGACGGCGTCGGCGAGGACCACGGGCGAGTCGGCGGGGCCGGACGCCCAGCCGTCGCCCGTGATGCGAAACCGGTCCACGAGCAGGTTCAGCCCCGCGCTCGCGCCGATCTCGAGCAGCCGCACCCGGGGGAGCCCGGTCTGACGAACGGCGTGCAGCACGCCGACGAGCAGCGCCGCGGACCGGCCGGGCTCGTTCGTCTGGGGCGCCGTGGCCAGCGCGTCGCTGAGCTCTGCGGCGTGAGCCTCCAGCACCGGCCGCGCGACCGGCCAGACCCCGGTGGGTGGCCGGTCACCACCCGCCGACGGGTAGTACGCCGCGAGCGCGGGAGCGTCTCCCCGCAGGACGACGCGGTGCAGGCCGGCCAGGAGCCGCAGCTGCACGACGCTGCCGGGCGGAGCGTCCTCCCAGCCGCGACAGATGCGCCGGACGACTCCTCCGGCGTCCCAGTCGTCAGCCAGGCACGTCATCAGCTCGGCGTAGAGCGGCGACGGCGCCCGGGACGACGAGAGGGCGCGGCCGTGCGCCCGGAAGCGCTCGCCCAGGGTCCGCCCCGCGTCGAACGACGTCACACGGCGAGCCAACCACAGCCGCGGCACTGTCCCGGCCGACGCCCAGGGCCTGGACGACGAGGTGCCGCGCGAGGTGAGGGGGTGACACCATGGGCGACGTGAGCGAGCAGCAGCCGAAGAAGAGCGACCACCGGTCCCGTCCGACGTCCGAGGCCTTCAAGAAGTTCATCGCCGAGGGCTGGGCGCCGCGGCCGACCGAGCTTCCACCACGGGCCGAGGTGGCACCGTACGCCGCCAGTCGTCGCGCCTCAGTGTCGGCGCACTACCCGGGCGAGCGCGTCGTGGTGCCGGCGGGCGGCCTCAAGGTGCGCAGCAACGACACGGACTACGTGTTCCGGCCGCACTCGGCGTTCTCGTACCTCACGGGTCTCGGCGCGGACCGCGAGCCGGACGCCGTGCTGGTGCTCGAGCCGCGGGACGGCGGGGGTCATGAGGCAGTGCTCTACTTCCGGCCACGCGCGGGACGCGACACCGAGGAGTTCTACGCCGACGCCCGTTACGGCGAGCTCTGGGTCGGCGTGCGCCCGAGCCTGCAGGAGGTCGAGGCCGAGCTCGAGATCGTCTGCCGCCACATCGACGAGCTGAAGGACGCGATCAGCAAGGACGTCGGCAGCCTCGACCTGCGCGTGCTGCGCGACGCGGACCCGGAGGTCACCGCGATGGTCGACGAAGCCCGGTCGCAGGTGGAGGGCAACGACCACAGCGCCGCCGAGGAGCGCGACGAGGACCTCGCCGTCACGCTGTCCGAGCTGCGGCTCGTCAAGGACGAGTGGGAGACGGAGCAGATGCGGCTGGCGTGCGCCGCGACAGCCGAGGGGTTCGCCGCGATCGCACGCAGCCTGCCGGACGCCGTGGCCAAGGGCCGCGGTGAGCGCTGGGTCGAGGGCCAGTTCGGGCTGGTGGCACGCCACGTCGGCAACGGTGTCGGTTACGACAGCATCGCGGCGTCCGGCGACCACGCCTGCACGCTGCACTGGATCCGCAACGACGGCGAGGTCCGCGACGGCGACCTGCTGCTGGTCGACGCCGGCGTCGAGGTCGACTCGCTCTACACCGCGGACGTCACGCGCACGATGCCGGTGAACGGCCGGTTCAGCGAGGCGCAGCGGCGGGTCTACCAGGCGGTGCTCGACGCCCAGGAGGCCGGCATGGCGGCCGTCAAGCCGGGCAACAAGTTCAAGGACGTGCACGCCGCGGCGATCCGGGTGATCGCCGAGCGGCTGCACGAGTGGGGTCTCCTGCCCGTGGACGTCGAGACGACGCTCGGCGACGAGGGTGGCTACCACCGACGGTGGATGGTCCACGGCACGAGCCACCACCTCGGCATCGACGTGCACGACTGCGCGCAGGCCCGTCGCGAGGAGTACATGGAGGGCGAGCTGCGGCCCGGCATGGTGATCACGGTCGAGCCGGGCCTGTACTTCAAGGCCGACGACGTGAGCATCCCGGAGGAGCTGCGCGGCATCGGGGTGCGCATCGAGGACGACGTCCTGGTGACCGACGACGGCTTCGAGAACCTGTCGGCCGCGCTACCCCGCACGCCGGACGACGTCGAGGCCTGGCTGGCCGAGCTGCGTCCCTGACGGGCGCGGGCGCGGAGACTACAGCGGCTTGCTGGCGGGCATCTTCAGCAACAGCTGCTGGGCGCGCTCGAGCAGCTTGTGCTCGACGAGCACCTCGTACCGCGTCGCGATCACCTGCGACACGGACGTGAAGTCGCGCCGGCCGCGGGTCGCGGCGAACCCGGCGAGCCCCATGACCATGCCGAAGACGACGCCGAACAGCACGCCGGCGATGACGATGCCGAAAGCGCTCTCGTTGCTCGAGAACAGGCTCAGCAGCACCCCGACGAACAGGCCCATCCAGGCGCCGGACGCCGCCCCGGCCATCGTGGCGCGCGCGTAGGTCAGGCGGCCCGTCACCCTCTCGACCTGCTTGAGGTCGGTGCCGACGATCATGCAGTTCTCGACGGGGAACTCCTCGTCCGACAGGTAGTCGACGGCGCGCTGCGCCTGCTCGTACTTGTCGAAGACCCCGAGGGACATGGGGAAGTCGAGGTCGAGTGCGGGACGCGGGACTCCTGGCCGCGGTGCGGGCATGGGCGCGGTCCTCCGTGTCGTCTGGAAGATCAGGGTCCTCCTATCGTGTCACGGCGGGCGTCACGTCACGAGTCCGCACGGACGACGGTCGCCGCGCACGCCCTCAGGCCTTGTACTCCTCGAGGAGCCGACGTCCGATGATCATCCGCTGGATGTCGGCCGTGCCCTCACCGATGAGCAGCATCGGCGCCTCGCGGTAGAGCCGCTCGATCTCGTACTCCTTGGAGTACCCGTAGCCCCCGTGGATGCGGAAGGCGTCCTCGACGACCTGGGCGCAGTACTCGCTGGCCAGGTACTTGGCCATGCCGGCCTCGAGGTCGTTGCGCTCTCCGGAGTCCTTGGTGCGCGCCGCCTTCACCATCATCTGGTGGGCCGCCTCGACCTTCGTCGCCATCTCGGCGAGTCGGAACTGCACGGCCTGGTGCTCGGCGATCTTCTTGCCGAAGGTCTCGCGCTGCTGGGCGTACGCGATGCCGAGCTCGAACGCCCGCATCGCGACGCCGCAACCACGAGCGGCGACGTTCACGCGGCCGACCTCGACGCCGTCCATCATCTGGTAGAAGCCACGGCCGGGCTCGCCGCCGAGAATCTGCTCGGACGTCGTGCGGTGCCCGTCGAGCACCAGCTCGGTCGTGTCGACGCCCTTGTAGCCCATCTTCGCGATCTTGCCGGGCACGGTGATGCCCTGCGCGGTCTCGCCGAAGCCCGGTTCCTTCTCGACGAGGAACGTGGACATGTTGCGGTACACCGAGTCCGCACCGGTGTCGGTCTTCACGAGCACCGCGACGAGGTTCGCGCTGCCGCCGTTGGTCAGCCACATCTTCTGGCCGTTGAGCGTCCACCCCCCGTCGTCGCCCTGCACGGCCTTCGACGTGATGGCCGAGACGTCGGAGCCGCATCCGGGCTCGCTCATCGAGAACGCGCCACGCACCTCACCCGTCGCCATGCGCGGCAGGTACTTCTGCTTCTGCTCCTCCGTGCCGTGCTGCAGCAGCATGTAGGCCACGATGAAGTGGGTGTTGACGATGCCGCTGACGCTCATCCAGCCGCGCGAGATCTCTTCCACCGCGAGGGCGTAGGTGAGCAGCGACTCGCCGAGGCCGCCGTACTCCTCCGGGATCATCAGCCCGAAGATGCCCATCTCCTTCATGCCCTCGACGATCTGCGTCGGGTAGGAGTCCTCGTGCTCGAGCGACGTCGCCACCGGGATGACCTGCTCGTCGACGAACTGCCGCACCAGCTTCAGCAGCTCGCGCTGGTCGTCGCTGAGGCCCTCGGTGTGCTGCAGGCGGCCCATGGTTCTCCTCGGTGGTGCGGACGTCGGGATGCTGGCAGCGCGCGGGAGCGGTCAGTCCTCGGGGGGCGTCCAGCGCTCGCTGCGCTGCATGCCCGCGGCGCGGCCCTTCGCCGAGATGACGAGCGCCATCTTGCGCGAGGCCTCGTCGATCATCTCGTCGCCGAGCATGACGGCACCGCGAGCACCGCCGGCCTCGGACGTGTAGTGCGCGTAGGCGTCGAGGATGTTCTCGGCGTGGTCGTAGTCCTGCTGCCGCGGGCTGTAGACCTCGTTGGCGGCATCGATCTGGCCGGGGTGCAGTACCCACTTGCCGTCGAAGCCCAGCGCGGCCGAGCGGCTCGCGACCCGTGTGAAGCCCTCGACGTCGCGGATCTGCAGGTAAGGCCCGTCGATCGCCTGCTTGTCGTAGGCGCGGGCGGCCATGAGGATCTGCATGAGGATGTAGTGGTAGGCGTCGCCGACGTCGTAGCCGGGGGGCTGCTCGCCGACCACGAGCGACTTCATGTTGATGCTCGCCATGAAGTCGGCGGGCCCGAAGATGATGGTCTCGACACGGGGCGACGCGGCCGCGATGGCGTTGACGTTCGTGAGTCCGAGCGCGTTCTCGATCTGCGCCTCGATGCCGATGCGGCCGACCTCCAGACCGAGCGCCGTCTCGAGCTGCGTGAGCAGCAGGTCGAGCGCCACCACCTGCTCGGCGGTCTGCACCTTGGGCAGCATGAGGCAGTCGACGTCGGCGCCGGCGCCCTCCACGATGGCGAGGACGTCGGCGTGGGTCCACTTCGTCGTCCAGTCGTTGACCCGGACGGTGCGCACCTTGTCGCCCCAGCCGCCCTCGCTCAGCGTCGCGACGATGTTGGCGCGCGCGCCCTCCTTGGCGATGGGCGCGACGGCGTCCTCGAGGTCCAGGAACACCTGGTCGGCCGGCAGCCCCTTGGCCTTGTCCATCATCTTCACGCTGGAGCCGGGAACGGCCAGGTTGGACCGCCGTGAGCGCAGGGGGCGCGCCAGCGCTGGCGCCGTACCGGGCACGGACATTCGGGGCTCCCGTCGTGGAGGGCTGCTGGCCGGTCACGCTACCGACGTGTCGGCGGGCCGCCCACCCCGAGGGCCGTGACGTTGCCCACGATGGTGGCAGCGAGACAGCCCCGGCGAAGCCGTCCGGCTGCCACGACGCTAGGGCGCGGGAGCCTCCGCGACAGCGCGACGGGACGTCGACTGGCTGCGGATCACCACCGCTATCCCGGCGAGCACCAGCGCCGCGCCCGGGACGACCGCCAACGGCGGCACCTGGCCCAGCCACACCCAGGCCACCAGCGACGCGCCCGGCACCTCGAGCAGGATCGCCAGCGCGACGGTGGTCGCACCGGCCGACCTCAGCGCCCGGTTCAGCAAAGAGTGCCCGAGCAGCTGCGCGGTGAGGGTGAGCAGCGCCAGCTCGACCCAGGTGCGCGCCGAGTAGCCGCTGAGCGACGTGCCGCTGACGAGGCAGACGGCGAGCAGGACGACGGCGCAGGTCGTGTACGCGACGAGGGTGTACGTGGCCGTGCCGACCGTACGACGGACCTCGGCGCCCGCGACGACGTAGCCCGCTCCCGCAGCACCACCCCCCAGCGCCAGCAGATCGCCCTGGAGCGCCTGCGCGGAACCGCTCGCGTCGACACCGGTGACGACCAGCACGCCGGTGACGGCGACCACGACACCCAGCACGACGCCACGCGGGACGTGCTGCCCCAGGAGCCGCGTCATGACGACGGTCCACAGCGGGGTCGTCGTGGCGAGCGCCGTGGACGCCGTCACGCTGGTGAGGCGCAGGCTGGGGATCCACAGGCCGAAGTGCAGCGCCAGCGCCAGCCCCGCGACCACCGCGAGATACAGCGTGCGCCGCTGCGGCCCGAGCAACGACCGCAGCTCGTCGCGCCGCGTCGCGAGCGTGAACGGCGCACCCGCGATGGCCCCGAACGCGTTGCGCCAGAACGCCACCGCCAGTGCAGGAGCGGCGATGGCGGTGATCAGCGGCGCCGAGAAGGCGACCGCGAGCACGCCGACGCCGATCACGCCGGTCGTCACGAGCGCCGAGTCGTGGTCACTCCCCGCAGGTCCGTGCGGCAGCGCGCTCGTCGACGTCCGCCCATCGCTCACCCCGCGAGGGTGCCATGCCCGCTGTTCACCGGGACCGTGACCCCTGGAGCGCCGGTCCGCCGTGTGCGACGCTGCCCACGTGTCGTCGACCGAAGAGCCAGTGCCGGAGGAGACCTGGCGGGCGCTGCTGGCCGAGGGGGCGACCAAGAGCGACTTCCTCTGGATCCGCCGGCAGGGCGAGCGGCGGGCCTGGCCGGCCTGGCACGTGTGGCACGACGATGCCGTGCACGTCATCAGCGGCGGACCCGAGCAGGTGCTGCCCGACCTCGACGGACCTGTCGACCTGCTGCTGCGCAGCAAGGACACGTGGGAGCGACTGCTCACCGTGCCGGCGCAGGCGGAGCCGCTCCCCCCGGGCGACGAGCGATGGGCCGACGCGGCCACGGCCCTGGCCGCCGTCCGGCTCAACGCGACGGTGCCGCCCGCCCAGCTGCCCGACGTGTGGCGGGGCACCACCACGGTGACCCGCATCGAGGCGGTCGCACCACCCCTCGAGCAGCCAGGGCAGTACGACGACAGCAGCCATGCGGCCCCTCCCCCGCCCACGCCGGCCGCGACGTCCGGCTGGCGCCCGTGGCACGCCGGGGGACGTCGGCGACGCTGGCGTCGCTGAGGTGCCTCACGACGACGTCGCGCGCGGGGGGACGGCGATCGTGCCGCGTGACACCGGCACGACCGTCCCGCCGACCCGGCACTGCACCGGGACGCCCGCCTGCGCGCGCACCTCGCCGTACAGCGTGGAGGGCCGGCCGATCTCGATGCCCTGCCGCACCGTGAAGGTCGACGTGCCGTCGCCGGCCAGCAGACCGGCGTGCACGAGCACCGCGCCGAGCCCCAGCGCGGCCGACCCGGTCGCGGGGTCCTCCGTCGCGCCGATGTCGTCGGTGAAGACCCGTACGCGCGCCGTGCCGTCGTGCCAGCCCACGATGACGACACCCCCCAGCTCGGGCCCGTGCGTCCGGAGCCGGCGCAGCTGCTGCAGGTCAGGTACCGCCCGCGCGATCGAGCCCGGACGGACGAACAGGTAGGAGAAGTCGAGCCCCGCCCCGGCGACCACGGGGGTCACGCCCACCTGGTCGATCGCACCGAGCCCGACCGCCGCGAGTGGCCCTGCGGGGTCGATCTCACCGCCGACGACGGGCGGCCGCCCCGTCAGCCACACGACGTCGTCCGGGCCCGCCGTCTCGAGCTCGACGA
Organism: Actinomycetales bacterium; assembly: GCA_035707965.1. Classification (GTDB taxonomy): domain Bacteria; phylum Actinomycetota; class Actinomycetes; order Actinomycetales; family Angustibacteraceae; genus DASSTJ01. The sequence goes on from DASSTJ010000107.1 coordinate 20,589, forward strand.
GGCCGGCGCGGCACAGCTGTCCGCGGCGGCCGGGGGTGAGCAGCCCCCGCCGGCACAGCGCCCAGGCGGCGCCGACGGACGGGTGCCCGGCGAAGGGCAGCTCGGTCTCCGGGGTGAAGATGCGCAACCCGTAGTCCGCGTCGGCGTCGACGGCGACGTCCTGGCCGACGTCGCCGGGAGGGACGGGGAACGCCGTCTCCGAGAGGTTGAACTCCCGCGCCAGCGCCTGCAGCTGCTGCGTCGTGAGCGACTCGGCGCCGTAGACGACCGCGAGGCCGTTGCCCGCGAAGGCCGTGGTGGTGAACACGTCGACGACGTCGAACTCCAGCTCGTCGTGGTCGGCCCACGTGCGCGTCGTCATATCGGGAAAGGTACGCGGCGCTAGCCTGGCGCGGTGAGCGGAGCGCCGACGAGGGTCTTCATCGCCCGCCTGTCCGGCCTCGCGGTCTTCGACCCGCAGGGCGACCAGGTGGGGCGCGTGCGGGACGTCGTCGTGGTGTTCCGCCCCGGCCGCATGGCTCCCCGCGCCGTCGGCCTCGTCGTCGAGGTGCCGGGACGCCGGCGCGTGTTCCTGCCGATGGGCCGCGTCACGAGCATCGACGGCGGCCAGGTCATCACGACCGGCGTGGTGAACATGCGTCGGTTCGAGCAGCGACCGTCCGAGACCCTCGTGGTGGCCGAGGTGCTGGACCGCACCGTGACGATGCGCGACGGCAGCGGCGAGGTCGTGGTCGAGGACGTCGCGATGACGCAGGAGCGCAGCCGCGACTGGGTCATCAGCCGCGTGTTCGTGCGGCGGGTCGAGCGTCACCGCGGACTGGGCGGCCGCCTGCGCCGACGCGGCGAGAGCTTCCTGGTCGATGCCGACCAGGTGACGGGGCTGTCGATCGAGGGCAGCGGCCAGGGCGCCGCGAACCTGCTGGCGACGTTCGAGTCGATGAAGCCGGCCGACCTCGCCGACGTCATCCACGACCTGCCGCCGAAGCGACGGGTCGAGGTGGCGGCCGCGCTGGACGACGAACAGCTGGCCGACGTGCTCGAGGAGCTGCCGGACGACGACCAGGTCGAGATCCTCACCCAGCTCGAGACCCGTCGGGCCGCCGACGTCCTCGAGGCCATGCAGCCGGACGATGCCGCCGACCTGCTCTCTGAGCTGCCCGCGGAGACCGCCGAGCACCTCCTGCAGCTGATGGAGCCCGAGGAGTCCGAGCCGCTGCGCCGCCTGCTCGCGTACGACGAGGACACCGCCGGCGGCCTCATGACGACCGAACCGGTGATCCTCGCCCCGGACGCGACCGTGGCGGAGGCGCTCGCCGTCGTCCGTCGGGCCGAGCTCAGTCCCGCCCTCGCGTCGACCGTCTACGTCTGCCGCCCGCCCCTGGAGACGCCGACCGGCCGCTTCTTGGGCCTGGTGCACATCCAGCGCATGCTGCGCGAGCCGCCGCAGACGTCCATCGGCGGCATCGTGGACACGCACGTCGAGCCGATGTCGCCGGATGCCACGCTCGGCCAGGTCACCCGCTACCTCGCGAACTACAACCTCGTCGGAGTGCCGGTGGTGGACGACGCCACGCGGCTCGTCGGGGCCGTGACCGTGGACGACGTGCTCGACCACATCCTCCCCGAGGACTGGCGCGAGACCGACGACCTCGACGCCGACGACATCGACGCCGACCGCGAGAGCGCCGCGCCCGGAGGTGAGCGCGATGGCACGTGAACCCCGCCGCCGCTCGCACCGGGCCCCCCGCCTGGACCAGCCGCGGGAGGCCCGACGCGCGCTGATCTCCCGCCCTCAGGTCGACCCAGAGGCGTTCGCCCGCTTCGCCGAGCGCTTCGCTCGCTTCATGGGCACCGCGCGGTTCCTCGTCTACATGACCGGGTTCGTCACCATCTGGCTGCTCTGGAACACCGTCGGGCCCCATCACCTGCAGTTCGACCCCAAGGACCTCAACTTCACCCTGCTGACGTTGATCCTGTCGCTGCAGGCCTCGTACGCCGCGCCGCTCATCCTGCTCGCGCAGAACCGGCAGGACGACCGGGACCGCGTGCTCGGCGAGCAGGATCGCGCCCGCGACGAGCGCGCTCTCGCCGACACCGAGTACCTCGCCCGCGAGGTGGCGTCCCTGCGGATGGCGCTCGGTGAGGTGGCGACCCGCGACTTCGTGCGCTCGGAGCTCCGGGCCCTGCTGGAGGAGCTGGAGGACCGCTCCCGGAACGACGACGTCCCACCGTCGCCGGACGGCGCCTGAGACCGCCACCACGCTTTCCTTCACCCGATCGGCCGACCTGCCGATACAGCGAGTATGCCGAGTGCTCCCCATGACTCCGTCGCGCTGCCCCACCAGCTCTCGCCGGCCGACGCCGAGAGCCCGCAGGTGGCTGCCCGACCGTTGTCGGCCACGGTGGAGAACGACTCGACCGGGCGCCGCCGGCGCCTCGGCGAGGTGCTGATCGACGAGCAGCTGATCACCCAGCAGCAGCTCGAGCACGCGCTCGCCGTGCAGGCCACCGACGAGGGTCCCCGGCGCCGGCTGGGGCAGGTCGTCGCCGCGCTGGGCTACGCCAGCGAGCGCGAGGTCGCGGAGGCCCTTGCCACCCACCTCGGCCTGCAGGCCTTCGACCTGGCACGCGTGGTGCCCGCCCCCGACGTGGTGCGGCTGCTCCCGCGCGCCGTCGCGGAGCGCACCGGCGTGCTGGTGCTCGACCGGCACGCCTCCGGTGGTCTCGTCATCGCCACCGCGGACCCCACGAACGTCCTCGCGCTGGACGACGTGAAGATGTACACCCGCGCGCCCGAGCTCTACGTCGTCGTCGCGCCGGCAACCCAGATCAAGGACCACCTCGCACGCGCCTGGTCGCTGTCCGAGGACAGCGCGGTCAGCATGATCGAGGACGCGGCCGAGGAGGCAGCGCCCGCCGACGAGCAGCTCGGCACCCCGGGCGCGACTGACGACGCGCCCATCGTCAAGCTCGTGAACCAGGTGCTCGGCGACGCCGCCCGCCTGCGAGCGTCCGACATCCACATCGAGATGCAGCGCAGCGGCCTGCGCATCCGCTACCGCGTCGACGGTCTGCTGCGCGACGTCATGACGGCGCCCAAGCGGCTCGGCCCCTCGATCGTCAGCCGCGTCAAGATCATGTCCGGTCTCGACATCGCCGAGCGACGCGTCCCCCAGGACGGCCGCAGCCGCATCGTCGTCGACGGTCAGGCCATCGACACGCGCGTCAGCACGCTGCCGTCGTTGCACGGCGAGAAGGTCGTCATCCGCCTGCTCACCCGGGCGGACAACGTCCCCTCCCTGGCGTCCCTCGGCTTCGAGCCCGACCAGCTCGCGACCTTCCTCGAGGCGCTCAGCGTGCCGCAGGGTCTCGTCCTCATCACCGGCCCCACCGGCTCGGGCAAGACGAACACCCTGTACGCGGCGATCCACCAGACGATGACGCCCGAGAAGAACATCGTCACCCTCGAGGACCCGATCGAGGTCCAGCTGCCCGGCATCACGCAGGTGCAGGTGAGCGAGAAGTCCGGCATGACCTTCGAGGCAGGTCTGCGCTCGATCCTGCGCCAGGACCCGGACATCGTGCTCGTCGGCGAGGTCCGTGACGGTCAGACCGCCGAGCTGGCGCTCAAGGCCTCCCAGACCGGTCACCTCGTGCTGACGACGCTCCACACCAACTCCGCGGTCGCGGCGCTGACCCGCCTGGTCGACATGGGGGTGGAGCCCTTCCTCGTGGCGTCGTCGCTCACGGCCGCAGTCGCTCAGCGTCTGGTGCGCAAGCCGTGCGAGTCCTGCGCCGAGGGCTACATCCCGGACGACGGCACGCTGGCCGTGCTGGGACTGCGCATCGACGACATCCTCGACGCGACACCGTTGAAAGGCGTGGGCTGCCCGGACTGCGCGGGCACCGGCTATCGCGGGCGCACCGCCGTCTACGAGGTCCTCGAGGTCGACACGGCGATGCGCCAGGTGCTGATGACGTCGGCGACGGAGTCGGCGGTCGGGGCGCAGGCCAAGTCCGCCGGCATGATGACGATGCGTGCGGCCGCGCTGGAGAAGGCGCGCCGCGGCGAGACGACCTTCGAGGAGGTCATCCGCGTCACCCACTCGGACCACTCGACCGGCGAGCACTGCCCGTCCTGCCAGCGCGGGGTCGAGGCCGGCATGGTGGCCTGCCCCTGGTGCAGCGTCGCGCTGGACCGCGGCACCTGCCAGGGCTGTCGGCGCAAGGTCGAGCCGGACTGGCGCACCTGCCCCTGGTGCCGCCAGACCCTCGGCTGACCACCCCTGTGGGAGACCTCACCCGACCGGCCGGTCGGGTAGGCCCCGCAGCGTCCTAGCATCGAGCCATGCCGACACCGACGCAGGACCAGGTCCTCACCGCGCTCGCAGGTGTGAACGACCCCGAGATCCGCAAGCCCATCACCGACCTCGGCATGGTGCGGGACGTCGTGGTCGGGGACGACGGCCTGGTGACCGTGGGCATCTTCCTGACCGTCTCCGGCTGCCCGATGAAGTCGACGATCACGACCGAGGTCACGACGGCGGTCCGCAAGCTCGACGGCGTGCGCGACGTGGTGGTCGACCTCGACGTCATGAGCGACGAGCAGCGACGCACCCTGCGCGAGAACCTGCGCGGCGGGCAGTCCGAGCGCGAGGTGCCCTTCGCCAAGCCGGGTTCGCTGACCCGCGTCTACGCGGTCGCATCCGGCAAGGGCGGCGTCGGCAAGTCGTCCGTCACCGTCAACCTCGCTGCCGCGATGGCCCAGGACGGTCTGCGGGTCGGGGTCGTCGACGCCGACGTCTACGGGTTCTCGGTGCCCCGCATGCTGGGGGTGGAGCAGCGGCCCACGCAGGTGGACGACATGATCCTCCCGCCCGTGCAGCACGACGTGAAGGTCATCTCGATCGGCATGTTCGTGCCCGGCAACCAGCCGGTCGTGTGGCGCGGGCCGATGCTCCACCGGGCCCTGCAGCAGTTCCTCTCGGACGTCTTCTGGGGCGACCTCGACGTGCTGCTGCTCGACCTGCCGCCCGGCACCGGCGACATCGCCATCTCCACAGCCCAGCTGCTGCCCAGCGCCGAGATCCTCGTCGTGACGACGCCGCAGCGCGCGGCGGCCGAGGTGGCCGAGCGCGCCGGCGCCATCTCGCTCCAGACGCACCAGCAGATCGTGGGTGTCATCGAGAACATGTCGTGGCTCGAGCAGCCCGATGGCACTCGGATGGACATCTTCGGTTCCGGCGGTGGCCAGGCCGTGGCCGAGTCGCTGACGCGCTCCGTGGGCGCCTCGGTACCGCTGCTCGGGCAGGTGCCCCTCGACGTCCAGCTGCGCGAGGGCGGCGACACCGGCGTCCCCGTGGTCCTGTCCCGGCCGGAGTCCCCCGCCGCCGTCGCCCTCCGCGGCGTCGCCCGGACGCTGGCGCAGCGCAGCCGTGGCCTGGCCGGGCGGTCGCTCGGACTCACGCCCGCTGGCCGCTGAGCAGTGCCCGGTTTCGCGCGAAACGGGTGACGTGGGATGTCGCGGGTGCCCCGTTTCGCGCGAAACGGGGTTTCGGTCAGGTCGCGTCGGGGTCGAAGCCCGACGTCGGTGAGCTGGGCTTCGTGAGCTCGACCGCCGCGTCGTCCGTGGAGCCCGTCGACGCGTCCGCCTGGCGAGGCGTGCGCCGGACCGGCTCGTCGTCGTCCTCGAGCAGGGCCTCGCGCACGATGCGCCGGGGGTCGTAGCGCCGTGGGTCGAGCGACTGCCAGTCGATGTCCTCGAAGTCCTCGCCCAGCTCCTCGCGCATCTGAGCACGCGCCGACTTCGCGAAACCGCGCGCCTGGCGCACCAGCTTGCCGAGCTGGGCGGCGTACTGCGGCAGCCGCTCCGGCCCGAGGACGATCACGCCCACCGCTGCCAGCACGAGCAGCTCGCCGCCGTTGATGTCGAGCACGTCACCATCATCTCCCGTGACCGCGCTGCGGTCGAGCAGCACCCGGCACGGTGCGGTCGATCAGCACGGTGCGGTCGATCAGCGTGCGGACGACCACAGGTAGCCGCCGCCGGACAGGTAGCCGGTGGAGCCCAGGTGGACGCCGGATGGCGGGGTCTGGCCGACGAGCACCGGCGTGGCGAGCAGGTGGCGCAGCACCGTCGTGGTCACCCCGGGAACGGCCGAGGCAGCGGACCGCTGCGGCCTCGGGGCTGCCAGGGACAGACCGGTGGGCGAGGAGCCAGCGAGCAGCAGGCCGATGTCCTGCACGGAGGACGCCTGCCCCGTGCCGACGTCCGCGAGCACCTGGTCGCCGACCATCTGCGCCTCACGGGCCGGCCCCAGGTCGGCGACCCGCGGGGCTGCCTGCAGGTGGTCCACCGGCGTGACCGGCTGGCTGACCGGCAGCCCACCGGCCAGTGCGGCGGCGATCACACCGGCACCGACGGCGCCGGCGGTCGCGCCCACGACGGTGCGCCGACGCGGCGTCATCCGACCACCGGGGCGGGACGTCGGCCCCGGCCGTGCCGGCAGCTCCGGGCTTCGCGACGTCGCCCGTCGGCCGGGCGACACCCGGTGCCAGGGCAGCGCGGGCACACCGACCGACTCCCACGGGGCGTCCACCGGCTCGCGCCGGATGGTCGCCGGACGGGGTCGTGGGGTGCCCGGGACGTGGCCGGGGCGCGGCGGCACGGGTCCGCCCGGCTCCCCCATGGCGAGCAGGGCCGCCACCAGGGACTCCGACGGACGGGGCGTGGGCAGAGCCTGGAGCCGAGCCAGCAGCAGCCGCTCCGCCTCGAGGTCGGCCCGGCAGTCCGGGCAGCTCGTGACGTGAGCCAGCGCCCGGTCACGGACGTCGTCGGGCAGGGAGCCGTCGGCCAGGGCACTTGCCCGTGCGCCGAGGCACTGCGGCCCGGTGGCACGCTGGATCATGCCTCGTCACCGGCCTCGAGCGTGGCGCCCAGCCGGCGCGGCCGCCGGTGCGCGAGCGCCGCCCGTAGCTGAGAGCGCCCACGGTGGATGCGGGAGCGGACCGTGCCCAGCTTGATGCCGAGCGTGGCGGCCACCTCTTCGTAGCTGAGGCCCTCGATGTCGCAGAGCACGACGGCGGCCCGGAAGTCGGGCGGCAGCGAGTCCAGGGCCCGCTGCACGTCGTCGTCCAGGTGCGTGTCGTCGTACGCGCGCGAGGGGTCGGGCTCGCGCCCTGGCAACCGCTCGGAGGCGTCATCGGCGAGCGCGTCGAAGCGGATGCGCTTCTTGCGACGCACCTGGTCGAGGAACAGGTTGGTCGTGATGCGGTGCAGCCAGCCCTCGAAGGTGCCGGGCGTGTACGTCGACAGGCTGCGGAAGACGCGGACGAAGACCTCTTGCGTGAGGTCTTCGGCGTCGTGCACGTTGCCCGTGAGCCGGTAGGCCAGGCGGTACACCCGGGCGCTGTGCTCGTGGACGACCTCCTCCCACGTGGGAGGCGTCCAGGCGGAGGCGGCGTCGAACCCCGCGGTGGTCACCGCGACACCTCCCGTCCGAACGTCGTCCAGCGTGAGCACCATCGTCTCCTGTCCGGGCCCGATCTCCCAATCGACCGGCGTGAACATCTCGTGCCGGTCCTGTGCGCACAACGGCCGAGAGAGGCACCCGGTTCCCCACTAGGCTGGGGGCCGAACGGACGAGACCACGCCCTGAGGAGGCCACCATCAGCGGTCAGAAGCCTGCGACCTGGGCGTACGCGGAGCAGTTCGTCGTCGAGGACGAGGTGCTCGAACGGGCCCGCGCCCGGGGCGGCGAGCTCGGGTGCACGCCGGTGCTCCCGGGCGCCGGGGCTGCGCTGCGGCTGCTGGCGGCGGCGCTCCCGGCCCGCGCGGTCGTCGAGGTCGGTACCGGCGCCGGCGTCTCCGGCCTCTGGCTGCTCCGCGGCATGCCCTCGGACGGCGTGCTCACCACCATCGACGTCGAGCCCGAGCACCAGCGCGCCGCACGTGAGGCCTTCACCGAGGCCGGAGTGCCCGGCAACCGCACTCGGGTGATCAGCGGCCGGGCGCTCGACGTCCTGCCGCGCCTCACCGACGGTGCCTACGACCTCGTCCTCTGCGACGCGGCCAAGGAGGAGTACGAGGACTACCTCCAGCAGGCTCTGCGGCTGCTGCGCCCGGGCGGCGTCGTGGCCTTCGACAACGCGCTCTGGCACGACCGGGTGGCCGACCCCGCGCAGCGGGACGCCACCACGACGGCGATCCGCGAGCTCGGCAAGCTCGTGCGCGACGACGAGCAGCTCGTCAGCGCGATGCTCCCTGTCGGCGACGGCCTGCTGGTCGCCGTCAAACGCTGACCGGGGGTCTGGCGGCGGCTCAGCGCAGGGTGTGCAGCCAGCTGAGCAGCAGCCGCGCGCCGAACCCCGTGCCACCCCGGTTGACCAGACCGTTGTCGCGCTCGCTCCGCCCCGGGCCCGCGATGTCGAGGTGCACCCAGCGTCGACCGCCGGTGAACTCGCGGAGGAACAGCGCCGCGACGACCGCGCCAGCGCTCACCTTCTCGGTGGCGATGTGGCACAGGTCGGCGACGTCGGAGTCGATGGCCGAGCGGTAGTCCTCGACCAGCGGCAGGCGCCAGACCTGCTCGCCACTCGACTCGCCAGCCCTGGTGAAGGCCTCTGCGAGCCGGTCGTCGTTCGCGAACATGGCGGCGTGCCCGCGGCCGAGCCCTCGGGTCGCGGCACCGGTGAGCGTGGCGACGTCCACGACGACGTCCGGGTCGAGCCGGGCGTCCGCGTACGCCAGGGAGTCGGCGAGCACGAGCCGTCCCTCGGCGTCCGTGTTGCGGACTTCGACGGTGCGCCCGCCGTAGTGCGTGATCACGTCGGAGGGCCGGTACGACGCGGCGCCGATCGCGTTCTCGGCCAACGGCATCAAGCCGGTGACCCGCACCCCGACGTCGAGCTGGGCGCAGGCGCGCAGCACCGCCAGCACGACCGCGGCGCCGGTCATGTCGGTCTTCATGCCGATCATCGCGTCGCGCGGCTTGAGCGAGATGTCGCCGCTGTCGAACGTGATGCCCTTGCCGACGAGGACGACGTGAGGCGCCGTGCTCTTCGCGGACGTCGGCTCGTGCCGCAGCTCGACCAGCCGTGGCGGTCGGGAGGCACCCGAGCCCACGGCGAGCAGACCGCCGAACCCTTCGGCAGCCAGCTCCTTGTGGTCCCGGACGCGGCACTGCAGGCCGACCTCGGCCGCGGACCTGCGTGCGCGGCCGGCCAGCCACGCCGGCCCCTTCGTGGACGAAGGGGTGTTCGCGAGGTCGCGCGCCAGCACAGTGGCGTCGGCGCGCGTCAGACCGAGGTCGAGGTCCTCCTGGCGGACGCGCCCCACGACGTCGACGCGACGCAGCGGCGCCGGTGGCGTCTGCCCGACACCCGAACGAGGCACGCTGTAGGAGCCGAGGACGATGCCCTCGGCGAAGGCGGTGGAGACGTCACGCCGTCCGGTGCCGAGGGTCGTGAGCAGGCGGTCCTGACCGCGCTGGGACCGAGCCAGCGCGGCGGCCGCGACCCGCACGTCCGTCGCGGAGCCGTCGCCGACACCGATGAGCACGACCCGGTCGACAGCGGGAGAGCCGGCCCGTGGCGCCCACGGCACCCGCGTGACCTCGCCGGCCTTGCCGGTGGGCTTCTCCAGGGTCAGGGTCTGCTCGAGGTCGAAGCCCAGCACCGCCGCCGCATCCGCCGTGCCGAGACCGGGCAGCGGTCCGTCGTCCGCCGTCGTGATCGGCACCGCCAGCACGTCGACCCGGCCGGACACGCGGCGCACCGCGTCACTCAGGCGACCACTGACGGCGCGGACACGGGGCGCTGGCACGGCTGTCCTCCTCCTCGGTCGGGAACTCGACCCTAGTCCCCCTCCGCTGACGCGACGGAGGGCTCCCCCTTCGTGGGAGGAGCCCTCGCTGAGGTCGGTGTCGGTCAGCCGATCGCGCTCTTCAGGGCGTCGCCGAGCGCCCCTGCCTCGTCCGGCGTCATCTCGACCACGAGACGCCCCCCACCCTCGAGCGGCATCCGCATGATGATGCCCCGACCTTCCTTGGTCACCTCGAGCGGACCGTCCCCGGTCCTGGGCTTCATGGCGGCCATACGCCGATCCCCTTTCTTAGGTCGCGGGCGCGGACGGTCCGGTTCCGCAGCTCCCCTGGCAAGACCGTCGTGGCTGCGTGACGTTCTTCTCAGGGCGGCCGCAGGGCCCAGACCTTCGCGTGGTGCCCCTAGTATCCCGCGAGAACGCCCCAGCGGGAAATCATGATCGACTGAAGGAGCCCCAGATGGCCGACACCGACAACCCGTCGAGCGACCCGCAGGGCGCTTCGGCGCCGGTCCGGTACGAGGTCGACGGCGGCGTCGCGACGGTGAGGCTGGACCGTCCGTCGACGATGAACGCCCTCGACGTCGCGACCAAGGAGGCCCTGCTGGCGGCCCTCCAGCGCGCCGCCGGCGACGACACGGTGCGGGCCGTCGTGCTCACCGGGTCGGGGCGAGCCTTCTGCGTCGGCCAGGACCTCCGCGAGCACGCCTCGCTGCTGCAGCAGGCCCGGTCCGCAGCATCGTCCGGCGACGGCGAACCCTTCCAGCTCGACGACACCGTGCGCGACCACTACAACCCGATCGTGCTGCTGCTCGCGACGATGGCCAAGCCGGTGATCGCCGCGGTGAACGGCGTGGCGGCCGGTGCCGGGGCGGCCTTCGCGTTCGCGTGCGACGTACGGCTCGTGGCGCAGAGCGCGGGCTTCAACCTGGCGTTCTCGGCGATCGGGCTCTCGTGCGACTCCGGCTCCTCGTGGTCGCTCCCGCGCCTGGTGGGGATCGCGCGCGCCAAGGACCTGCTGCTCTTTCCTCGCACCGTCGGTGCCGACGAGGCGCTGGGGCTCGGCCTGGCCACGAAGGTCGTGCCGGACGACGAGCTGCCGGCTGCCGCCGCCGAGCTGGCCGGCCGCCTGGCGTCGGGACCTACGCGTTCGTACGCCGCCATCCGCGACGCCCTGCTCTTCTCCCAGAACCACGACCTCGCGGAGTCCCTCGCTCACGAGGCCGAGCTGATGGGCAGCACCGGCCGCACGGAGGACCACGCGGCCGCCGTCCAGTCGTTCCTGGCCAAGGAGCCGCCGAGGTTCTCCGGCCGCTGAGCCTCGGCCAGAGTCGGTCGTCCCGGCTACCGGTCGGCGTGCGGTCCGGGTGCACCGAGGGACTGGTGATCGCCACGGTCCGAGTGCATCCATCGGTGCCCTCGGACAACGCAGGGGGCCGCCGGCGCCGAGAGGAGTCCCCCACGGCGCTGGCGGCGCGTACCTCACTTCGTCGTCGATCCGCGTCCCGCGACGTGCGCCGCGAAGTCCTTGGTGTCGTTGAGGAGGGGGAGCCACGTGCCCACGCTCTGGCCGATCTTGCCCAGCTTGGCCAGCACCTCGTCGAGGTCGTCGGGGCTCTCGGTGATGATGACGTCGAGCGAGCAGACCTCCTTGGCGAGGGATGCCCCGATGCTGAAGCCGATGACGTCCGTGCGGGTCTGCGGGTCGCCGAAGCCGCACATGCCCACGCCAAAACGGAACTGGGGGTGCAGCGCCGCGGTCACCGGGTCCCCGGCGACGTTGCGGGGGATGACGAGCGTCCCGCTGTGGTAGCCCGTGAACATGACGTAGTTGGTGGTCGTGACCGTGCCGGTCACGTCGCCGGTGTTGAGGTTGAGGCTGGCGTGGCACGAGGCGATGTGCCCCCCGCCGCTGCTGCGGTACTCACCCTTGGCCACGGCGTAGGGGAACGGCTGCACGGCTTGACCGGTGGGCACCGACTCGAGCCTCTGCTGGCTCACGGTCTGCACCGAGGCGTTCGTGTAGCCCTCGAGGTAGAGCGTCTGGACGTCGGGGATGTGCCGACGGGTACCCGACTGGATGACGTAGATGTCCGAGCTGCCGTCCGCGCGGACCACCGACCCGTTCGCGATCTGGGGGTTGTCCTCGCCTCCGGGCAGGTGCGGCGGGTACGGCAGGTCACCACCGGGGAGCTGGGGGCGGGGCAGCAGCGACTGGCGCGACGTCGGACCGGTGAACGTGTTCTCTCGCAACGACTCTTGCATGACGCATACCTCTCGTGAGCGGAACCGGCTCGTGGCCGGATGCTCAACAAGACGCGCCAGGGTCGTCCCTGATACATCGCCGCGCCGGCACGCCCGCACGGTCTGCTGGCCCGTCAGCCGATCCACCGGTGGTCCGCGAACGCCACCGAGAGGACGACGAGAGCGGGCGCGCAGACCACCGGCACCAGCCAGCGCAGGAAGCGCCATCGCTCGTGCAGGGTGAGCTCCGCGAGCAGCAGGTAGCCGGGAAACCACATGAGGGCGTAGCGAGCGGACGACGTCAGCATCGTCGAGCAGACCAGCACGGCGAGGTTGAGCAGCATCAGGAGCGCTTCGGCCCAGCGGCGCAGCCAGACCAGAGCGGCCGTGAGGGCGATCCCTGCGATCACGCAGGCGAGGTCGGCCCACCGTGCCACCGTGACGTCCCACGCCTTGGCTGACGTCGCCGCGTGCCAGCCCGCAGCCAGCCCCTGCCACGGCCAGGCGATCTGCCGCACCCAACCGGTGGACTGCGCCTCCTGCCACGCTCCCAGGCGGCCCGTGCGCACGCTGAGGTAGACGACGTACGCCACCGCCGTCAGGGGCGCCAGCAGGACCGCCAGGGCGCCGCCACGCGGCAGCCACGACCCCCGGCGGCGCCCCTGCTCGATACGCATGACCACCAGCGCGGCGACGAGGAAGACGCCGTTCACGCGCACGGCGCAGGCCCCGGCGGCAGCAAGAGCCGCCCACCACCAGCGCTCCCGTCGTCCGAGCAGCCACGCCCCCAGGCTCAGCGCGAGGAACAGCGCCTCGGTGTAGACAGCGGACAGGAAGATGCCGAGCGGGGCGACGCCGAGGTACAGCACCGCCCAGCGGCCGCTCCCAGGGGCTTGCAGCTCACCGACGCGGTGCAGGAGCCCAGCAGCTGCACCGCTGGCGGCCCAGCTGACCACCAGGCCCGCGGCGACGACGCTGCCGGCGAGCAGCGGCGCCAGCAGGGCCATGAGCAGGGGGTAGCCGGGGAAGAACGCCTGGTCGCAGCAGGGCAGGCCGGGCGGCAGGTAGCCGACCTCGGCGATGCGCACGTAGTGCCAGGAGTCCCACCAGGTGAAGCGCTCCGCCAGCCAGCGCCCGGGGTCCTGCGCCAGCAGCGTGGCCGCGACTCCGGTCGCCCACGACCAGCCGACGACGACCACCGCCAGCAGCGCGCGCGAGACGTACCACCAGCTGACGACGTGTCTTCTCGACGACGGGACCGCGAGCTGGGACGGCATGCGGCCCTGGCTCTCGTCGCCGGTCATGGCGGGTAGTCCGTGGGCGGCACGAACACGAGCAGGTGGTCCACCCACTCGACCTGGAGCACCAGTCCGACCAGGGCCAGCACGACGACCGCCCCCCACATCAGGCGTGGCCGCCCGCGGACCGCCCCGGCCGCAGCTGCGCCAAGGGGGAACATCAGCAGCAGGTAGCGGAAGGTACTGGTCCACGGCTCCGTCGCCGCGAGCAGGTAGGCCGGGTAGGCGAGCAGCCAGGCCTGCAGCTCGGCGCCCACCCGGCGCCCCCACGGCGACAGCACGACCACGGTGAAGAGCAGGCACCCGAGCAGCAGCCAGAGCACGCCGTGCTCGCCGAGCAGCAGGCGCGCGATGCCGAACGCCTGCGAGAACGGGCGGACCTGTCCCCCGCTGCGCCACGTTCCCTGCGTCTCGGCGTAGGCCGAGGCGACCCCGGTGGTCCAGCCGACGATCGCTGGCCAGAGCAGGCTGGACGCCGCCGCGAACAGACCGAGGGCGACGACCTGGACGCGCTCGGCCGCACCGAACGGGTCACGGCCACGGCGGCGCCAGCGGACGACGAGGTGCACGAGGACGACGACAGCGAACGGCGCCACGACGGGGCGGCTGAGCGCGAGCAGCAGCACCACGACCGCGGTGAGGCCGTACCTGCGCTCGACGAGCCAGAGCAGCGCCAGCGCGAGGAGCAGGATGCCCAGCGCCTCGCTGTAGCCGATCTGCAGCGTGGGTGCCGAGGGGAAGGCGCAGAGCAGCACGACGCCGGCCAGCCCGGCGTGCCGACCCGCTACCCGCTGCAGCAGCTGCAGCACGACCACCACGGCGCACGCGCCCAGCACCAGGTTCGTCAGGACGGCCGCGGGCGAGAACGACAGACCGGTCACCGTCATCACCGCCTTGACGGTGTACGGGAAGCCGGGGAAGAAGGCCCACGCGTTCTGCTGCACCCCTCCGGCGGCGTCGAGGGGCAGCGGCACGGGGTAGCCCTGGGTGGCGATGATCTTGTACCACTGGGCGTCCCACAGGGTCGCCATGTCGAGGTACCCGGAGTGGTCGCCCGTCCAGATGCTCGGCAGCTGGCGCGTCGCGGCCCGGCTGATGACGACCCAGGCGAAGGCCCGCGTCACCGCGTACACGGCCAGGGCGACGAGGACGTCCGGACGGCGAAGGGCGGGCGTGCCGCCGTCCGGCTGCCGCCGAGTCGTGGCGACCGGCGCCCGTGCCGTCATGCGCGACCGACGTGGCAGCCCGCGACGTGGTCGTCGACGAGGCCGCACGCCTGCATGGCGGCGTAGGCAGTGGTGGGTCCGACGAAGACGAACCCGTTGCGTTTCAAGGCTCTTGCGAGCGCCGTTGACTCGGGGCTGGAGGAAGGGACGTCAGCGGACGTCGCCGGGCGTGGCCGCTCGTACGTCGGCGCGAAGGACCAGACGAAGGCGTCGAGACCCCCGGAGTCGCGAAGGCGGACGACGGCAGCGGCGTTCGTGACGGCAGCCCTCACCTTGGCGCCGTTGCGGACGATCGCGGCGTCCGCCAGGAGGCGGGCCACGTCTACCTCGTCGAAGCGGGCGACGCGGTCCGCGTCGAACCCGGCGAACGCGCGCCGGAACGCCTCCCGCTTGCGCAGGATCGTCAACCACGACAGCCCCGACTGGAACGCCTCGAGCGTGATGCGCTCGAAGAGGGCGGACTCGCCGTGCACCGCGCGCCCCCACTCGTCGTCGTGGTAGGCGGTGTAGTCCGCCGTCAGGCCGGCCCAGGCGCACCGCGCGCGGCCGTCCTCGCCCACCACGAGACCGTTGTCGGTCACGCGGCCTCCGCCTCGCGCGCCAGCCGACGCAGCACCCTCGCGAACACCACGTGGCCGACGACGCGCTCCACGACGGCGCCACCGGGCAGCGCGTGCACGCCGATGACGTCGGCACGCTCCTGCCAGGTGACGCGGGACCGTCGCGGTGCCACCGGCACGACGGTGAGCTCGACCTCGCCCGTGACGAGACGACCGTCCTTGCGCAGCCGACAGCGGCCCGCCGCTCTAGCATCGGGCGCCCGCCACGAGGTGACCGTCATGCGGTCGGAGTAGGCCAGCGGTCCGATGCCGGTGCGCGCCACCAGGCCGGAGCCCTCACCCTCTGACCGCCCGTCGTCCGCCGGCACGGCGTGCACCCGCGTGAGTGGCACCGTGCCGGTGTGCCTCCCCCAGTCCGTCAGCACGTCCCAGGTGCGCTGCGCCGGGGCGCTGACGATGCGGTGCACGGTGAACGTGCCCACGTCACTGCTCCCCGTCGTCCGGCAGTGCTGCCGGCGGCTCGTCGGCCGGCTCAGCCGGCGACACCGGCGACCCTGTCGACGGCGGCGACCCTGTCGACGGCGGTAACGGCGGCTCGCTCGACGGTTCGGCCGTCTCGAGCAGCTCCCCCCGCGTGCTGAGGACCACGCCCCGCTCGCGCAGCTCGTCGAGCTCGGCCTCGCGTGCGCGCAGCTCGTCGCCCAGTCGGTCGAGCACCTCGTCGACCTCGTCCATGCGGTAGCCGCGGAAGGCCAGCGAGAACCTCAGCCGGCCCAGGTCGTCGGCGGTGAGCCGGTCGGCGGGCAGCCGCAGGGACGGCACCGTCGTCGTGGGCTCCGGAAGGGCGGCGACGTCGGCGGCACCCCCGCGCAGCACGCCGGCGGCGACGGCGGCGACAGCCGCCACGACAGCGAGCACCACGAGGATCTGCAGCAGGGTCACCGACGCATCGTGCCACGGACGACGCCGGCGACCGCATCCGTGGGACCACGGACGGCGCGACGCCCCGCGGCCGTCAGCTCGGCCCGGCCGTCAGCTCGGCCCGGCCCTCAACCCGCTGCCACTACCGGCGGCTGCTCCGGCACCAGGCACGCGGTCAGCGCCCGCACGAGCTCGGGGACGTCCTCCTCCGCGAGGCGCACGGTGGCCACGCAGCGCTCGCCGTCCCAGATCGAGAGCACGACCCGACCGCGATCCGGGTGAGGCGTCACTCGCAGCGCCCGGCCTCGGACGTCACGGCCCAGCAGGGCTGTTCCTCCGCGCGGCAACGGCGTCACGCTCATGCCTCAGTGTGACCCGGGCCCGCGCGCCGGTCCAGCGGTTCGCGCCCGGCCGTTGGAGTCGACGACGATCCGCACGGCCTCAGCAGGGTCGTCCGTGAGCTGCAGCAGGCCGATGTCCTTCTCCCCGACGGTCCCGTGGCCGAGCGCGCTCGTGCGCAGCCAGTCGATGAGACCGCTCCAGTACGCCGTGCCCATGAGCACGATCGGGAAGGACGTCACCTTCGTGGTCTGCACGAGAGTCAGCGCCTCGAAGAGCTCGTCGAGGGTCCCGAACCCGCCGGGCAGCACGATGAAGCCCTCCGCGTACTTCACGAACATGGTCTTGCGAGCGAAGAAGTAGCGGAAGTTCACGCCCAGGTCGACGTACTGGTTGAGGCCCTGCTCGAACGGCAGCTCGATGCCGAGGCCGATCGACACGCCGCCCGCCTCGTAGGCGCCCTTGTTGGCCGCCTCCATCGAGCCCGGGCCCCCGCCGGTGATCACGGCGTAGCCGGCCTGGGCGAGCAGTCGGCCGACCTCGACGCCGAGCGCGTACGTCGAGTCGCCCGGACGCGTACGGGCCGAGCCGAAGACGCTGGCAGCCGGGCCGACCTCGGCCAGGGCACCGAAACCCTCGACGAACTCGCTCTGGATGCGCAGCACGCGCCACGGGTCGGTGTGCAGCCAGCCCGGCTCGCCGCGGCTGTCGAGCAGCCGCTGGTCGGTGGTGCTCCCGGGCACGAGCGAGCGTCGCAGCCGCACCGGGCCCTGGTAGTAGGTGCGCTCGTCACCGTCCGGAGGCGGCTCCGTCGCGCTCGACGACGCCGCGCGCGCGGTCTGCTCCTGCGCCTGCTCCTCGTCGGCCCTGCGCTGGTCGTCCGCGTCGTCGGAGGACGTGCTCGTCATGCCAGTCACGCTAGCCAGTGGCGCAGGCGCTGCTCGCACTCGGTGACCTGGCGCAGGGACACCCGCTCGTCGTCGCTGTGCGCCAGCATGGGGTCGCCCGGCCCGTAGTTGACGGCGGGTACGCCGAGCTCGCTGAAGCGCGCCACGTCCGTCCACCCGTACTTGGGCTTGGCCTCGCCGCCCACCATCGCGACGAACGCCAGCGCGAGCGGTTGGTCGAGGCCAGGACGGGCACCGGCGGCGCCGTCGGTGACGGTGAGCTCGTAGCCCACGAACAGCTCGCGCAGGTGCGCCTCGGCCTCCTGCAGGCTCCTGCTGGGTGCGAAGCGGTAGTTCACCGTGAGCACGCACCGGTCGGGGATCACGTTGCCGGCCACGCCGCCGGCGATCCGCACCGCGTTCAGGCTCTCGCGGTAGACCAGCCCGTCGACATCGACCTCCTGCGGCGCGTAGGCCGTGAGCCGGCCGAGCAGGGTGCTGGCCTCGTGGATGGCGTTGTGCCCCATCCAGGCGCGCGCCGAGTGCGCCGCCACGCCCGTGGTCACGACGTCGACCCGGATCGTGCCGTTGCAGCCTCCCTCCACGACTCCGGACGTCGGCTCGAGCAGGACCGCGAAGTCACCGGCGAGCCAGTCGGGATGCGTGCGCGCGATGCGGCCCAGCCCGTTGCGCTCGGACTCCACCTCCTCGCCGTCGTAGAACACGTAGGTGACGTCGCGGTTCGGCTCCTTCAGAGACGCGGCGAGCACCAGCTGGACCGCGACACCGCCCTTCATGTCGACCGTCCCGCGTCCGTGCAGCTCAGCACCCTCGCCGCTGCCCGTCACCCACGTCGGAAGGTTCGGGGTGCCGGCCAGCGGCACCGTGTCGATGTGACCGGCCAGCACGACCCGCTCCGAACGGCCCAGCCTGGTCCTGGCCACGACCGCGTCGCCGTCGCGCAGCACCTCGAGGTGTTCCAGCGGGCGTAACGCGTTCTCGATCGCGTCGGCCAGCGGACCCTCCTCACCGCTCACGGACCGGATGTCGCAGAGAGAAGCCGTCAGCGCGGTCACGTCCTGACGGAGGTCGAGGGCGGGCGCGCCGGCGGAGGACGAGTCGGTCGAGGTCACCCGCCGACCCTAGTGCGGGTGGTGAGCCACGACCCGGCCAGCGCTACCTAGACTTGCCCGCATGACGCGTGTCGCCTGGGGTTACGGCCTGTCCACCACGACCGAGACGGGGGCGGTGCTCGACACGTGGTACCCGGAGCCGAAGCTCGGTGACGCCCCCGACACCACGACCCTGCTCGACGTGCCGCCGGTGCTCGCGTCGCTCGAGGGCGCCGACCCCGACCGCGGCGTGCGGACGTCCGTCGTGCAGACCACCATCGACCTCGACACGCCGCCCGCCGACGCGCCCGACGCCTACCTGCGCCTTCACCTGCTCTCGCACCGCCTCGTGCGTCCGCGCGAGCTCAACCTCGACGGCGTCTTCGGCGTCCTCGCCAACGTCGTCTGGACGAGCGCGGGCCCGTGCGCAGTCGAGCAGTTCGAGACCACGCGCATGCGGCTGACCGCCCGGCACGGCCGCGTCCAGGTGCTGGGCATCGACAAGTTCCCCCGCATGACGGACTACGTCGTGCCGACGGGCGTGCGCATCGGCGACGCCGACCGCGTCCGCCTGGGTGCGCACCTGGCCGAGGGCACCACCGTCATGCACGAGGGTTTCGTCAACTACAACGCCGGCACGCTCGGCGCCTCGATGGTGGAGGGCCGGATCAGCGCCGGGGTGGTCGTGGGCGACGGCTCGGACGTCGGCGGCGGCGCTTCGATCATGGGCACCCTGTCGGGAGGCGGCCAGGTCGTCATCAGCATCGGCGAGCGTTGTCTTCTCGGCGCCAACGCGGGGATCGGCATCAGCCTCGGCGATGACTGCGTTGTCGAGGCCGGGCTCTACGTCACCGCGGGCACGAAGGTCGCCGTGCTGGACGGCGACCGGGCGGGCGCGGTGGTCGCCGCCCGGGAGCTGTCGGGGAGCAGCAACCTCCTGCTGCGCCGCAACTCGCAGACCGGTGCCGTCGAAGCGCTCGGTCGCGCCGGTCGCACCGTCGCCCTCAACGACGCGCTTCACAGCAACGGTTGAGCCGAGCAGCCGTCGATGGCCCGCACCCCTCGCACCCGGCTGACGCCGCTCGGGCGAGCGCTCCTCGGCGGCACGGCGGTCGTGCTCGCGCTCGGGCTGGTCACCACCGTGGTCGTCGTGAGCCTCCGCGGCGACGGCCCGCCAGCGCCGGCCGCGTGCCGGGCCACGGTCGACGGCACGACGGTCCAGCTCTCGCCGGAGCAGATGGGGAACGCCGCGACGATCGCCGGCATCGCCGGCCGGCGTGGGCTGCCGGCCCGCGCCGCCACGATCGGCATCGCCACGGCCATGCAGGAGTCCAAGCTCGTCAACGTCTCCTACGGAGACCGGGACTCGTTGGGCCTCTTCCAGCAACGACCGTCGCAGGGGTGGGGCACCAAGAAGCAGGTCACCGACCCGGTCTACGCGACGAACGCCTTCTACGACGTCCTCGTGAAGGTCGAGGGCTACCGTTCGCTCCCCATCACCACGGCGGCTCAGCGCGTGCAGCGCAGCGCCTTCCCCCAGGCGTACGCGCAGCACGAGGAGGAGGCCCGGGTGCTCGCGTCAGCGTTGAGCGGGTACTCGACGGCGGCGCTCACCTGCACGCTCGACGCCACGCGGGCACCTGCGGGCGCCCGCGGGCTGCACGCGCTGCGGACGGCACTGCAGCACGAGCAGGCGCGGACGGCACAGGCGCCACTGCCGAAGCGCGCCGGCCTGCGGCTCACCCCGGCCACCTCTGGCGCGGACTCCGCCGCCGTACGCCGGGACGCCTGGTCGGTGGCGCAGTGGGCCGTCGGTCAGGCCGAGCGGCTCGGCATCGCCCGGGTCTACGTCGATGGGCAGGTGTGGCGCCGCGCCTCACCGGACGACGGGTGGTCGGCGGCCCGCGGAGCCGGCGTGCCGACGTCCGGCAGCCGGGACGTCGTCGTCATGCTCGAGGATGCCGACCCCGCCTGACGAACCGGCCCGACGAACCGGTCCGACGACCCTCCTCAGCGCTGGGTGATCGCGGTGTAGTCGCGCGCGTCCGGACCGGTGTAGAGCTGGCGAGGGCGGCCGATCTTGGTCTGCGGGTCGTTGATCATCTCGCGCCACTGGGCGATCCAGCCCGGCAGCCGGCCAAGCGCGAAGAGCACCGTGAACATGCGCTCCGGGAACCCCATCGCCTTGTAGATGATGCCGGTGTAGAAGTCGACGTTCGGGTAGAGCTTGCGCTCGACGAAGTAGTCGTCGGCCAGCGCGATCTCCTCGAGCCTCATCGCGATGTCGAGCAGCTCGTCATTGACACCGAGCTTCTCGAGCACCTCGTCGGCCGTCTTCTTCACGATGGCGGCGCGCGGGTCGTAGTTCTTGTAGACCCGGTGCCCGAAGCCCATGAGGCGGACGCCGGCTTCCTTGTTCTTGACCTTCGTCACGAAGCTGTCGACGTCGCCGTCGCTGGTCTTGATCTGGTCGAGCATCTCGAGCACGGCCTGGTTGGCACCGCCGTGCAGCGGCCCGAAGAGCGCGTTGATGCCCGCGGAGATGGACGCGAACAGGTTGGCCTGGCTCGACCCGACCAGCCGCACCGTGGAGGTGGAGCAGTTCTGCTCGTGGTCGGCGTGGAGGATGAACAGCTGGTCGAGGGCCTTGGAGAACACCGGGTCGACCTCGTAGGGCTCGGCGGGGAAGCCGAACGTCATGCGGAGGAAGTTCTCGATGAGGCCGAGGGAGTTGTCCGGGTAGAGGAACGGCTGCCCGACGCTCTTCTTGTACGCGTAGGCCGCGATCGTCGGTAGCTTGGCCAGCAGACGCACGGTCGACAGCTCGACCTGCTCGTCGTCGAACGGGTTGAGGCTGTCCTGGTAGAACGTCGACAAGGCGCTGACGGCGCTGGAGAGCACCGGCATCGGGTGCGCGTCACGGGGGAAGCCCTGGAAGAAGCCCTTGAGGTCCTCGTGCAGGAGCGTGTGCCGGTTGATGCGGTGCGCGAAGGCGTTCAGCTCGTCCGTCGTCGGCAGCTCGCCGTAGATGAGCAGGTACGACGTCTCCAGGAACGTGGACTGCTCGGCGAGCTGCTCGATCGGGTAGCCGCGGTAGCGCAGGATACCCGCGTCGCCGTCGATGTAGGTGATCTGCGACTGGCAGGCCGCGGTGTTGACGAAACCCGGGTCGAGCGTCACGTGCTGCGTCTTCTTCAGCAACGACGAGATGTCGAAGGCATCCGTACCCACCGTGGCCTCGGCTACGGGCAGGGGGACCTCGTCACCTGAGTACACGAGCGTGGCTTCGTCGGCCATGCGGATCTCCTTCGTCCTCGTCGCTTCGGCCGCGTCGCGTCAGTCCGACGGGTCTCGTTGCGCGACCAGCGGCACCCCGACGCTACCCGCACGCCGGACGGCGGGGCCAACCGAGGTCCCCTCACCAGGTGCTGGCGGCCGCGCGGAGCCGGTGCGCGGCCGCGTCGACACGCTCGTCGGACGCCGTGAGGGCGATACGGACGTGAGATGCGCCACCCGCGCCGTAGAAGGTGCCCGGAGCCACCAGGACGCCGAGCTCGGCCAGCCGGTCCACCGTCCGCATCGCCGGCTCGTCGGCCGTCGCCCAGAGGTAGAGGCCGGCGACGGAGTGGTCGATCCGCAGCCCCGCCGCTTCGACAGCCGACCAGAGCACCGCGCGGCGACGTCCGTACCGCGCCTTCTGCTCGACGACGTGCTCGTCGTCGCCGAGCGCCGCCGTCATGGCGTGCTGCACCGGCAGCGGAACGATCATGCCGGCGTGCTTGCGCACGGCGAGCAGCCGATTGACGAGCGCCGGGTCACCGGCCACGAAGCCGGCCCGGTAGCCGGCCATGCTCGACTGCTTGCTGAGTGAGTAGACGGCCAGCAGGCCTTCGTGGGAGCCGCCGCAGACGCGCGGGTCGAGGATGCTCGGCACCCCGTCGGCCCACTCGCCGTCCCACCCGAGCTCGGCGTAGCACTCGTCGCTCGCCACGACCACACCGCGCTGGCGCGCCCAGGCCACCACCTTGGCGAGGTGGTCGAGCCCGAGCACGCGACCGGTGGGGTTCGACGGCGTGTTCTGCCAGTAGAGGCTCACGCGGGTCGGGCCGATCTGCGCCGTACCGTCCGCCGGGAGGCTCCGGGCGCCCGCGAGCCTGGCGCCGACGTCGTACGTCGGGTAGGCGACCTGCGGGTGCACCACGGTGTCGCCGGCCCCGAGGCCGAGCAGCGTCGGCAGCCACGCCACCAGCTCCTTCGAGCCGATCGTCGGCAGGACGGCGTCCGGGTCGACGTCCGGCACCCCGCGTCGACGGGCGAACCAGCCGGCGACCGCCTCGCGCAGCTGCGGGGTGCCCCACGTCTGCGGGTACCCCGGCGCGTCTGCGGCCTCGCACAGCGCCTGCTGGACGACGTCCGGCGTGGGGTCGACCGGGGTGCCGACCGAGAGGTCGACGATGCCGTCCGGGTGCCGCCGGGCGCGCTGGGCCGCTCCCCCGAGGCTGTCCCAGGGGAAGTCCGGCAGGGCGTCGATCAGTGCTCCTGGGGCGGGAGCGCTGCGACCAGCGGGTGGTCCTTCGGGATCAGGCCCAGCTTGGCAGCGCCGCCCGGCGAGCCGAGGTCGTCGAAGAACTCCACGTTGGCGTTGTAGTAGTCCTTCCACTGGTCGGGCACGTCGTCCTCGTAGTAGATGGCCTCGACCGGGCACACCGGCTCGCAGGCTCCACAGTCGACGCACTCGTCCGGGTGGATGTACAGCGACCGCTCGCCCTCGTAGATGCAGTCGACCGGACACTCCTCGACGCAGGCCTTGTCCTTCAGGTCGACGCAGGGCTGGGCGATGACGTACGTCACGTGCGGTCCTCTCGTGCACGAAGCTGCGGCGGCTGCCGGTGGGCGGACGTCGGCACCGACGTCCCCGGGACGCTCCTAGTATCGCCGAGGGCGTCGTCCGCACACCAGGAAGGGGTGCCGTGTCCCCAGAGCCGCCGTACGAGCACCCGCTGGAGCAGCCGCAGGTGCGCCTCGCGCAGCGCGTCGGTCCGGACCAGGTGGGTCGGCGCGTGGTCCTGCGCCGCCGGTTGGCCGACGGCAGCGCCGGAGACCTGCTCGGCGACCTGGTGCGGTGGGACGTCGACGACCGGCCGGGCGCGGGCCCTGCCCAGGTGACCGTGCGGACGCGTGCCGGCGACGTGACGCTGGCGGCGAGCGACGTGCTGGGCGGCAAGCCGGTGCCGGCGCCGCCGGCTCGCCGCGGCCGGCCGCACCGCACCATCGACTGGCGCGACCTCGAGGACCTGGCCGCCGAGGGCTGGCAGCCGGTCGAGCTGGAGTGGCTGTCGACGCCCGGGCACGGCTGGCGGCTGCGCGCCGCCGACG
>DASSTJ010000108.1:0-12392 GCA_035707965.1 Actinomycetales bacterium
GACGAGGTCGAGGCGCTCGTCCTCCAGAAGGAGGACAAGGAGGGTCGTCTGATCCTGTCCAAGAAGCGCGCCCAGTACGAGCGCGCCTGGGGCACGATCGAGAAGATCAAGGACGAGGACGGCATCGTCACCGGCACCGTCATCGAGGTCGTCAAGGGTGGCCTCATCCTCGACATCGGCCTGCGCGGCTTCCTGCCTGCGTCGCTCGTCGAGATGCGGCGCGTGCGCGACCTCCAGCCGTACGTCGGCAAGGAGCTCGAGGCCAAGATCATCGAGCTCGACAAGAACCGCAACAACGTCGTCCTGTCGCGCCGGGCGTGGCTGGAGCAGACGCAGTCCGAGGTCCGCCAGAACTTCCTCACCACGCTGCAGAAGGGCCAGGTCCGGTCCGGGGTCGTGTCGTCGATCGTCAACTTCGGTGCGTTCGTCGACCTCGGCGGCGTCGACGGCCTGGTTCACGTGTCGGAGCTGTCCTGGAAGCACATCGACCACCCGAGCGAGGTCGTCGAGGTGGGCCAGGAGGTCACCGTCGAGGTGCTCGACGTCGACATGGACCGCGAGCGTGTCTCCCTGTCGCTGAAGGCGACGCAGGAGGACCCGTGGCAGCAGTTCGCGCGGACGCACGCGATCGGTCAGGTCGTGCCCGGCAAGGTCACCAAGCTCGTCCCGTTCGGCGCGTTCGTGCGCGTCGAGGAGGGCATCGAGGGTCTGGTCCACATCTCCGAGCTGGCCGAGCGCCACGTCGAGGTGCCGGAGCAGGTCGTGCAGGTCGGCGACTCGATCTTCGTCAAGGTCATCGACATCGACCTGGAGCGTCGCCGCATCTCGCTCTCGCTCAAGCAGGCCAACGACGCCGCCGTGGGCTCCTCGGAGTTCGACCCGACGCTGTACGGCATGGCGGCCGAGTACGACGAGGCTGGCCAGTACAAGTACCCGGAGGGCTTCGACCCGGAGACCAACGAGTGGCTCGAGGGCTTCGAGACGCAGCGTGAGGCCTGGGAGAAGCAGTACGCCGAGGCGCACGCTCGCTGGGAGGCGCACAAGAAGCAGGTCGAGGAGGCCGCGTCGGCGGACGCCGCTGCTCGCGAGGACGCCGGTGAGGCCCCGACCTCCTACTCCTCGGAGTCCGCTCCGGCCAGCCCGGCCGAGGTGGCCGAGGCCGTTCAGTCGCCGGAGGCCGAGGGCGCCCTGGCGTCCGACGAGGCCCTCGCCGCGCTGCGCGAGAAGCTGACCGGCCACTGAGCCGCTGACTCAGGTCGAGAGGCCCCGCATCTTCGGGTGCGGGGCCTCTCGCGTGTCTCGAGCTGCCACTGGCCGACACGTCCGGCCCGTGGTCTGGCGGCCGATAGGGTCGACCCGTGCTGCGAGTGGGGTTGACGGGTGGTGCCGGTGCCGGCAAGTCGACGGTGGCGGCGCGCCTGCGCGAGCTCGGTGCCGTCGTCGTCGACGCGGACGCGCTGGCTCGCGAGGTGCTCGAACCCGGGACCGAGGGGCTGCACGAGGTCGTGAAGGCCTTCGGGTCGCAGGTCCTGCGCGCCGACGGCAGCCTCGACCGCGCCGCGCTGGCGGCGGTGGTCTTCGCCGACCCGGCCCGGCGGCAGGCGCTCGAGGCGATCACCCACCCGAGGATCGGGGCCCGGACGGCGCGGCTGCTGGCCGAGGCGCCGTCGGATGCCGTCGTCGTGCACGACGTGCCGTTGCTGGTCGAGAAGGGGATGGCGCCGGCCTACGACCTCGTCGTCGTCGTGGACGCGCCAGTCGAGCAGCGGGTACGTCGGCTCGTCGGTCGGGGTCTCGCCGAGCCGGACGCCCGGGCCCGCATCGCCGCGCAGGCGACGACCGAGCAGCGCCGAGCCGTGGCAGACGTGTGGCTCGAGAACGACGGCTCGGCCGACGAGCTGCGCGTGGCCGTCGATCGGCTGTGGTCGGGACGGCTGGCACCCGATCCCGCCTGAGGCTCGTCCGCCCGGGCGACTCAGTGCAGGCGCACCCGCGGGTCGAGGACGGCGTAGAGCACGTCGACCACGATGTTGGCGGCGACGACCGCCGCCGAGGCGAAGAGCACGATGCCGATGATGACCGGCAGGTCCTGCTGACCGATTGCGTCGATCGCCGCCTTGCCCAGACCGGGCAGGCTGAAGACGGTCTCGGTGACCACGGCACCGCCGAGCAGCAGCCCGACGTCGATGCCGAACTGGGTGACGACGGGCGTCAAGGCGCTGCGCAGGCTGTGCAGCACGATCACCCGCCACTCGGAGATGCCCTTCGACCGAGCCGTCCTGATGTAGTCCTCACCGAGCACGTCGAGCATCGAGGCCCGGGTGAGTCGCGTGTAGGTGGCGGCCGAGACCAGCGCCAGAGTCAGCCAGGGCAGGACCATGTGCTGGAACCAGGGGCCGATCCCGTCCGTGAACGGGGCGTACCCGCCGGCCGGGAAGATGCTCGTGCCCGCCATCGTGAGGCGGAAGTAGAGGAAGTAGAGCAGCAGCAGTCCGAGCAGGAACGACGGCATCGAGTAGAAGAACAACGAGAACACCGTCAGCGAGCGGTCGGTGAACGAGCGTGGCCGGATGGCGGAGACCACCCCGTTCAGCACGCCGAGCACGAGCCACAGGATGGCGCCTCCCGCGACGAGGGACAGCGTGATCGGCAGCGCGGCCGCCATGAGGTGGGTCACGGGCACCTGGTGGTAGTAGTCGTAGCCCAGGTTGCCGTGCAGGGCGTTGCCCGCGAAGTCGAGGTACTGCTTCCAGATCGGCTGGTCGAGCCCCAGCCGGTGCGCGATGAGGGCCACCGTCTGGGGGGTGGCCTGCCGGCCAGCCAAGGTGCGGGCCACGTTGTTCGGGACGATGAAGAACAGTCCGAACACGGCGACCGAGATGATCCACATCACCACGACGCCGAGAAGGACGCGACGGACGAGGAACCGCACCATCACCGCATCACCTACTGGTCGAGCAGCCGGTCGGCGCGGGGGTCGAAGGCGTCGCGCACGCCGTCCCCGAGCAGGTTGAACGCGATCGTGGTGATCAGCAGCGCGGCGCCGGGGAAGATGATGAACCACCACGCGGTCGTGTAGTAGTTCTGCGCCTCGCTGATCATGCCGCCCCAGTCTGCGGTGGGCGGCGGCAGACCGAGTCCCAAGAACGACAGGGTCGCCTCGACGACGATGACCACCGGGATGAGCAGCGAGGCGTAGACGATCACCGGCGCCATCACGTTGGGCAGGATGTCGACCGCCATGATGCGCACGTCGCTGGCGCCCAGCGACCTCGCGGACTCGACGAACTCGCGCTCGCGCAGCGACAGCACCTGGCCTCGTACGATGCGGGCGACGGAAGCCCAGCTGAAGAACCCGATGACGAGGATCGTGACGGTGAGGCTCGGACCGGTGATCGAGACCAGGGCGATCGCCACCAGTAGGAAGGGCACCGACAGGATGACGTCGATCAGCCGGGCCAGCAGCGTGTCGACGAGGCCCCCCAGGTAGCCGGCCGCCAGCCCGAGGCAGACGCCGATCGCCACGGTGAGCCCCGTGGAGACGACGCCGACCAGCAACGAGATCCGGGCGCCGTAGGCGATCCGCACGAGGATGTCCCGTCCGAGGTCGTCGGTGCCCAGCCAGAAGGTGCTGGACGGGCCGCGTGGCAGTCCGTCCGGCGTCAGCCCGACCGTGCGGTACTGCTCGTCCGGCGGGTGGCCGGTCAGCTGGGTGGCGAGGGGGGCGAAGACGGCCATCAGCACGATGAGCACGATGACTGCGAGTGACGCCATGGCCACGCGGTCCCGCCGAAGCCGTTGCCACGCCAGCAGCCAGGGGCTGCGGCCCTCGATGCCCGGCCGCGCGATGCGGGTGCCGTCGTCCGCCTCGACGGACGCCGCTCCCCCCGAGGGGCCGGGGGACCCGGGGTCGTCGCGCGCGAGCGCCAGCTCGGCCCGCTGCTCGGGGTCCTCATGCGTCTGGCGCCGATGGAGGTTCACGACGCACCTCGTGACCGCGCGGACGTCGCGTCGTCGCCGTCGTCCACGAGTGCCGTGTCGCTGATCTGGGGGCGCTCCCTCGAAAGGTCCTCGCCCTCGTGCACGGGATGCAGGCACGCCGTGCGGTGACGGTGATCGTCCCCGAGGACCGGCACCAGCGGTGGATCCACGACGACGCAGTCCGGCTGTGCCTTCGGGCAGCGCGTGTGGAAGCGGCAGCCGCTCGGCGGCTCGACGGCCGAAGGCAGGTCGCCGACGAGGACGATCCGCTCGCGGCTGTCCGCGGTGTCCGGGTCCGGGGCCGGCAGAGCCGACAGCAGAGCGCGCGTGTAGGGGTGGCGGCTGCCGGCGAACAGAGCGGCCGTGGGGGCGACCTCGACGACGCGGCCGAGGTACATGACGGCGATGCGAGTGCTGACGTGCCGGATCACGGAGAGGTCGTGCGAGATGAAGACGTACGTGAGCCCGAGCTCGTGCTGGAGGTCGAGCAGCAGGTTCAGCACCTGCGCCTGGATCGAGACGTCCAGTGCCGACACGGGTTCGTCGCAGATGACCAGCCGCGGGTGGAGCGCGAGCGCGCGTGCGCAGCCGATGCGCTGGCGTTGACCACCGCTGAACTCGGCCGGGAAGCGGTTGTAGTGCTCAGGGTTGAGGCCGACGAGCTCCATGAGCTCCTGCACGCGGCGCTTGCGCTCCGCCCGAGAGCCCACGTCGTTGATCGAGAACGGGTCCCCGATGATCGACCCCACGCGGCGCCGAGGGTTCAACGACCCGTAGGGGTCCTGGAAGATCATCTGGATCTGGCGGCGGAACGGACGCATGGCTCGTCGCGAGAGCTGCGTGATGTCCCGCCCCTCGAACTCGATCGTGCCGGAGGTGACGTCGTAGAGCCTCGCCGCGCACCGCGCCAGGGTGGACTTGCCGCATCCGGTCTCACCCACGAGCCCGACGGTCTCACCCGGGTAGACGTCGAGGTCGACGCCGTCGACGGCGTGCACGACAGACCGGTCGCGTCGCAGCGGCGACGCTGAGCCCACCGGGAACCACTTGGTCACACCGCGCATGCGCAGCAGCGGGGCGTCAGACCTGGGCGAGGGCCGCTGCCCGACCACGTCGTCGCGCGTCGCCGTGGACGTCATGCCGGCACCTCCGGCGCGTAGGACTGCGCGCGCAGGGCGGCGCGCCCGTCCTCGTCGGCCGTCAGCCAGCAGGCCGAGAGGTGGTCGGGGTCGTCGAACACCGACACCAGCGGGGGGGACGGAGGCTGGCGGCAGGTGTCGAACACGTACCGGCAGCGTGGGGCGAAGGGGCAGCCGACCGGCAGGCTGATCAGGCTCGGCGGCGACCCGGGGATCGGGGTGAGCCTCGACCGCGGGTCGCCCGTGGCCGGCAAGGAGGTGAGCAGACCCTCGGTGTAGGGGTTGTGCAGGTGGTAGAAGATCGTCCGACGTCCGGCCCGCTCCATCGCCGTCCCGGCGTACATGACGACGACCTCGTCGGACATCTCGGCGACCACGCCCAGGTCGTGGGTGATGAGGATGATGGCCGTGCCGAACTCCCGCTGGAGGTCGCGCATGACACCGAGCACCTGCGCCTGGACGGTCACGTCGAGGGCCGTGGTCGGCTCGTCGGCGATGAGCAGCGCCGGGTCGAGCGCCATCGCCATGGCGATCATGACGCGCTGCCTCATGCCGCCCGAGAACTGGTGCGGGTAGTCGTCGAGCCGGGTCGCGGCTCGGGGGATGCCCACGAGCCCGAGCAGCTCGGCTGCTCGGGTCCGTGCGGCACCCCGGCTCACCTCGCGGTGCGCCCGGATCATCTCGACGATCTGCCAGCCGACCGAGTAGTACGGGTGGAGGCTCGACAGAGGGTCCTGGAAGATCATGCCGATGCGCGCGCCCCGGATCCGTCGCAGCGTCGAGCGCGCTGCACCGATGAGCTCGGTGCCGTCGAACACGGCGGACCCGCTGATCCGGGCGCCTCGGGCGAGGCCGGTGATGGCCTGGGTCGCCACGCTCTTGCCGGACCCCGACTCCCCGACGATGGCGAGCGTGGTGCCGGTGGCCACGTCGAACGACAGGCCGCGGACGGCCTGGACCACCCCGTCCGACGTCCCGAAGGACACCCGGAGATCCCGCACCTCGAGCAAGGGCATGGCTCCTCCTGCACTGCTCGCAGCCGGAACGTCAGCCGCCCTGCTTGCCGGAGGCGAGCCAGACGTTCGTCGGGTCGAAGTTCTGGATCGCCGGCACGTAGACCGCCCCGTGCACCTGGCTGGCGTGGTAGTTGGCGTTGAGCGGGCTGGTGATCGGGAAGAACGCGGCGTCCTGCATCACCTGCCGGTCGGCCTGTGCCCACAGGCCCGCCGCCTGCTGCTCCGTGCTCGCCGAGGCCGCCTTGCTGATGAGGGCGTTCGCCGCCGAGCTGCTGTAGAGACCGAAGTTGCTGCCTTGCGGCGGGAACGACGGCTTGCCGGAGAAGAGCGGGTTGAAGAACGACAGCGCGCCGTTGCCGTACCAGTCGGCGCCCCAGCCGGCGAGGGACAGGTCCCACACGCCACGCTTGGCCACCGACGGGACCTCGAGGTACTTCGTGTAGAAGTCCGAGTTCGGCGAGGCGACGCCCTGCACCCTGACCCCGATCTTGGACAGGTCCTGCTGGATGGTCTGGAACGCCTTGCTGCTGCCCTCGGACGCGTTGCGGTACAGGAACTTCAGCGTCAGTCCGTTCGGGTAGCCGGCGGATGCCAGCATGCTCTTGGCCTTGGCGACGTCGTACGGGTACAGGTCGAAGCTCTTGGACCCGACGATGTTGCTCGGCAGCACGTGGGTGAGGGGCGGGTTCACCTTCGGTCCGCCCAGCACCTGGATGATGTTCGACCGGTTCATGGCGTACGACAGGGCCTGCCGGACAGCGACCTTGGACAGGGCGCCCTTGTTGTTCGGTGACACGGTGTTGAAGACCACGTACGGGTTGCTCGAGGCCGTCTGCCCGAGGTTGAGGTTCGGGTCCTTCTTCGCGATGAGCGCCGGCAGCTGAGACGGCGGCGGGCCGGCGTCGAACTCCATGTCGGCGCTGGGGGTACCGGTCTGGAGCTGCTGCTGGATGGAGTCCTGGCTCGACGTCTCGGTGATCTTGATGGAGTCCACGTAGGCCTTGCGGACGGGGTCGCTCGACGGGTCCCACGCCGGGTTGCGGCTGAAGCTGATCGACTTGGTGGGGACGTACGAGTCCACCTTGTACGGACCGTCGGAGAGGGTGTGCTGCGCGAGGTCGCTGCTGCCCGGCAGGTACTTCAGGAACTCCACCGGGGCAGGCGAGAAGGCCGGGAGCGTCAGCATGTCGACGAAGTAGCTGGCCGGCCGCGTCAGGTGGAAGACCACGGTCGTGTCGTCCTGGGCGACGACGCCCGGGAGGTCCGTCTTGGTGATGTAGTCGGCGATGGCGGTGGGGGTCTGCTTCACCTTGCTGAACCCGTTGCAGAACTGCGACATCCCGACGATGAGGCTCTCGTAGTCGGGCAGACCGCCGAACGGCTGCGCCGGGTTGCAGGTGCGCTTCACGCCGCGGACGACGTCCGCCGCGGTGACGGCGCGGGTCGGGGTGGTGTCCCACTTGATCCCCGGCCGCAGGGTGATGGTGTACGTCTTGCCGTCGGTGCTGATGCCGTGCCCCTGCGTGGGCAGCGCCGTGGCCAGGTCGGGGACCGCGGTGGTCGTCTTGCCCTGCACCGCGGGGTACGTGAACAGCTGCCTGCTCCACATGCGCAGACCCAGGTAGCCGATCGAGTAGTAGCTGATATTCGGGTCCATGTAGTCCACGTCCCCGGTGCCCAGCATGTTGAGGGTGCCGCCCCTCACGGCTTTCCCGCTCGACGTCTCGCTCGCCGATCCGCCGGTCGAGCCCGAGTTGCCGCACGCAGACAACGTCAGCCCAGCGATGCAGATCGTGGCGAGGGCGGGGAGTCGGGTCCTGCTTCGCGACATCGCGTCCTCCTCTGGTCGATCCCGTGGTCCGGGACGGAGACGGCTCGGCCCAGTGCCAGGCCGCGCTCGTGGCGACGGTAGGGCCGCCACTCGTTCCGGGTGCGGCCGGAGACTGACCTGACACGGGAGTGACACCCGGCTGTCATGGCACGGCGGTCCGCATGTCGGGTGTGTGACGGCACGAGCGCTCCGCCGCGCTCGGTCGGCCGGTGCGCGTGATACTGCGAACGTGACGCGCAGCGTGCTGCTGGTGGAGGACGACCCGCGGGTCCGCCGCGTCCTGCGTCTGGCGCTCGAGGACGAGGGCTACCACGTCACGGAGGCAGCCGACGGCGAGCAGGGCGTCGACGGCGTCACCCGGGACGCGCCGGACGTCGTCCTGCTCGACCTCATGCTGCCGGACCGCGACGGCTTCTCCGTCTGCCGGACGATCCGCCAGGGGAGCGACGTGCCGGTCATCATCGTGTCGGCCCGCACGGACAGCCACGACGTCGTGGCCGGCCTCGAGGCGGGCGCGGACGACTACGTCACCAAGCCGCTCGTCGCGAAGGAGCTGTCGGCGCGCATCCGCGCCCTGCTGCGCCGCGTCGAGCCGTCGGCGCACCAGCACCACCGCGTCGTCTGGTCGGGGGACCTGCGGGTCGGGGTGGACGACGGCGTCGTCTCTCGGTCGGGCACGCCGGTCAGCCTGTCTCGCACCGAGTTCCGGCTGCTCGCGGAGCTGGCGGTGATGGAGGGCAGCGTCTGCAGCCGCGAGCACCTGCTGGACCGCGTGTGGGGCTACGGCTACTTCGGTGACAGCCGCATCGTCGACGTGCACGTCCGTCGGCTCCGCATGCGCGTCGAGCCCGACCCCGCGAACCCGCGGCACGTGGTGACCGCTCGGGGGCTCGGGTACCGCCTGGTCGTGTGAGGGGCGTCTGATGGGGGTCACGGCTCCGCGTGGGCGTCGGCTGCAGCAGTGGATGAGCCTTCCTCGTAGCCTGCGCAGCCGGGTCACCGTCGCGTTCGGCCTGCTCGCCCTCGCGCTCTCCGCGCTGCTGGCCGCGCTGGCCTGGACCTTCGTGTCGAGTCGTCTGGTCACCCAGCGGCAGGATGCGGGGGTGCGGGCCACCACCGTGGACGCCGAGGCCATCACGGTGGCGCTGCTGCGCGACCGCACCCAGATCCCGTCGCTTCTCGACGGTCTCCCCGACACGGGCAGCTCGTCGTCCCTGCTGTCCTCCGGCGGCCGCTGGTTCACCACGTCCCCCACCGTCGGACCGCGGTCGTTGCCGGCGGCTCTGGTGCACACGGTGGACGGCGGACTCGTGGCGCGTCAGCGGATCGACGTGGCCGGTGCGCCGTTCCTGGCCGTTGGGGTGCCGCTGGGCTCGAGCGTCGGCGGCGCGTACTACGAGGTCTTCCCGTTGAGCGACCTGGACCGCACCCTGCACGTGCTCTCCGTCACGCTGGTCGTCGCGGCGCTCGTCACGTCGCTGCTCGGCCTGGCCGTGGGGCGGTTCGCGAGCCGCCTCGCCCTGCGGCCGCTGGTGCGATTCGACGAAGCGGCCTCCGCGGTGGCGCGGGGCGACCTCGACACCCGGCTGGACGCCGAGGGCGACCCGGGCCTGGAGGGCCTGGCGGCGTCGTTCAACCGGACGGCGGAGGCGCTCCAGCAGCGCGTCGTCGCGGACGCCCGGTTCGCCGGGGACGTCAGCCACGAGCTGCGGACGCCGCTCACCACGATGCTGAACTCGATGCAGGTGGTGCGGAACCGGGAGGCCGAGCTGCCGCCGTCCGTCCGCGAGCCGCTCGCCCTGCTGCACGACGAGCTGAACCGCTTCCGTCACCTGGTGGTCGACCTGATCGAGATCTCGCGGCACGACGGCGGAGACCCGTTGGTGCTCGAGACCGTGCACGTGGGTGACCTGGTGCGACACGCGGCGGACGCCGCAGCCGGACGTCCCGTCACCGAGGTGGACCCTGCGGTCCGCGACGTGCGTCGTCCCGGGGACAAGCGGAGGCTCGAGCGCGTGCTGACGAACCTCGTGGACAACGCGACCGTGCACGGGTACGGCTGCGTGCGGGTGGGAGTGCTGCCGGCGCCAGGTGCGGTCCGGATCGAGGTGGACGACGCCGGCCCAGGCGTCGCCCCGGAGCGCCGCGACCGGGTGTTCGACCGCTTCGCTAGCGGTGGTCAGCGCAGCTCGGACGGCGTGGGCCTGGGTCTGTCGATCGTCGCCCGGCACGTGGAGGTGCACGGCGGCCAGGTCTGGGTGGAGGAGCGCCCGGGAGGGGGCGCCCGGTTCGTCGTCCTGCTGCCGGTCGAGGAGGTGTGACATGAGGTGCGCGACTGCGGGGCGGCTGACCGCGCTGATGGCCCTGACAGCGCTGGGCGGCCTGCTGACCGGGTGCGCGGTCGGCGTCCAGGCCCACCCGGTGGTGGTCGGTCACCCAGCCACGGTGCGGGGCCTGCCGGACGGGCCGGCGCCGCCGTCCACGTCGGTCCAGACGTTCTTCGTGCGGGGCGGACGCCTCGTCCCGGTCGTGCGGCAGGTGGCGGTCGGTCCTGGGTTGGCGCCCTGCCTGTCGGCGCTCGTGCTGCCGCTGTCGGCCAAGGAGTCGTCGGACGGACTGCGGAGCGCCCTGCCCACCGGCGTCACCCTGCTCCAGGGGGCGATCGAGGGGTCGGTCGCTGCGGTGACGGTGCCACCGGGGTTCGACCGGCTCACGGTGTCGGACCAGATCCTCGCCGCGGCCCAGGTGGTCTACACGGTCACGGCGAACAGCTACCTCACCCGCGTGGAGATGGTGCAGAAGGGTCGGCTGCTGTCGATGCCGGACGAGTCCGGACAGCTCGTCAGCCGTCCGCTGTCGCGCCACGACTACGCCTCGCTGGCTCCGCGTTGAACGTCCCGAAGGACGTACGAGTGGGCCCTGACCACCGCTGACGCACGTCATGTCGGTGGCCCGACATACCGTGGAGACATGCGTCCCGTCACCGACCTGCAGCGCCGCGTCGCCCCGTTCGAGGTGGTCTCCGAGTTCAGCCCGTCCGGCGACCAGCCACAGGCGATCGACGAGCTGGCTCGCCGGGTGTCCGACGGCGAGAAGGACGTCGTGCTGCTGGGAGCCACCGGCACCGGCAAGTCGGCGACGACGGCGTGGATGATCGAGAGGCTGCAGCGGCCGACCCTGGTCCTCGCGCCGAACAAGACGCTGGCCGCGCAGCTGGCCAACGAGTTCCGCGAGCTGCTGCCGCACAACGCCGTCGAGTACTTCGTCTCGTACTACGACTACTACCAGCCCGAGGCGTACATCGCGCAGACCGACACCTACATCGAGAAGGACTCGTCGATCAACGACGAGGTCGAGCGGCTGCGGCACTCCGCGACCAACTCACTGCTCACCCGGCGCGACGTCGTGGTCGTGGCCTCGGTCTCGTGCATCTACGGCCTCGGCACGCCGCAGGAGTACGTCGACCGCATGACGCCGCTCGCCGTGGGTGACGTGGTCGACCGCGACGACCTGCTGCGGCGGTTCGTGCAGATGCAGTACAGCCGCAACGACCTCGCGTTCACCCGCGGCACGTTCCGCGTGCGTGGTGACACCGTCGAGATCATCCCCGTCTACGAAGAGCTGGCCGTGCGCATCGAGTTCTTCGGTGACGAGATCGAGCGTCTCTACACGTTGCACCCCCTCACCGGCGAGATCGTGCACGAGGAGCAGGAGATGTACGTCTTCCCGGCCACGCACTACGTGGCCGGCCCGGAGCGCATGGAGCGCGCGATCCGGGGCATCGAGCTCGAGCTGGAGCAGCGGCTGGCCGAGCTCGAGGGTCAGGGCAAGCTGCTCGAGTCCCAGCGGCTGCGCATGCGTACCACGTACGACATCGAGATGATGCGCCAGGTCGGCTCCTGCTCCGGCATCGAGAACTACAGCCGCCACATCGACGGGCGCGGTCCGGGCACGGCACCGAACACGCTGCTCGACTACTTCCCCGAGGACTTCCTTCTCGTCATCGACGAGTCCCACGTCACCGTGCCGCAGATCGGCGGCATGTACGAAGGCGACATGTCGCGCAAGCGCAACCTGGTCGAGCACGGCTTCCGGCTGCCGAGCGCGATGGACAACCGGCCGCTGAAGTGGGAGGAGTTCCTCGAGCGGATCGGCCAGACGGTGTACCTGTCCGCGACGCCGGGCGACTACGAGCTCGACAAGGTCGGCGGTGACGTCGTCGAGCAGATCATCCGCCCGACCGGCCTGGTCGACCCGCAGGTGGTCGTGAAGCCGACCAAGGGCCAGATCGACGACCTGCTGCACGAGGTGCGCGAGCGTGCCGCGCGCGACGAGCGGGTGCTGGTGACCACGCTCACCAAGAAGATGGCGGAGGACCTCACGGACTACCTGCTCGAGCAGGGGGTGCGGGTCCGGTACCTGCAC
>DASSTJ010000109.1:0-11386 GCA_035707965.1 Actinomycetales bacterium
GAGGTTCCCCACTGCGCGGCATGGGCTCACCGACGCAGACCGGGGTGCCACCGTCCTCGCGGACGGCGGCACCCCGGTGGGTGGTGCGGCTCGGGTCAGCCGGTTCTCAGCTGACCAGCAGGCGCAGCCGCAGCTGTGCGCGCTCAGCGGCACGCAGGGCCTTCTGCGACTCGCGGCGGGCCTTGGCGACCCGTGCGACGCGCGCTGCCAGGCGAGCGCGCTCGGCGTTCGCCAGTCGCTGGCTCAGATGGGCTCGGGCCAGGTCTTCGTGCAAGACGTGAGACATCTCAGTACTCCTGATGCTGATCGGAAAAGTCTGGGTGGCGTCCGCGGACGCGGAGGCCGGGGTGGAGCTCACGCTCCGGTGCCCACGGGGGGCTGTGGCGATGCGGGGGCGGCCGGCGGTCATGCGGCCGCCTCGCACTTGCGAGGGCGCCCACGCGGACGCTTGCGCGGGACGATGGCGCCCTGGACGAGCAGCTGGCCGCCCCAGACCCCCCACGGCTCGCGGCGCTCGAGAGCGCCCGCCAGGCAGGCGGCGCGCACCGGGCAGCCGGTGCACAGGGACTTGGCCAGCTCGACGTCGGCCGGGGACTCGGCGAACCAGAGCTCGGCGTCGTGGGCGCGGCACGGAATGGCGCCGAACCCGCTGCGGTCGTCGAGGGTCGGCTCGAGCACGGTGGTCAGCTGCATCGGTGTCACCTCCATCGGGGTCGTTCCGTCGGGGTAGGCGGGGCCGTGCTGGGGTACAGCAGGCCCGGTCGCGGGCCGTCCGGTGCGGACGGTCTGCTGCGGAATGGTGATCGTCATCTCGGCTTCTTCGTCGCGTGTGGAGGTGGGTCTCGTTCTGCGCCCTGGCGCTGGCGCGGTTCTCTTCTCGATGCGGCCGGTCCCGACAAACAGAAAGGCCGCGGATCCCGATTTCGGGTTCCGCGGCCTCGACAGCGCCGGTCAACGATCTAGACCGGTGGACTGCTTGAGGTCGTGGTTCCCGCGGGGACGCCCTTGCGGACGCGAGCCGTGGCATCGCCGACGATGAACGCCGGGGTACCGAGGCCGTTGCCCTGGAGGTCGGCGCCGGACACAGTGGTCCCCTGGTACTGAGCCGGCAGAACACCCGTCATGGCGTGACCCTCGAAGGTGAAGGCGGCAGCCCAGACAGGGTTCGTGACGGCAGTACGGAACGCGCGCTCGGGCGAGCAGGCGCGATCGGCGCCGATCAGGGTGATGTTGGACATCTGTGGCCACCTCCTTGTCTGGCTTCGGGGCGCGTCCGTAGGACGGCCTGGCTGGTGCGTCGAGACGTAAGGCTAGAGGACGAGATCAGCACTGCACAACGTATTTAACGGCAAGTTTGCGAATCCGCGTGAAGATTTCGTGCCCGGGCCGGTGCGAACCCTCCGCTCACGGCGTCGCTGTGGCCGATACCGCCTGTGCCGCAACGGTTTCCGGGTCGTCACCCTGCAGCACGGCCAGGACCTGCGCGCCGTAGCGCTCACGCTTCGTCGCGCCGATGCCGGGGATCCGGGCGAGTCCCGCGTCGTCGTCCGGCTGCTGCTCGGCCAGCGCGACCAGCGTCGCGTCGGTGAAGACGACGAACGCAGGCACCCCGGCGGACGTCGCGACGGTGCTGCGCCAGGAACGCAACGCTTCGAACGTGGCCTCCGAGTACGTCGGTGGGCACTCGTCGCAGCGGCCGACCTTGCGCTCGGCGCCCGTCGACAGCACGCGGCCGCACGTGCGGCACTTCGCCGGACGACGGGAGCCGGCGGAGCGTCGTCCGGACCGGTCGTCGCCGGAGCCGCGCCCACGGCTCGCCGCCGCGTCGCGAGCCGTCTCCGGTCGCAGGCCGTCGAGGAAGCGGCTCGGACGTCGGGTCGCCCGCGCCCCCGGGGTGCGAGCACCGGCCCACGACACGGCGAGATGCTCCCGGGCGCGAGTCACGCCGACGTAGAGCAGCCGCCGCTCCTCCTCCACGGCGTCGGGACCCTCCGCCATGGAGATCGGCAGCAACCCCTCGCTGACGCCCACGAGGAACACCGCCGTCCACTCCAGGCCCTTGGCCGAGTGCAGCGACGCCAGGGTGACGCCCTCGACGGTCGGCGCGTGCTGTGCGGCCGCCCGCTCGTCGAGCTCGGCGACGAGCTCGGGCATCCCGACGTGCGGGCGCCTGGAGGCGAGCTCGTCGGCGAGGCCGGCCAGCGCGTTGAGCGACTCCCACCGCTCGCGGACCGCACCCGACGCGCTGGGGGCGCTCGGCTGCCACCCGCTGCTGGCGAGCACGTCACGCACCGCCTCGCCGAGCGGCTGCCCAGGGTCGGCTGCTCGAGCGGCACCGCGCAGCAGCATGACCGCCTCGCGCACCTCGCGCCGGCTGAAGAAGCGCTCGCCGCCGCGGAGCACGTAGGGCAGGCCGGCCTCGGTCATGGCCTGCTCCAACGGCTCGGACTGCGCGTTGGTGCGAAACAGCACGGCGATCTCGCTCGGCCGCACCCCGCCGTCCACGAGCCGCTTCGCCGCGGCCGCGACGCCAACGGCCTCGGCCACGTCGTCGGCGTACTCGGTGAACGACGGCGGCGGCCCGGCAGGCTGCTGCGCCACCAGCTCGAGCCGCGCGTGCCGCTGGCCGACCGGCACGCGCGCGAGCAGCCCGTTGGCGAGCGCGACGACTTGTGGCGTGGAACGGTAGTCACGCACCAGCTTGACGACGCGCGCCGCCTCGAACCGACGGGGGAAGTCGAGCAGGTAGCGGGGGCTGGCCCCGGTGAACGAGTAGATGGTCTGGTTCGCGTCACCGACGACGCACACCTCGTCGCGATCGCCCAGCCACAGCTCGAGCAGCCGCTGCTGCAGCGGGCTCACGTCCTGGTACTCGTCCACGACGAAGTGCCGGTACTGGCGCCGCACCTCCTCGGCGATCCGCGGGTGGTCTTGCAGCACCCCGGCCGTGACGAGCAGCACGTCCTCGAAGTCGATCACGCCTCGTTCGCTCTTGACGTCCTCGTACGTCTGCAGGAGCCGGGCGGTCGCCGTCACGTCCATGCCGGCCGGGTCGCGACCAGCACGCCGCGCTGCCGCCGGGTACGTCTCCGGCGTCAGGAGGCTCACCTTGGCCCACTCCACCTCCGCGGCGAGGTCGCGCACCGCCGTCCGATCGAGCTGCAGCCGCAGGCGCGAGCCGGCCTCGGCGACGAGCCCGGCCTTGTGCGGCATGACCTCCGGCGCCGCGCCGCCGATCGCCTGCGGCCAGAAGTAGTGCAGCTGACGCAGAGCCGCGGCGTGGAACGTGCGCGCCTGCACCCCGGCCACACCCAGATCGCGTAGGCGCGAGCGCATCTCGCCCGCCGCGCGCGCCGTGAACGTGACCGCGAGCACCTGCTGCGGCGTGTAGACGCCGGCCTGGACGCCGTACGCGATGCGGTGCGTGATGGCTCGGGTCTTGCCCGTGCCCGCCCCGGCCAGCACGCACACCGGCCCGGTGAGGCTGGTGGCGACCTCTCGCTGCTCCGGGTCGAGGGCGGCGAGGATCTCGTCGGCGTTCGTCATCGCGGTCCATGGTGGCACCCGGCTCCGACAGCCCTGCCGGGTCGCCCACAGGCGCAGGCGAGCGCGGGCCCAGGCGAGGGCCGGCGTGCGGCCGGGCACCGATGGCGCATGCCGGGCGGCGCGACGGACCTCTGCCTGCGTGCACTCGTCCGTGCACGCCGAGCCGCCTGGGAAGAACTGCCGCGCGCACGTGGTTGAAGCTTGAACGTGATACCCGACCCGGACGAGGCTCCTACCCCGTCCCCTGAGAGGAGCGCCTGCATGTCGACCCCCGCGAACCCCGGCAACGGCACCATCACGATGTTCTCGACCACGTGGTGCGGCTACTGCCGTCGGCTGAAGACGCTGCTCGACCGCGAGGGCATCGGGTACACCGAGGTGAACATCGAGCAGGACCCGGACGCGGCGACCTTCGTCGAGCAGGCCAACGGCGGCAACCAGACCGTCCCGACCGTGCTCTACCCGGACGGCAGCGTCGAGACGAACCCCACGCTCGCTCAGGTCAAGGAGCGACTGGCCGCTGCCGCCTGACGGCGCGCGCCACGCGGGCACTTCTCCAGAACGTTCAGGCGGGGCCACCTGGCACCTTCTGGACAAGGTTGCGCCGTACGTCAGCGCCAGCTGCCCAGGTCACCCAGCGGCTCGCCGTACCACTCCTCGATGAGGAACCTGGCGATCGACAGCCGGTTGGGGGCCCGCATCGAGCCGTCGCTCAACGCGTCGTACAGCTGCTCACGCGTGAACCAGCGTGCCTCCCCCAGCTCGACGCCGTCCACGTGGACGTCGGTGGTGACGGCGTGCGCCGTGAAGCCGACCATGATCGACGCCGGGAACGGCCAGGGCTGGCTGCCCAGGTAGCGGACGTCGTCCACCACCAGGCCCGACTCCTCCCGGACCTCTCGGCGCACCGCCGCCTCCAGGTTCTCGCCCGGCTCGACGAACCCGGCGAGCGTCGAGAACCGTCCCTCCGGCCACGTCACCTGCCGGCCGAGCAGGAGCCGTCCCTCGTCGTCGACGACCGTCATGATCACGGCCGGGTCGGTACGCGGGTAGTGCTCGCTGCCGTCGGTCTCGCACACCCGCACGTAGCCCGACTCCGCCACTCGCGTCGGCGAGCCGCAGCGGGGGCAGTGCGTGTGCGTGGCGTGCCAGTTGGCCAGCGCCAGCGCCTGCGTGACGAGCGCGGCGTCCCGGTCCGGCAGCACCACGCCGACCTCACGCAGGCCAGCCCACCGGAGCTCACCCTCGCCGGTGTCGCTGAGCCCACCGCCACCGGGCGCCCCGGGAGGCCGGGGCCCGGCTGGCGCGTCGGACATCGCGACGACGTCCGGTGCCGCGAGGTCGTCGGGGACGACCACGGCCAGGTAGCAGACGTCGTCCTGCCGGCCCAGGAACATCGCGAGCCGGTCCCGGTCAGCGGGCTGCGGGTCACGGAGCACCAGCTGTGCCGGGTCGCCGACCACGAGGGCCCGGCCGTCACTCACCGTCAGCACGCGGGTGCCGGCGTCGACCAGCAGCTGCGGCACGAGCCCGGGGCCCCGCAGCTCGGCGGCGCGATCGACCGCTGAGTGCGCGAGGGGCGGCCGGGCCGCCGTCCGGTCCTCGTGGGTGGCGGCGAGGGGACGAGCGGGTTCGACGGGCACGACCTCACGGTATCCGGAGCTCACTCGCGTACGAAGGTGCGCACACCGGCGGCACCCACGCGGCACTTCCGCACGAAGGTGCGCACGCCCTGGGCTGGCCCGGCTCCGTGCGGTCGTGCCTTAGCGTTGGCTCCGTGACGCGTTCCGCCCTCGCCCTCGCCGCGCTCGCGAGCGCTGCCGTGCCGGGTCTCGACCCCGTGGGGGTGAGCGACGCCGCGGTGCCCGGCATGGACTTCGACGTCGCCGTCGTGACGGACGACGAGAACCGGCGCTGGGTGGTGCGGGCGCCGCGTCGTCCGGCGGCCTCGTCCGTGCTCGACGTCGAGCGTCAGCTGCTGCCCCTGCTCGCGGACCGGCTACCCGTACCGGTGCCTCGGACCGCCGGCTACGCCACCCTGCCGGAGGGCGGACGGGCCGTCGTCTACCGCTATCTCGAGGGCGAGCCGCTCGAGGTGTCGAGGCTGAGGGCCGGTCCGGGCCTGGCCGCCCACCTCGGCCGCGTGCTCGCCGCGCTGCACGACATCCCACCCGACCTCCTGGAGGACACGGGCGTCCCCGCGTACAGCGCCGACGAGTACCGCCGACGCCGCCTTGCCGAGGTGGACCGCGCGGCCGGCACGGGGGCCGTGCCGACGGCGCTGCTCGGCCGCTGGGAGAAGGCGCTGGAGCAGGTGGCGCAGTGGCGGTTCGCGGCGACGCTCGTGCACGGCGACCTGTCCGGCGAGCACGTGCTGGTGGACGGTGGGCGGGTCAGCGGGATCGTCGACTGGGACGAGGCGCGCGTCGCCGACCCGGCCGACGATCTCGCCTTCGTCACGGTGGGCGCGGGGCCGGAGGTCGTCGACACCGTCCTCGAGGCGTACGCGCAGGCGCGCGCCGAGCCGCCGGACCGGCACCTGCTCGACCGCGCACGACTGGCCGCGGAGCTCGCCCTGGCCCGCTGGCTGCTCGGCGGAGTGGACGCCGACGACAGCGCCATCATCGACGAGGCGACGCAGTCGCTGCAGGTGCTGGCCGACGGCCTCGACGTCTCGCAGGCGACCGACGGTCACGCCGGCCGGTCGACCGCGCCGTCGCCGGGCCGCACGAGTCCCGGCTCGTAGGCGAGGACGACGAGCTGCGGCCCAGGCCTGACCCGAGGGCTGCGCGGCCCGGCTCAGTCGAGGCCGCGCAGCAGCTCGACCAGGCCCCGCTCGTCCAGCAGGTCGACCGGACGCACGGTCTCGCCCGTCGACACGTAGAAGAACGCCGCGCCGACCTGGTCGAGCGGCACGTCGTGCAGGCGGGACCACGCCAGCCGGTAGGCGGCCAGCTGGACGGCCCGCGCCTTCGCGGCGACACCGGTCGGCCGTGCCCCTGTCTTCCAGTCGACGACGTCCACGCCGCCGTCGGGCCGAGCGAGGACGGCGTCAACCCGTCCTCGGACGACGGTGCCGTCGACCGGCGTCTCGATCGGTACCTCGACCGCCACGACCGGACGGTCCGCCCACTCGCTGG
Source organism: Actinomycetales bacterium (assembly GCA_035707965.1). Classification (GTDB taxonomy): domain Bacteria; phylum Actinomycetota; class Actinomycetes; order Actinomycetales; family Angustibacteraceae; genus DASSTJ01. Next base: position 6,687 of record DASSTJ010000109.1, read on the forward strand.
CGAGGAAGGTGCGCTGCATGGCTGCCAGCTCCTCCTCGTGGGCCGGGTCCTCGTCGGCGGCACCGGGGAGGTCGAGGACGTCGACGATGGCAGCCGCGCGCAGTCGCTGCTCCACCCACGCGTGGAAGGCCGTGCCACGACGGGCCGCCGGCCGCGGCTGCTGCGGCATGGGTCGGCGCAGGTCGAGCGCGAGCGCGTGCGGGTCGTCCACGAGTCGGACGAGGCGGCTCGCGGACACGTGGGTGGGCAGGGACACCCGGACGGTGCTGTCCCGTCGAGCGTCGCGCTCAGCCAGCAGCGCCGTGGTCTCCCACGACCAGCGCTCGGCGACGTCGTCAGGGCGGCGTGCGCCTGGCGCGGCGTCCGGAACCGGCTGCGGCGAGTCGCTCTGCCGCGGGATGTCCGGCCGCGTGGAGAGCTCGCGCAGCACCGCGACAGCCCCGGCCTCCATCGCCTGCCGCCGGGGCCCCAGCGGGTCGAACGGCCACCCGCGGCTGAACGGTTCGAGCGTGCGCGGGTTCGGAGCCTCGGGGCCGTCCGGCAGCGGCGCCCGCGGCCCCACCGTGACCGAAGGGTGCCCCTCGAGCTCGTCGAGGAAGCGTGACGGCAGCCGCGGCGTCGACCCCTCGCCCCACACGTGAGCCGTCAGCAGCAGCTCCTGACGAGAGCGCGTGAGGGCGACGTACGCCAGCCGGCGCTCTTCGTCGATCTCGTGGTCCCCACCGGCCCGCTCGTACTCGGCCAGCTCGTCACGCAGCTCGGCCTGGGTGGCGGCCAGGTCCCACCGGACATCGGGCAGGCTGTCGCGGTCACCGCGCAGCGCGTGCGGGACCGCGCCGAGGTCGGCGAGCCACCCACGATCCTTGGCAGGGCCCAGCTGCCAGCCGGCATCAGCGTCGAACGACGGCGTGGCGGTGCGCGCAGGGAAGGTGCCCTCCACCAGTCCTGGCACGGCCACGACGTCCCACTCCAGGCCCTTCGCGGCGTGCACGGTGAGGATCTGGACGGCGTCGGCGTCCGGTTCGGCGAGGCCCGGCTCGAGGCCGCGTTCCCGGTCGCGGGCCGTCTCGAGCCAGGCCAGGAACGCCCCCAGCGTCGGGCGCTCAGCCGTCGCCGAGAACCGGTCGGCGACGTCCGCGAACGCATCGAGGTTGGTTCGCGCCGCCGCAGCTGCTCGCCCCGGCCGCGCGGCGACCTCGACGTCCAGCAGAAGCGCCCGTTCGACGTCGGCCGCGAGCTCGGCCAACGGCAGCGCGGTGCGCCCACGCAGCCCTCGCACCGTGCCGGCCAGGCGCGCCAGACGCCTGCGACCCTCCTGCGAGAGGCCACGGCCCTCCGCGTCGCGCCAGCCGTCCGGCGGGAGGTCGTCGAGCGCCTCCACCAGGCTCGCCTCGTCGACCGCCTCGCTCGGTGCACCCGAGGCCCCGCCGGAGCGGCGACGGTGCAGCTCGCGGGACCAGCCACCCAGCGCCACGACGTCTCGAGGGCCGAGCCGCACCGCCGGCCCGGTCAGCAGCCGCATCAGCTGGTCACCGCGCGACGGGTCGTGGACGACGTGCAGCGCGGCGACCACGTCACTGACCTCTGGCGTGCTGAGAAGGCCCCCGAGGCCGACGACCTCCACCGGCAGCCCGCGTTCGGCGAGCGCCTCCTCGAGCACCGCGAACTGCGAGCGCTTGCGGCACAGCACGGCCGCGCTGCGACCGGACCGCAGCCGGCGGCGCTCGTCGGCCCACCACGCCGCCGCCACCCAGTCGGCGACCGCCTCGGCCTCCTGCTCGAGCGTCGCGTAGGTCCGCGTCTGGACCTGACCCAGGCCCGCGCTGGGCCGCGCGTGCAGCACCTCGACCGGCACGGTGCGGTCGGCCCTGAGGGGTTCGGCGACGGTGTTCGCCACCGCCAGCACCGCCTCGTCGTTGCGCCAGCTCGTCGACAGCGGCAGCACCGCGGCCGGCTGCCCCTCGGCGTCCGTGAACCGCCGTGCGAACCTGGCCAGCGTGCCCGCGCTCGCTCCTCGCCACCCGTAGATCGACTGGTGCGGGTCGCCCACGGCCGTCACCCCGTGCCCGTCGCCGAACAGCGCGCGCAGCATCGTCAGCTGGGCGTGGCTCGTGTCCTGGAACTCGTCGAGCAGCACGGCCCGGTAGCGCACGCGTTCGGAGGCCACCAGCGGACCGACCGACTCTGCCAGCCGTGCGGCCAGCGCCAGCTGGTCACCGAAGTCCACGCTGTCGCGCGCCCGCTTCGCGTCGACGTAGGCGCGCACGAGCGGCACCACCTGACGTCGCGCCCGCAGGTCGGTGAGCAGGTCGCGGATCGGCGCGTACCGCCCGTCGGCCTTCTTGTCGTTGTACGGCAACGCCTCCAGCGCCGCGATGCGCGACGCCAGCCACCGGTCGACGTCCTCCGGCTCGAGGAGGTGCTCGGCGCACTCGCCGGCCATCGTGAGCACGGCACGCACCACCGTGGACGTCGCCTTGTCGACGGCGTCCATCTCGCCGCTCCAGCGCTCCACGACCTCGCTGGCGAGCTGCCAGCAGGCCGCCTCGCTGAGGAGCTGTGACTCGGCCTCGATGCCGAGCCGGAGCCCGTGCTCGCCCACGATGCGCCCCGCGTAGGCGTGGTAGGTCGACACGGTGACGTCACCCGCTGCCACGTCGTCACCAGCAGACTCGGCGGCAGCTGACGGCGCGGCAGGTCGGCCAGGCGTCCAGAGTCCGGTCGAGCGCAGGCGGCGCAGGCGGCGTCGCACGCGCTCCGCCAGCTCGGCGGCGGCCTTGCGCGTGAACGTCAGGCCCAGCACCTCCTCGGGCCGGACGTCGCCGCCCGCGACGAGCCACACCACCCGGGCGGCCATGGTCTCGGTCTTGCCGGACCCGGCGCCGGCGACGACGAGCAGCGGCGACAGCGGAGCCTCGATCACCGCCTGCTGCTCGACCGTCGGCGTGGGCTGCCCGAGCGCCTCGGCGATCTGGACGGCGGAGGGCCGGGTACCGACTCCCGAGACCGTGGCGGTCACTGGGTGACCGTCCGTCCGTCGGACTGCGCCGGGCAGCTCGTGCGCACCGGGCACACGGCGCAGAGGTCGCCGACGGTGGCCGCGAACTCGGCGCCGGCCATGCCCGTGGCGACCCGGTTCACGAGGTCGTTCGCCCAGCCCGGTTCCTCGTCGGCGGAGAGCGGCGGCTGCGGCTGCTCCTTGTGCTTGACGGCCGGGGTGCCGAGCTGCACCAGGGCGGCGCCCGCGCTGGCGGACGCCCGGCCGTCGGTGAAGCCACCGTGCTCGACCGCCACCTGGTAGACGCCGAGCTGTGCGTGCCGCGGCACCTCGCCGTTGGCCGGGGAGCTCTTGCCGGTCTTGAGGTCCACGACTCGCAGTGCGCCCTCACCGTCCTGCTCGACCCGGTCGACCCGGCCCGTCAGCACGGCCGGCCCGTCTGGCAGCTCGACGAGCACCTCGAACGGCAGCTCGGTGCCCACCAGGGACCAACGGCCTCGGTTCTGCGCGATGTAGTCGGCGAGCTTGCGGATCATGCGGTCCAGCCGTGCGCGGTCGCTGTCCGCGACCCAGCCTTGGCCCAGGCCGAGACGGCCCCACCGTCGGTGCAGCTCGCCGGTCAGGGTCTGCTCGTCGGCGTCCGGGTGCTCGGCCGCGATCTCGTGCACCAGGTTGCCGAGCTGCTGCGCTCGCGAGCTCGGGGCGCGACCGCCCGAGGTCGTCAGCAGCCACCGCAGCGCACAGCGCTCGAACTCCTCGACACGGGACGGCGAGATCCGCACCGGCTGTCCGGTCGCGAGCGGTGCGTCGTCGCTGAGCGGCTGAAGCCCGTACCAGTCGTCCGGATGGGCCCCCGGCACTCCGGCGCGGGCCGACCGCGCCAGCTCGTGCGCTGCTGCGGCCCGGAGGGTGGGTGACGACGTCGAGTCGGTCACCACCTGCCTCAGCCGGGCCACCAGCGCGGGCAACGCCAACGGACGGGGCGCCGCAGTGAGTGGCCGGACCCTCTCGGCGGCGTCGTCCCACGGCTGGACGAGGTCCAGGAAGGGTGAAGGCTGCTCGTCCTCGTCGCGGACCGCCGTGACGACGAGGTGCTCGCTCGCCCGGCTCACGGCGACGTGGAAGAGCCGAGTCTCGTCGTCCCGCACCGCCTTGAGCGCAGCGCGAGGCGAGGGGTCGCGGCCGGTCAGCAGGTCGACGAGCACCTCGGAGCCGAGCAGCGACCCGCGAAGCCGCAGGTCGGGCCAGACACCCTCTTGGACACCGCACACCACGACGACGCGCCACTGGGAGCCCGCGGCGCCTTGCGGTGTCACGAGCGCGACGGCGTCGTGCCCCGAGCCCCGCTCCACCAGCGTGTCGCCGGGTACCTCCTGGCCCCGAAGGTGCTGAACGAACTCGAGGGGGCCGGCGTGCGGCAGCCGGTCGACGAACCGAGCCGCCGCGTCGAACAGGGCCACCACGGCGTCGAGGTCGCGGTCGGCCCGGGCCCCGGCCGGCCCGCCGGCGAGAGCCGTGCGCCGCCACGGCTCCGCCAGCCCGGACGCCGACCAGATCGCCCACAGCACGGTCTCGGCCGTCACGTCGTCGCTCGCCTGTGCGGCGCGCACCCCGGCGTGCAGCACCCGGGCGACGCGCTGCGCCGGCGCGGCCGTCGACGTCGGCACGCTGGACAGCAGGACAGGGTCGAGCAGAGCGGCGA
>DASSTJ010000110.1:0-27981 GCA_035707965.1 Actinomycetales bacterium
TCTCGGACGACGACATCTGGCGCCTCAAGCGCGGCGGCCACGACTACCGCAAGATGTACGCCGCCTACGACGCGGCGATGAAGCACACCGGCCAGCCGACGGTGATCCTGGCGCAGACCATCAAGGGCTACGGGCTCGGACCGCACTTCGCCGGGCGCAACGCGACCCACCAGATGAAGAAGCTGACCCTCGACGACCTGAAGCTGCTGCGCGACAGCCTGCGCATCCCGGTCACCGACGAGCAGCTCGAGGCCGACCCGTACAACCCGCCGTACTACCACCCCGGCTTCGACGACGAGGCCATCAAGTACATGCTCGAGCGCCGCGCCAAGCTCGGCGGCTCGCTGCCGGATCGACGTACCGGCGGCACGAAGCTCACGCTGCCCGACGACGGCGCGTACGAGGTCGTCAAGCGCGGCTCGGGCAAGCAGCAGGTGGCGACGACGATGGCGTTCGTCCGGCTGCTGCGGGACCTCATGCGCGACAAGGAGTTCGGCCGGCACGTCGTGCCGATCATCCCTGACGAGGCACGCACGTTCGGCATGGACTCGTTCTTCCCGACCGCGAAGATCTACAACCCGCACGGGCAGAACTACGTCTCGGTGGACGCCGAGCTGATGCTCGCCTACAAGGAGGCCACCGACGGGCAGATCCTCCACGTCGGCATCAACGAGGGCGGGTCGGTCGCAGCGTTCACGGCGGCGGGCACGTCCTACGCCACGCACGGCGAGCCGATGATCCCGATCTACTTCTTCTACTCGATGTTCGGGTTCCAGCGGACCGGCGACAGTTTCTGGGCCGCCGCCGACCAGATGGCCCGCGGCTTCCTGCTGGGTGCGACGGCGGGACGCACGACGCTGACCGGCGAGGGGCTGCAGCACGCCGACGGGCACTCGCCGCTGCTGGCGTCGACCAACCCGGCGGTCGTGTACTACGACCCCGCGTACGGCTACGAGATCGGTCACATCGTGCGCGACGGGCTGCGACGCATGTACGGCGACGACCCGGAGAACGTCTTCTACTACCTGACCCTCTACAACGAGCCGCTCGTCCAGCCGGCGGAGCCGGAAGGCCTCGACGTGCAGGCGCTCCTCAAGGGCATGTACCTGCTGCGTCCGGGCCACGAGAGCACCGGCCGGCCACGGGTCCAGCTGCTGGCGTCGGGGGTCGGGGTGCCGTGGGCGCTCGAGGCACAGGAGCTGCTGGGCCAGGACTTCGGCGTCGACGCCGACGTCTGGAGCGTCACCTCGTGGAACGAGCTGCGGCGCGACGGCCTCGAGGCCGACCGGAAGGCGTTCCTCGAGCCGGACGCCGAACGGCGGGTGCCGTTCGTGACGCAGCAGCTGTCCGGGCGTCAGGGCCCGGTGGTCGCGGTCAGCGACTACATGCAGGCTGTCCCGGACCAGATCCGCAGCTGGGTGCCGACCGACTTCGCGACGCTGGGCGCCGACGGGTTCGGGCTGTCCGACACCCGGCCGGCAGCGCGCCGCCACTTCCACATCGACGGCCCGTCGATCGCCGTCCGCGCGCTGCAGTCGCTCGCGGCCCGCGGTGAGGTCGAGGCGTCCGTGCCGCGTGACGCGGCCACGAAGTACCGGCTGCTCGACGTCACGGCCGGCACGTCAGGCAACTCGGGAGGCGACGCCTGACCGACACAGCTCGAGTGATGCAGTCTTGCGCGACACGCCGGCGCGGCGCGCGAGACTGCACCACTCAACAGCTCCTTGAAGCGCGCAGCGCCTCGTGAGCTCAGCGCTGGCGGCTTGCCATGCGCGCGTCGAGGTCGATCCTCAGGTCGGTGACGGCGTCAGTGTCGGAGTTCTGCGCCAGCACGTCCAGGTGCCGCCGTGCGTCGGAGAGCCGACCGGCCTCGACCGCGGCCAGCACGAGCTCCCGGCCGGCGGCTGGCACGTGCTCGCGCGGACGCCAGTGGCCCACCCCGAGCGAGAGCGCCGCATCGAGCTTGCCCTGGCGACGCAGCATGGCGAGGCTCTCAGCGAGCGCCTCGCCGGTGGGCTCGCGCTCGGCGGCGGTGGCCAGCCGACGCATGGCACCGTCGAGGTCGTCGTCCACGGAGAGACGGGCGAGCTCGATCAGCGGGTACCAGGCCCTCGGGCTGTGGGCGAGCTCCTCGGCGAGGGCCCACTCGGCGTCGGCCATCGCTCGGGGCCGCTGCTCGTCCTCGTGCCCCTCGCCGGCGTTGCAGCGCACGATCTCGGCGAGCTCGGCGAAGGCGGCACGGTCGTTGGGGTCGTCCTCGAGGCGCGACCGCAGGAGCCCCTCTTCGGTGTAAGGCCCGACGTGCTGCGTCGTACGGCGTCGCGCCGCGGTCGGGGCGACCACGGCGACCCGGCGTCGGACGCGTTCTCGGACCCGGTCCAAGAATCCCATGCGCACCTCCATGCGGGACTTCCAGGGCGCGGCAGCCCGCAGGGGTCCCCCGGGAGATCCGCCTGTCGACCATAACGCCACTCGGGCCTGGCAGCACCGCCAGACAGCGCACTCGACGCCCACGCACGGCAGCGGCGGAGGCTCGCACCCCTCGTCTGCACTTGTACCGAACCGACAAAGACGGGTCCTACACTGACCGGGTGGCGACGCCCTCACGAGCTGCCGACGAGCAGGCGCCCACCGCGCCACCGCGGCACGCGGCCGGTCCCAGCCAGGTGACCGACGCGACTCGCCAGCGGGTGGAGCGGTCGATGGCCGGGCTGTCGCGGTCCGCCAGCACCCGCATGGACTCGAGCCTGCCGTGGTATCGGGCGCTGTCGGCCGAGGACCGCTCGTGGGTCGGGCTGGTCGCGCAGGCGGGCATCGGCGCCTTCGTCGCGTGGCTCGGTCAGCCCGACGGCACGCTGACCATCACGGCGGACGTGTTCGGAACGGCACCGCGAGAGCTCACCCGATCGGTGACCCTGCGTCAGACGCTCGACCTCGTGCGCACGGTCATCGCGGTCGTCGAGGACGAGGTGGAGGGTCTCGCGGCGCCGGGTGAGCAGCAGGCGCTGCGTGAGGCGGTGCTGCGCTACTCGCGCGAGGTCGCCTTCGCCGCCGCCGAGGTGTACGCCCAGGCAGCGGAGGCACGGGGCGCCTGGGACGCGCGTCTGGAGTCGTTGGTCGTCGACGCCGTCCTGCGCGGCGAGGCGGACGACGCGCTGCAGTCGCGGGCCGCGGCGCTCGGCTGGGACGCCGTCACCGGCGTGGTCGTGGTGGCCGGGAACGCTGCTGCCCGCAGCGCTGCAGAGGTCGTCGAGCAGCTGCGACGGCGCACGCGGAGGCTGCAGGTCGACGCGCTTTCGGCCGTGCAGGGTGGTCGGCTGGTCGCCGTTCTCGGCGGGGTCACCGAGCCGCTGCGCACCGCCGCCGAGCTGGACGACTGCTTCGGCCCGGGCGCGGTCGTCGTGGGTCCGGTGGTGCCGCACCTCTTCGCAGCCGGCCGGTCCGCCCGGGCGGCCCTGTCCGGCCTCGTCGCGGCGCGCGCGTGGCCCGACGCTCCTCGACCCGTGCTCGCCGACGACCTGCTGCCGGAGCGCGTCCTGGCCGGCGACGCCGCCGCCCGGAGGGCGCTGGTGGACCGCGTGCACCGTCCGTTGGAAGCGGCCGGGGCGACGCTGCTCGACACCGTCTCCACCTATCTGGAGACCGGCGGCTCCCTCGAGGGGTCGGCCCGGCGGCTCTTCGTGCACCCCAACACCGTGCGGTACCGGCTGCGGCGGGCTGCCGACGTCTGCGGCTACGACGTCACCCACGGCCGGGACGCCTACGTCGTGCAGCTGGCCACCGCACTCGGTCGGCTCTCGGAGGCACCACGTCGCCCCAGCATCGTCACGGACCCTTCACCTCGCCCGGACGCCGGGACCCCACCGTTGTAGGAAACCTCCAAAGCGCTCGCCGATCCTTCGTCCCCGTCGACAGCCCGGGCGCGCGGCGTCACCCGGGAAGGTAGAGAACGTGCTCGTCATCGCCTGCCCCGGTCAGGGGTCGCAGAAGCCCGGCTTCCTCCGTCCCTGGCTCGAGGTCCCAGGCTTCGAGGACCGGCTGCACTGGCTGTCCGCCGCTGCCGGCATGGACCTGGTCCGCCACGGCACTGAGTCGGACGCCGACACCATTCGCGACACCGCCGTCGCGCAGCCCCTCATCGTCGCCAGCGGCCTCGTCTCGCTGCTCGCCCTGTTCCCGCACCCGGCCGACGCGTTCCGTCAGGTGGCAGCCGGCGCCGGTCACAGCGTCGGTGAGATCACGGCGGCGGCGGGCGCCGGCGTCCTCTCGGCCGAGCAGGCCATGGTGTTCGTGCGGGAGCGCGGGGCCGCGATGGCGGAGGCCAGCGCGGTGACGCCCACGGGTATGACCGCGGTGATCGGCGGCGACCCCGACGACGTGTCCTCGGTCCTCGAGCGTCACGGCCTCACGGCCGCCAACGTCAACGGCGCCGGTCAGGTCGTCGCCGCCGGGACGATGGACCAGCTGGCGGCGCTGGCCGACGACGGCCCCGCGAAGGCGCGCATCATCCCGCTGCAGGTCGCGGGCGCCTTCCACACCGAGCACATGCGGCCGGCCGTCGACGTCCTCGCGCGGTACGCCCGGGCGATGACGACCCACGACCCCCGCACCCGGCTTCTCTCGAACGCGGACGGCACCGTCGTCCACGACGGCCGTGAGGTGCTGCGCAGGCTCGTCAGCCAGGTCAGCAGCCCGGTGCGCTGGGACCGGTGCATGGACACGATGGCCGACCTCGGCGTCACCGGCGTCATCGAGATCCCGCCGGCCGGTGCGCTCACCGGGCTGGTCAAGCGCGCGCTCCCCGACGTGGAGACCCTGGCGCTCAAGACCCCCGACGACCTCGACGCGGCCCGCGACATGGTGGCCCGCCACGGCGGTCCCAGCGGCCTGTCGCAGAACCCGACGTGGCGGCTCGTGGTCGCCCCCGCCAAGGGCACGGTGCAGATCACGGCGCACGAGACCGGCTCGTCCGTCGGCAGCGGTGACACCGTGGCCGTCGTGTCGACGCTGCGTGACCGCTACGACGTCGTCGCTCCGCACGGGGGCACCGTCGTGGAGTGGCTCGTGGAGGACGGCGACCCCGTCTCGCCCGGCCAGCCGATCATCCGACTCCACCCCGAAGGGGCTCGCGTATGACTGACAGCCCGACGTCCCGCGTCCAGATCTCGCCGCCCAGCGGCGCCCCGCACGCCCGCATCCTCGGGGTCGGTGGCTACCGTCCGGAGCGAGTCGTGCCGAACTCCGAGCTGGTGACGCGGATCAACTCGTCCGACGAGTGGATCCGCGAGCGCTCCGGCATCGTGACGCGGCGCTGGGCCCGAGCCGACGAGAGCGTCGTCGACATGGCACAGGCGGCGGCCGAGCAGGCTCTCGCGAACGCCGGCCTCGACGCGTCCCGCATCGGCGCGGTGCTGATGGCCACGGTCACGCACCCGTTCCAGACGCCGTCCGGCGCCTCGCTCCTGGCGCACCGGATCGGCGCGACCCCCGCGGCCGCGATGGACATCTCAGCGGCCTGCGCGGGCTTCTGCCACGGCGTCGCGCTGGCGAACGACATGGTGCGCGGCGGCAGCGCCGAGCACGTGCTGGTCGTCGGCGTCGAGAAGCTGTCCGACTTCACCGACCTCGACGACCGGGGGTCGGCCTTCCTCTTCGGCGACGGCGCCGGCGCCGTCGTCATCGGCCCGTCGGACGTGCCAGCCATCGGCCCGACCGTGTGGGGCTCGGACGGCGAGCAGTGGGACGCGATCAAGCAGCGCGACAGCTGGATCGCGGTCCGCGACCACGACGTGGAGTGGCCGGCCATCACCATGAAGGGCCAGACGGTGTTCCGCTGGGCGGTCTGGCAGATGGCACCGGTGGCGCAGCAGGCGCTCGAGAAGGCGGGCGTGTCCGCCGACGACCTCGACGCCTTCATCCCGCACCAGGCCAACATGCGCATCATCGACTCGATGATCAAGGCGCTCAAGCTGCCGGCGCACGTGCCGGTGGCGCGCGACATCGCGGAGACCGGCAACACGTCGTCCGCCTCGATCCCCTTGGCGATGGAGCGCATGCTGCGCGACGGACGGGCTCCCCACGGCGGGCTCGCCCTGCTCATCGGGTTCGGCGCCGGCCTGTCCTACGCGGCCCAGGTCGTCACCCTTCCCTGACGGCGCGCTGCGGTAGCGTCCGCCGCGGGTCGCACACCCACTCCCGCGCCCGGCGGGTCACCTCGGGCAGACCACCTGACAGCCACGAACGAGGAGTGTCACGCATGGCCAGCAGCGAGCAGGAGATCCTCAGCGGTCTCGCCGAGATCGTCAACGAGGAGACCGGCCTGCCGGTCGACTCGGTGGAGATGGACAAGAACTTCACCGAGGACCTCGACATCGACTCCCTGTCGATGATGACCATCGTCGTCAACGCCGAGGAGCGGTTCGGCGTCCGGATCCCCGACGACGACGTCAAGAACCTGTCGACCGTGCGTGATGCCGTCGCGTACATCCAGCAGGCGCAGGGCTGAGCTGACGTCCCGTCCCCGGACGGCGCGCCGCTCCCACGGCGGCCGTCCGGGGCGCTCGCACCTCTCGCGTCACCAGCCCACCCGTCACTTCCCCGCACCACCGCCCCCACAAGGAGCAGACCGCGATGGTCACCAGCCAGACCCGGCACGTCGTCGTCACCGGTCTCGGCGCCACCACCCCCCTCGGTGGTGACGTCGCCACGACCTGGCAGGCCGCGCTCGACGGCGTCTCCGGCGCCCGCACGCTCACCCAGCCGTGGGTCACCGAGCTCGACCTGCCCGTCACCTTTGCGGCGTCGGTCGCCGTGCCGCCGTCCGAGCAGCTCTCGCGGGTGGAGACGCGGCGCCTCGACCCGGCTGGCCAGTACGCGCTCGTCGCGGCGCGCGAGGCCTGGGCTGACTCGGGTGCCTCCGGGGTCGAGCCCGAGCGTCTCGGTGTCGTCGTCGCGTCCGGCATCGGCGGGGTGCACACCCTGCTCAGCTCGTACGACACGCTGCGCGAGAAGGGCCCGCGCCGGGTCTTCCCGCTGACCGTGCCGATGCTCATGCCCAACGGGCCCGCCGCGGCGGTCAGCCTCGAGCTCGACGCTCGCGCCGGCGTCCACACGCCGGTGAGCGCCTGCGCGTCCGGCGCCGAGGCCATCGGCTACGGCGTCGACATGATCCTCTCCGGCCGCGCTGACGTCGTCGTCGCGGGCGGCACCGAGGCCGCGATCCTCCATCTGCCGATCGCGGGCTTCGCCGCCATGCAGGCCCTGTCGACCCGCAACGACGACCCGGCGCACGCCAGCCGCCCCTACGACGTCAGCCGCGACGGCTTCGTGCTGGGCGAGGGAGCCGGCATGGTCGTGCTGGAGTCCGAGGAGCACGCCCGCGCCCGCGGCGCGACCATCTACGGCCTCGTCTACCAGGCGGGCATGACCGCGGACGCGCACCACATCGCCGCGCCGGACCCCGTCGGCGCGGGGGCAGCCCGCGCCATGCAGCAGGCGCTCGCGAACGCCGACGCGCGACCCGCCGACGTCGTGCACATCAACGCGCACGCCACCTCGACCCCGGTGGGCGACGTCGCCGAGTCCGTGTCGATCCGCAGCGCTCTGGGCGGCGAGACCGACCACGTGGCCGTCTCGGCGACGAAGTCCATGACGGGCCACCTGCTCGGCGCGGCGGGGGCCGTGGAGTCGATCCTCGCCATCCTGGCGCTGCGCAACCGGCTCGCGCCGCCCACCATCAACGTCACCGAGCTCGACCCCGAGATCGAGCTGGACGTCGTCCTGGACAAACCACGATCGCTGCCGGAGGGACCGCTGGTCGCCCTGAACAACTCGTTCGGTTTCGGCGGCCACAACGTGGCGCTCGCCATCCGGTCGGCATCGTGACGGCGGCGACCGCCGGGGGGTCCGGCACCTCGGTGAGCGAGGACGACGTGACCGTCCAGCTGGACCCACGCGACCCCGAGCTGCGCCTGAGGACGTTCTTCGACGACGGCTCGCTCGAGCTCATCACGGCTCGCGACGACAGCGGCATGCTGGCGGGCCGCGGCACCGTCGGGGGCACGCCGGCCGTCGCGTTCGCGAGCGACGCCACCATCCAGGGTGGCGCCATGGGCGAGGCCGGCTGCGACGTCGTGCTGGCGGCCTACGAGCGCGCCCTGGCCGACGGGGTCCCGGTGGTCGGCCTCTGGCACTCGGGCGGCGCGCGGCTGCGTGAGGGAGTCGTCTCGCTGCACGCGGTCGGGCGGGTCTTCGCCATCATGACGAGGGCCTCCGGCCGCGTGCCGCAGATCTCCGTGGTGATCGGCGCGGCGGCCGGTGGTGCGGCCTACGGTCCGGCACTGACCGACATCGTCATCCTCGGCCCCGACGGCCGCGTGTTCGTGACGGGCCCGGACGTCGTCCGCTCGGTCACGGGCGAGAACGTCGACGCGCTGCGTCTCGGCGGCCCGGAGCCGCACGGGCGCCGGTCGGGCGTCGTCCACGTGGTCACCGAGACCACCGAGCAGGCTTACGAGCGGGCGCAGCTGCTCACCGCGCTGCTCGGCGCGCAGGGCCACCTCGACGTCGAGTCCGCGGCGGATCGGGACCTGGCCGCGCTGCTGCCGGAGTCCCGCAAGCGCGCGTACGACGTGCACCCCCTCGTCGAGAACCTGCTCGACGACCCCGCCACGACCGTCGAGCTGCACCCGCGCTGGGCCCCGAACATCACGACGACGCTGGGTCGGTTCGGCGGGCGCACGGTCGGCGTCATCGCCAACAACCCCCTGCGGCTCGGTGGTTGCCTCGACTCGTCGTCCGCCGAGAAGGCTGCGCGCTTCGTCCGCATGTGCGACGCCTTCGGAGTGCCGCTCATCGTCCTCGTCGACGTCCCCGGGTACCTCCCGGGCGTCGGCCAGGAGTGGGACGGCGTCGTCCGACGCGGCGCCAAGCTGTTGCACGCGTTCGCCGAAGCCACGGTGCCCCGCGTGACGCTGGTGACGCGCAAGGCGTACGGCGGCGCGTACATCGCGATGAACTCCCGCTCTCTCGGCGCGACGCGGGTCTTCGCGTGGCCGGGCGCCGAGCTCGCCGTGATGGGTGCCGTCGCCGCGGTCCGCATCCTCCATCGCCGTCGTCTCGCTGAGGTGCCCGACGACGCCCGAGCCGACGTCGAGGCCGAGCTGGCCGCTGAGCACGAGGTGCTCGCCGGTGGCCTGCCCCGCGCCGTCGAGATCGGTGTGGTCGACGAGGTCGTCGAGCCTTCGGCCACGCGCACCGCGCTGGCGTCAGCCATCGCTGGGGCGCCGGCCGGGCAGGCGCACCACGGCAACATCCCGCTGTGAGGTCTCCGGCCGCCAGCCCGTGAGACGCACCGACAACCGGGTTGCACCTCGACGATCACCGGGTCTAGTCTCGTCATGGAACGAAACCGTTTCGTTTCATGTGAGCGAGTGACGCACCGGCGACCCGAGGAGGTGGCGTGATGGCGGTCCGGACCGACGAGCGCTCCCGCCCCAGGATCGAGGGCGAGCGCGAGGAGGAGATCTTCGCGACGTCCCTGCGGCTGCTGGCAGAGGTGGGGTACGACCGGCTGACCATGGACGCGGTGGCCACCGCGGCCAAGGCCAGCAAGGCCACGCTCTACCGCCGGTGGGCGTCCAAGGCCGACCTCGTGGTCGATGCCGTGTCGCGGGCCAAGGCCTGTCCCGCGCCGCCGGTCGTCGACACGGGCACCCTGCGCGGAGACCTGCTGGCGATGTCGTACGGCATCGGCGGCCTGACGGACACGGTCCCCATGTCCGTGCTCGTGAGCCTCGTGACTGCCCTCCCGCGGGAGCCTGAGCTGGCCGACGCGTTCCATCGACTGTTCCTGGGTCCCCGCCTCGCGGTCGCCCGGGAGGTCTTCGAGCGCGCCAAGGAGCGAGGCGAGACCAGCGCGGACGTCGACCCGCAGCTGCTCGCCTCGATCCTGCCGGCGGTGGTCATCCACCACCAGCTCGTCCTCCAGGCCAAGGTCGACGAGGCATTCATCGAACGCGTCGTGGACGAGGTCGTCCTGCCGGCCTGTCGCCGGTAGCCCGCTCCCTGCCCTGACGTCACCACGCCACGCGCTGCTGCCGTGGCGCACCCGGCCGCGCCCTCGCGAGCCCCGCACGCCCTGACAACCCCCGAAGGAACCCCCATGTCCATCGACACCTCCACCACCGACCCGGTGCTGCCTGAGCAGCACCCGCCCGTGCCCGGGATAGTCGGCCACGGCGACACAACGGCGGACGCCGGACACGGCCACCGTCACCTGGGGCTGGCGCTTGCGCTCATCAGCGCGGCCCAGCTCATGGTCGTGCTCGACGGCTCGATCGTGAACATCGCGCTCCCCCACATCCAGTCCGCGCTCGCCTTCACGCCCGCGAACCTCTCGTGGGTCGTCAACGGCTACACGCTCGCCTTCGGCGGTCTGCTGCTGCTCGGCGGACGCTCCGGCGACCTGCTCGGCCGCCGCAGGATGTTCATGATCGGCGTCGGCCTGTTCGCCGTGGCGTCGCTGTTCGGAGGCCTCGCCCAGAGCGAGGGCCAGCTGCTCGCGGCCCGGGTGCTGCAGGGCGTCGGCGCCGCCATCGCCTCCCCGACAGCGCTGTCGCTCATCACGACCACGTTCCCCGCGGGGCCGGCCCGCAACCGGGCGTTCGGGGTCTACGCCGCGATGTCCGGCGCTGGGGCGGCCATCGGACTCATCCTGGGCGGGGTCCTCACGGAGTACTCGTGGCGGTGGACGCTGTTCATCAACGTCCCCATCGGTCTCGCCGTCGTGCTCCTGGCTCCGAGGTTCCTCGGTGAGTCGGAGCGCCAGAAGGGCAGCTTCGACCTCCCCGGTGCCGTCACCGGCACCGCCGGTCTGGTGTCGCTGGTCTACGGCCTGACCCACGCGGCCACGACGGAGTGGGGCAACGTCACCACTCTCAGCACCATCGTCACCGGCGTTGCGCTGCTTCTCCTGTTCGGCCTCATCGAGGCCCGCGCGCGGCACGCGCTGATGCCGTTCCGCATCCTGGCGGACCGCACCCGGGCGGTCAGCTTCGTCGCCATGCTCGTCGTGGGTGCCGGCATGTTCGCGATGTTCTACTTCCTGGGCCTGTTCGTGCAGCAGGTGCTCGGTTACAGCGCCCTGAAGGCCGGTCTGTCGTTCCTGCCGTTCAGCGTGGGCATCGTCGTCGCCGCCCAGATCGCCTCGGCGCTGATGTCGCGGGTCGACCCCCGGTGGATCGCCGGCGCAGGTGGCGTCCTCGCCGCTGGCGGCATGTTCGGCTTCAGCCGACTGGCGGTGGACTCGACCTACCTGTCGGGCCTCCTTCCGTACATCCTGCTGCTGTCGGTCGGCCTGGGCCTGACCTTCGTCCCGCTCACGCTGACCGCGGTCAGCGGCGTGGCCAACGAGGACTCCGGCGTGGGGTCGGCCGTGCTCAACACCATGCAGCAGGTGGGCGGCTCGATCGGGCTGGCGACGCTGAGCACGGTCGCGGTGTCCGCAGGCAAGGACAAGGCCGCCGAGCTGGTCACCGCTCTCCAGGCCAAGGCCTCCGGCGGCGGCGTGACGCACGACCAGCTCACGGCGCTGCAGCACCAGATCGCCCTCCAGGCCCAGACGCACGGCGCGACCCGGGCCTTCCTGGTCGCCGCCGCCATGGTGCTCGGCGGTGCGGTGATCGTGCTCCTCGGCCTGAACGTCTCGCACGAGACGGTCGCCGGCGACGGGCAGCAGCCGGTCCACGTGGGCTGATCCCCGCAGCACAGGGCAGCACGGGCGAGAGCCGGCACCCGAGCGGGTGCCGGCTGTCGTCGTCCGGGCTGGTGGTGGGTGCTCAGCCGACCCGGTGCAGCCAGCGCACCGGCGCCCCGTCACCGGCGTACCGGAACGGCTCGAGCTCGTCGTCCCAGGCCCGGCCGAGCACGCGGTCGAGCTCAGCGCTCAGCAGGACCGGGTCGGACCCGGCCGTGGCGATGGCGGCGCGCAGCCGGTCCTCGCCCACGAGCACGTCGCCGTGGACACCCACGACGGCGTGGTGGATGCCGAGGGACGGCGAGTGGCTCCAACGGGCACCGTCGGCGAGGGCGCTCGGCTCCTCGGTCACCTCGAAGCGCAGGTGCGCCCAGCCGCGAAGAGCAGAGGCGAGGCGGGCGCCCGTGCCGGACGGCCCCTGCCAGGAGAGCTCGGCACGCCAGGTGCCGGGATCGGCCGGCTGGCCTGTCCACTCCAGGGTGACGCGCTGGTCCAGCACACCACCCACGGCCCACTCGACGTGCGGGCACAGCGCAGGAGGCGCGGAGTGCACGTACACGACGCCGCGCGACATCGCACCAGACATACCGACCTCCACGGTTGCGAGGGACGTCTTCCCCAACGGCCTCGTTCCGCGTGCCGGCGCGTGCGCGCTGCGCACGTCTGGCGTACCCGACCAGTGTGCCTCATCAGCACCACTGGCACCAGTGGCGGGGCGTCAGAAGGTGAAGGGCTTCGGAGGCGCCTGCAGGGTGGCCCGCGGGCACTCGTCGAGCGTGAGCCCGCCGAACCCGAGGGCCGCGTCGGTCAGCGAGTTCACGCTCCAGCCGTTCTCGGTGCCGAAACGGGTGACTGTGACCCGGTAGATCGTGATCTCGTACTTCGTGGGCGTGCCGTAAGCCACCTGGATGCTACCGATGAGCTCGGCGCCCGCCGGGTTGTCGTAACCGTGCCAGGGGCGGTCGTAGAGGCTCCACAGCTGCGGCTCGGACTGCCAGACGCCACCGTTCTGCACGTCACGCAGCGCGAGCTCGACGAGCACGGCCCGGGCGGCCTCCTCGGGCACGATCGCAGCCGGCCGGATCACCTGGGAGACGACGCCCTCGTCGTAGGCCTCCGCCATCAGGACCTCGCTGTTGTCCACGCCCTGCCTCTTCCGCTCGTGTCGCTGGACCCGGGACTCGTGCACACCGGATACCCGACACATCGGCACGTCGGGGCCCGGACTTCACTCGTCCGGGGCAATCGCTGTCAGACGAGGCGCTGCAGCTCGCCGACCCAGGCCACCGCCGCCAGGTGCGCGAGCTGCACAGCGATCGGCGCATCCGGCTCCCGGCCGCAGAGGTGCGCATCGACGTCGTCGACCAGGCGACCGAGGGCACCGCTGCGCGAGAGCACGGCGTCGCGGATGGCACCGGACGCCCCCAGCAGGTCGAGCAGCTCGACCGCGGGCACGCCGGCGCGCTCGACCAGCCCGAGCGTCAGGCCCGCGAGGAACGCCTGACCCGCCAACGCGGGCGTCTCGTTCGACGCGACGATCTCGCAGGCGCGCGCGTGCACCAGCACCTCGGTGGCGATGAGGGGGTTGTCGCCCGGGTCCTGCGCCATCACCATCAGGGCGACCCAACCGGCCAACGTCTTGGGGCCGACCATGACCACGGCCTGACGGACCGAGTCGATGGTGCGGCGCGCTCCGGCCGCCGCACTGTTCGCCATGCGCAACGTCCGCACCACGAGGGCCGCGTCCGAGCTGACGAGCGCCTCGATCTCCTTGGGGTCGGGCTCCGGCTGCATGAGCACGCCCATGAGGCGCAGGCAGATCGTCCGCTGCGGCGTCATCGCCATCGAGCGCTGGATCGTCGGGCGCGCGTACCAGTAGCCCTGGAAGAGGTCGAACCCGGCGCCCATGGCGGCCTCGTGCGCCGTCTCGCTCTCGACCTTCTCGGCGACGGCGAGCGCACCCCGCTCGTGGACAGACGCGACCACGCGCGGCCAGTCCTGCTGCGGCACCTCCAGCACATCGACCTTGACGACGTCGACGTGCTCGACGAGGACCTCAGCGGGCGAGCCGGGGACGAAGTCGTCGAGGGCGAGGCGGAAGCCGCGGGCCCGCAGCTCGGCGAGCCGTTCGACGAGCGCACCGTCCACGGTGATGCGCTCGAGCACCTCGAGCACCGTCACCTCGGGCGGAGTCATCTCCAGCACGCTGTCGAACAGCAGCCCGGTACCGACGTTGAGGTAGAGGGGTCGGCCACCGCCGAGCAGCTCCCACCCGATGTCGCACGCAGCCGCGACGAGCACCCCTGCGGTGGCCCGGTCGTCCTCGGTCGCCTCCGTCGGAGGCGGGCCGCCGCGGAAGAGCAGCTCGTAACCATGACACGCACCGGTGCGGTCGACGATGGGCTGCCGCGCCAGCATGGTCGCCGAGGTCGTCCTCATGGTGGCTGACACGGTCGTCACCCTCACTTCGTCGGCCGCGCCCGAGACGTTCTTGAGTCCCCCCATCGGGTGAGTCGGCCCGCCGCGCGAGCGGTCAGCGCCTCGCGCGCTGCAGCGCCGCGCGCAGGGCGTCGGCGTCCGCGTCGGTCGCGCGTGCGGCGGCGTCGCGGTTCGCCGCGCTCACGGCGTCGTAGACCTCCTGCCGGTGGACCTTCACGTGCCGCGGGGCGTCGACGCCGAGGCGCACGACGTCACCCTTGACGTCGAGCACCCGCAGGACGATCTCATCACCGATGACGAGGCTCTCGCCGATGCGTCGGGTCAGTACGAGCACCGCCTCAGCATAGGTGCCGACCTCGTCCCCGCCACTGAGGCGGAACCCGATGCCCCGCGCGTCGTCCCCGTCAGGCGCCGTCCTGTCCGGACATCAGCCGGTCGAGGCACGGAGCCGCCCAGGTGCCCACGGTGGCGGGTCTGCCGTCGACCCACGCGACCTGCGGACCGAGCCCCAGCAGCGCCAGCGGTCGCGGGGACTCCGCGACGTCGAACGCGGCGACCTGGTCGACGTGCCTCCCGGCGGCGCCCAGCTCGGCGAGCCATTCCCGAGTGGCGTCGACGTCGCGCGTCGCGTCCACGGCCGCCACGACCGTGCCGAGCCCGAGTCCGGCGACGAGCTTTCCGGCACGTCGGGCTGCGGCGCGCGTGGCCGGCGTCTCGATGACGACGACGGCGGCGCCGTGGGTCGTGCAGAGGGCGGACGCCCGGACGGCCAGGTCGGCGGACGACGGCGACCCGCTGGTCGCGACCAACGGCTCGGCGCCCGTGCCTCCGGTGTGCTCCGCGATGGCCTCGACCGCCCGCCGGGCCAGGTCCGGCGGGCCGACGACCACCGTCGTTCCCCAGAGCCGGCCGGACGGCGCGACCGGCAGCTGGGCGAGCACGTCCAGCACCGCCGTCCGCGGGTCGGTGGCAGGGCGCGCTGGCACCCGGTCACCCGGCAGGCCCAGGCCTTCGAGGGCCGACCGCGAGGGAGTGAAGCCGCGGCCGTCGGCACCGCGCACGGCGCCGGACGTCGGCACGCCCGAGGCCGGCGGACCTGACGAGGGCTCGGGCGTGGCGCGGTCCGCCGGCAGGTGCGCGACATCCGGCGCCCGCTCGGCGCGGGCCACCAGAGAGGTCAGCAGGTCCTCGAACTGCGGCGACTGCGTCGACACCCGCCGTCCCTGCCTCGGCGGCATCACGGGCGCCCGGGCGCCGTCGCCCCCGTCGGCACCGTCCGCGTCGGCGAGCAGGTCCTCGAACGAGCGGGGCGGCGCGTCGCCCTGCACGTCGTCGCCCTGCCCGTCGTCCCCCCGCGCGTCGTCCACCTGCACGGCGAGCTCGTAGCGCCGGCGGGCGAAGAACCCGGCCACTCCCCCGACCAGCTTCTGCTCGGCGTGCACGATCGTGGCCTGCGGCCCGTGCTCGTTCCGGACACGCAGCAGCAGCTCGTCGATGTCCGAGCCCTCAAGCAGCAATCGCTGCGGCATCGTTCACCACTCCTGTCGTCTCGATGGTCAGGGCCGGGTCGATCTCCGCGTAGGAGAGGACCGGCAGCCGTGGCACGTGCGGCTGCAGGAGCCGGCGCAGGGGTGCGCGCACCGCCGGGGCGCAGACCAGCACCGGGGACTGGCCCTGGCCCTCGGCTCGCAGGAGGGCCCGGCCCGCACCGTCCACCAGGCGTTCCACCGTGGTGGCGTCGAGCGAGAGCGCCGCCCCCTGCTCCCCCGGACGCACCGCCTCCAGCAGGCGCTGCTCCAGGCCGGCGTCGAGGGTGAGGACCTGGAGCACCCCGTCCCGGGCCCAGGTGCCGCTGACGGCGGGGCCGAGCGCCGTGCGAGCCGCCTCGACGAGTCCGTCCAGGTCGAGACCGGACTTCGCCCGCGAGGACAGTGCCTCGAAGATCCGCACCAGGTCTCGGATGGAGATGCCCTCGGCCAGCAGTGCCTGCAGCACCCGCTGCACGTCACCCGTGGTCATCAGCGCGGGCGTGAGCTCCTCGACGACGACCGGGTGGCTCCGGCGCACGCTCTCGACCAGGGCGCGCACGTCCTCGCGGCCGAGCAGCCGTGCGGCGTGCGTCTGCACGACCTCGGCGAGATGGGTGATGAGCACCGACGCGCGGTCGACGACAGTCGCGCCGTAGAGCTCCGCCTGACCTCGTACCTCCAGGGGCACCCACTTGCCGGCCAGACCGAAGACGGGCTCTGTGGTCGCTCGGCCGGGCAGGGCGTCCAGCTGGTCGCCGATGGCCAGCACGTGGCCGGGCGGGGCCTGGCCGGCGCCGACCTCCACACCGCTGATCCGGATCGCGTAGCCGGACGGCGGCAGGTCGAGGCTGTCACGCGTGCGCACCGGCGGCATGACCAGGCCGAGCTGCAGCGCCAGCTTGCGCCGCAACGAGCGCACGCGGTCGAGCAGGTCGCCACCGACACCGGTGTCGACGAGGTCGACCAGGTCCGGGGCGAGGACGACCTCGAGTGGGTCGATGCGCATCTCCCCCAGCAGCGCCTCGGGCGAGTCGGCGCTCTCGAGCGCCTCTGGCTCGTCCACCTCGGCGAGCTCGGCCGCCGCGTCCGCCGCGGACTTGGCGCGCTGTGCGACGAGGAGCACGACGGCGCCGATGACGACGAACGGCAGCTTGGGCAGGCCAGGAAGGAGCGCGATGCCGATGGCCGAGCAGCCCGCGATGTACAGCGCCCGGGGCTGAGCCGAGATCTGGTTGGCGACGTCGCTGCCCATGTCGCCGTGCGTGGTCGAGCGGGTCACGATGAGGCCGGTCGCCACGGAGAGCAGCAGGGCCGGGATCTGCGAGACCAGGCCGTCGCCGATCGTCAGGAGGCTGTAGGTGTGCAGGGCCTCGGCCGGAGACAGCCCGCGCTGGATCATGCCGATGGCGAAGCCGCCCACCAGGTTGATCAGCGTGATGACGATGGCCGCGATCGCGTCACCCTTGACGAACTTCGAGCCACCGTCCATGGCGCCGTAGAAGTCGGCCTCTGCGGCGACGTCGGCGCGACGACGACGGGCCTGGTCCTCGTCGATCAACCCGGAGTTGAGGTCGGCGTCGATGGCCATCTGCTTGCCCGGCATGGCGTCGAGGGTGAACCGCGCGCCGACCTCGGCGACCCGGCCGGCACCGTTGGTGATCACCGCGAACTGGATGACGACCAGGATGAGGAAGATCACCAGGCCGATGACCAGCGAGCCGCCGACGACGAAGTGCCCGAACGAGTCGATGACCTTGCCCGCGTAGCCGTCACGCAGCACCAGGCGGGTCGCCGACACGTTGAGGCCCAGGCGCAGCAGGGTCATCACGAGGATGAGCGCCGGGAAGGACGAGAACTCGAGCGGCCGCCTGACGTAGACGGCGACCAGCAGGATCGCGATCGCGGCCGTGATGTTGAAGGCGATCAGCAGGTCCAGCACCGCTGCGGGCAGCGGGACCACGAGGAGCAGGACGATGCCGACGATGCCGATCGGCAGGGCGAGCTGACTCGGACGGGTCTTCACGCGTCTCGTTTCCGCCCGCGGGTGCGGGACTGCGTCGAAGCGAGATCACGCACCGGGGGTGCGGTGGATCTCCGTGCGGTGGCCCGTCCGTGGCCGTGGGTCGCCGTCCTGGCGGTGCGGTCCGGACGAGCCGGTCCACGGTGGTGGTCTCGGCAGGTCGCTCCGGCAACTTGAGCGGGGTACCCGGGCAGCCCGCGTTTCGCGCGAATGCGGGCACTCCGAGCCACTGCCGTGCCGCGTTTCGCGCGAAACGGGGTTGGCGGTTAGCTGGCTCGCGCGGTGACCGCCGGCGGTCGGTGGATGCCGGCA
Source organism: Actinomycetales bacterium (assembly GCA_035707965.1). Lineage (GTDB taxonomy): Bacteria > Actinomycetota > Actinomycetes > Actinomycetales > Angustibacteraceae > DASSTJ01. The sequence goes on from DASSTJ010000110.1 coordinate 18,056, forward strand.
GCGGCACCGCGGGAGCGCAGCTGCATGACGAACGCGAGGACCTGGGCGACGGCGCCGTACAGCTCGGCCGGCACCTCCTGGCCGATCTCGCACGCGCGGTGCAGCGCTCGCGCCAGGGGGACGTTCTCGACCATGGGCACACGGTGCTCGGTCGCCCGCTCGCGGATGGCCGCCGCGATGGCGCCTGCGCCCTTCGCCACCACCCGAGGGGCACCCTTCCCGGGCTCGTAGCGAAGGGCCACAGCCACGTGCGTCGGGTTGACCACGACGACGTCCGCCTGGGCGATGTCGGACATCATGCGGTTGCGGCTCATGGCCATCTGCCGGGACCGGACGGCGCCCTTGAGCAGCGGGTCGCCCTCGCTCTGCTTCATCTCCTGCTTGATCTCGTGCTTGCTCATGCGCAGCTGCTTGTCGACGCGCCGCTTCTGCACGACGTAGTCCGCGACCGCCATGACGAGGCCCGCCACGATGCTGGCGCGCACCAAGGTGAGCACGGCCGAGCCCGTCGTGGCGAGGGTGGACCCCAGTGGCGCGGCGGACAGGCCGACGAGGTCCGGAGCGACGCGACTTACGACGGCCCAGAGCACGATGCCGAGCGTTCCCGTCTTCACGAGGACCTTGACGGCCTCCCACAGCGCCATCGGGCCGAACAGCCGCTTGACGCCCTTGATCAGGCTCAGGTGCGAGAACTTCGGTTTCATCTTCTTCGTGGCAGCGTGGATACCGCCCTGCATACCGGTGGCGGCCACGGCGACGAGCACGGTGACCCCGCCCAGGGGCAGCCAGGTCATGAACGCTCCGTGCAGGCCGTCACCGAGCAGGGCGACGGCGCGCTCCGGCGTCGGGTCCTTCATCACGGTCATGCCCGTGAAGAGCAGGGTCTCGAGCAGATCGGCGGCCTTGCGTCCCAGCAGCGGCAGGATCACGCTCGCCGCGAGGAGCCCGACCCACGCCGACACGTCCTGGCTACGTGCGACGTTGCCCTCCTTGCGGGCCTCGCGCAGCTTCTTCGGTGTCGGCTTCTCGGTCTTGTCGCTGTCACCGGACGCCATGGCTCACCCGCCCGTCACGGCGACGAGGGCGTGGCCGATGCGCTGCACCAGGCCGTCGACCACGCCGGGCAGCCCGACGAAGGCGGCACCGACGAGCAGCAGGGTCAGCAGGATCTTGAACGGGAAGCCCATGGCGAAGGCGTTGAGGGCTGGCGCGACGCGGGTGAGCAGGCCCAGGGCCACGTCGGCCAGGAAGAGGACGGCGAGCAGCGGCGCGGCGATCTGGACGGCGGACAGCATCATCTGCCCCACGCCGCTGGTGAGCGTGCTGAGCAGCGGACCCTGTCCCAGTCCCCCGTCCAGCGCGATCGTGCGGTAGGTCCGGAGGAAGCCGCGCAGCACGATGAGGTAACCCCCGGACGCGAGGAGCAGCGCGAGCGCCGTCCACTGGTACAGCCGACCGAAGACCGACGAGCCGGTCTGCTGCAACGGGTCGAACGCGAAGGCGAGCGAGAAGCCGCCGAAGACGTCGATCAGGTCGCCGGCCACCTGCACGGCCAGGAAGATCAGGTAGCAGAGGAAGCCGAGTGCCGCTCCGACCGCGACCTGCAGCACCACCGCGGAGACGATCGAGGCGATCTCCAGGGACGGCACGCCGCGCACCGCGTGCGGCAGCACCGGCAGGCTGATCGCCACGGACAGGAGCGCCTTCGCCGGGAGCGGGATCGCCCGGCTGGAGAACGGCGGGGCCACCATCAGCCAGGCGGCCGCCCGCACACTGGCCAGCAGGGCGGCCAGGAGCATCTCGGCAGGCAGGTCGAGGGTCACGGGCGCCGCCTCAGCCGCCGGACAGGATGCTCGGGATCCGCAGGTAGAGCTCCGTGGTGAACGACACCGCCTCGTGCAGCATCCAGTTGCCGCACACGACGATCGCGACGGCCACAGCGATCGCCTTCGGCACGAAGCTCAGCGTGACCTCCTGGATCTGGGTCACCGACTGGAAGAGCGAGATGGCGAACCCCACGGCCAACGCGGTCAGCAGCAGCGGAGCGGCGAGCTTGGCGGCGAGGAGGATCGCGCCGAGCCCGATCTCGATGACGGTCTGGTCCTGCACGGCGGCCTACCGATAGCTCGCGACGAGGGACTGCACGATCAGACCCCAGCCGTCCACGAGCACGAACAGCAGGATCTTGAACGGCAGCGAGATGGTGACCGGCGGCAGCATCATCATGCCCATCGACATCAGCACCGCGGCCACGACGATGTCGATGACGAGGAAGGGCACGAAGACCACGAAGCCGATGACGAAGGCGCTCCGCAGCTCCGACAGCACGAACGCGGGCACGAGCGTGGACAGCGGCACCGAGGCGGCGTTCTTCGGCCGCGGCTGCTGAGCGGCCTTCGTGATGAGCGCGAGCTCCTCGGAGCGCGTGTGGCTCACCATGAACTGGCGCAACGGTTTCACACCGGCGTCGAATGCCTGGGACTGCGTCATCTGCCCCTTGAGGTACGGCTGCACGCCGTCGTGGTTGACCTGCGTCAGCACGGGGCTCATCACGAACAGGGTGAGGAACAGCGCGAGGCCCGCGAGCACCTGGGTGGGAGGGGTGGACTGCAGCCCGAGAGCGTTCCGCGTCAGGCTCAGCACCACGAAGATCTTGGTGAAGCTGGTCGTGAGCAGCAGCAAGGCAGGCGCGACGGACAGCGCCGTGACAGCCAGGATGATGACGACCGAGCTGCTCGGCTTGCCGTCACCCTTGGGCCCGTTGATGTCGACGCTCACCGTCGTCCTGTTGGCGTCCGGGGACGCTGGCGCCGACGGCTGCCGCGGCGAGCGAGGGCTCGTGGCCGCTCCTCCGGGCGTCGTCGGCGTGCCGACGGCCTGGACCGACGAGACCAGCTGGCCCGTGGCGACGACGTGCGTCGACGGCACGGCGTGCGCGGCGGCGGCCGTCGCGACACCGAGCGGGACGAGCACCGCGAGGACGAAGGCGACGAGCGCAGCGCGAAGCAGTCGCGTCACTTGCGCACCGTCTTCTCGCGCAGCACCTGCACAGCGCTGCGCCACGTCTGCGGGGACAGCGCCGACCCGGCGAGCGCACCCCGCGTGGGTACGCTGACCTTCGTCGACAGGGCAGTCGGTGCGGCACTCGGTGACGGGAGCGCCCGCTGGCCGAGCACCGCCTGGTGGGTCACCTCGTCGGCGTCGCTGGTCTGCTCCAGCGGGATGAGGACGTCGGCCAGCGGGGCCTCGTGCAGCAGGTCGACCCTTCCCTCGGTGACACCCAGGACCAGGGCGCGGTCCCCGAGCCGGACGACGGCCAGCGACGACTTCTGCGCGAGCGGCTGACGCGCCAGCACGTCGACGTCCACACCGGCACGCGAACGACGCTGGCTGCTGCGCAGACCCTTGGCGGCAAACCAGAGAACGGCCAGCACGAGGCCGAGCGAGACGATGACCCGCAGCAGCAGGCCGGCCAGCTCCATCAGTCGTGGTCCGCGCCGGACAGCAGCTCGGTGATCTTCAGGGCGTAGTCCTCGTCGACGACGACGACCTCGCCACGCGCGATGAGCCGCCCGTTGACGAGCAGGTCGGCGGGGCTGCCCGCGAGACGGTCGAGCTCGACGACGGTTCCGGGCTGCAGGCCGAGCAGGTCCCGGACCGTCATGCGGGCCCGGCCGAGCTCCGCGGTCAGCTCCATGACGACGTCGTGGAGCATGTCGAGACCACGTCCACCGGCGCTGCCGTTCACCGCCGGGGTGCGCGGCGCGGGCACGGACGCGGCAGCGACGCTCGTGCGCGACAGGCCGACCCAGGCCGAGGCCCCTCCCTCGCCTCTCAGCGGCACCACGGCGTGAGCGCCACGCGCCGCCAGCTCGCGCAGGGCGAGATCGGCCGGAACCTCACGGACGTCGGCGACCACGGCAGTGCCGAAGGCGGCCGCGAGCGCGTCGAGGGCGGGCCGGAGCGCCTCGGTCAGCGGCAGGGGCCCCATGGGCGACGAGGCCAGGGCGTCGCCGAGGGCGTTCTCGGCGACGACGACGACGCTGCCCGAAGCGGCGCCGACGACGTCCGCCACGACGGCCAGGGCGCCCGGCGGCAGGCTGGCGACCACCTCGGCCGCCTCGACGAGGTCACCGGGGCTCAGGGGCACGCTCGACGGCACCAGGCCGGCGGCCTGGGACGCGGCCACGAGGGCGTCGGCGCGCAGGTCCGACACGGTGTCACTGAGGCTGGTCATGCGGAGGCCTTTCCGGAGTGCTCGGCGGAGACGATGAGGCAGGCGGCGCGGGGGCCCTGAGTGCCGGCGACTCCGCGGGCGCACACGACCCCGGAGGCGACGACGTCCAGGGGACGGTCCGAGGGGTGGTGCAGGCGGACGACGTCGCCGACCTGCAGGGCGAGGATCCGGTCGGACGTCATGCGGCGCGAGGCGAACCGCACGCTGACGTCGACGGGCACGTCGTCGACGAGCTCGACCATGGCGCTGCGTGCGGCGCGGCGCTGTGCAGCCGTGTCGGCGTCCTCGTCGTCCTGGCTGGGTCGGTTGACCAGCACGGACATGGGCAGGGCGACGGTCGCCGACGCGGGGACGGCGTCCTTGCCGCCGACGGCGATCGTGAGGCGCGCGACGACGAACAGGTCGGTCGCGGCCGCGATCTGCATGAACTGGGGGTTGTACTCGAGGGTGCGCAAGCGCGGGGTGATCTCGTTGACCGCGGTCAACCCGTAGCGCAGCTCGCCGAGGAGTCGCTCGATGAGCCGGCCCAGGAGCGCGGCCTCGATCTCGGTGGGAGTGCGCTGCGGCTGCACGCCGTCCGGGCCACCCAGCATGCGGTCGATGCAGCTGTAGGCGGTGGACAGGGGAAGCTGGAGGAAGCCGTGGCCGCCGTGAGGGTCGGGCGTGAACACGGCGAGGACCGTCGGCGACTCGAGCACGCTGACGTAGTCGTCGTAGCTGTGCTGGCCGACGGCCTCGAACGTGACGGCGCACTGTGCGCTGAGGGCCGAGCCCAGCAGCGTGGACCACTGGCGCGCGACGGTCTCGTACGCCATCTCGAGCGTCCGCGCGCTCTCCCGCGACAGCTTCGTCGGACGCCGGAAGTCGTACGGGACCGGCGTGGACGAGCGTCGGCCGGACGCCGCGCTCGTGGATACGTCCTGGTCGGCCATGCCAGATCTATCGGCACCGGGCGCCGATCCTTGACCCGAACGGGTGGTGATTCCTCGGGCCCGCTGCGTGGTTCCTCGTCACTGCATGACGAACTCCGTGAGGTAGACGTCCATGACCTCCCCGTCGTACGCCTTGGAGATCGCGGCGACCAGCGCGGTCTTGGCCTTCTCCCGCTTGGCAGGCACCGCGAGCTCGTCCATCTTGCGACCGCTGAGCTGGGCGATCGCGATGTCCAGGGCTTGGCTGCCGTCGATGTCCGCCGACGCCTTCGTCGTCGTCTGCAGTGCCAGGCCGAGCTTCAGGTAGTGCCCGTCCGCCAGGTTCACGTTGATCGAGTCGAGCTTCAGCACCGCGCCCGGCTGCGGCTTCGCGGGCGCCGTGGACCCACCGAGGACGAAGAACTTCACCCCACCACCGACGGCGAGCAGCACGACCACGGCGATGATGATGAGCTTCTTCTTGGACCCGCTGGACTTCGCCTCCTTGCCCCCCTTGGCGCTCTTCTTCTTGTCGTCCTTGACCGCCGCACTCGCCTCCTTGGGCGGCTTCAGCGTCGACGTGGCCATCAGTCTCTCCTCACGGGTTCGTGCGTCGGTGGATGCCATCGGTGCCTCATCCCTCGTCCGAGAGCTGCGGGGCGATCTGCGGCAGCAGGTTGCGCACCGCGGCCGGCTGGCGGCTCACCAGCACGAGGTCCACCCGGCGGTTGTAGCTGATTGCTCTGGGGTCGGACGCCGGGAAGAGTGGTCGGGACGACCCGTAGCCGGTCGCGGACAGCCGGGTGTCGGCGATGTTCTGCGACGAGATGAGGTAGCGGACGACGCCGGAGGCGCGAGCCGCGGACAGCTCCCAGTTGGAGGGGTAGGCGCCGCCGCGCATCTTCAGCCGGTTGGCGTGGCCCTCGACGGCGATCTCCTCGGGCAGGGGTCGCAAGACCGGACCAACGGCCGACAGCACGTCCCTGCCCCGGGGTCGCAGGTCCGCGCTGGCGTTCTCGAAGAACACGTCGTCGGAGATCAGCGCCACGACGAGCCCGCGGTCGGTGATGCGGAACCTGACCTCGCTGCGCAGGTGCTTGGCATCGAGCGCCTTGCGGATCTTGTTCTCGATCTCCTGCAGCCGCGCGGCCTCCTGCTTGGCGAGCTGCACAGTCTGCTGCTGCGACAGCTGCTGCGTCGCCTGGCTCTGCTGCGCCGAGCCCCTCTTCTCGCTGTCCTGCTTGGTGCCCATGCCCGTCGACAGGTCGACGGGCGCCGGCACCACGCCGTCCTGGGTGAGGATCGCCTTGCCACCGCTCAAGGGCATGGTGGACGTCGCGCCGAAGCCCGCGGTGAGGCCGTCCTTGAGCGCCGCGAACTTCTTCTGGTCGACCTGGCTGATGGCGAAGAGCACGATGAACAGCACCATGAGCAGGGTCATCATGTCGGCGTAGGAGATCATCCAGCGCTCGTGGTTCTCGGGCGGCTCGGCCTCGTGGCCAACGCCGCGCCGTCGCGCGCGCGCGCCACGCCTCGGGGCCGACATCAGGCCGCCTTCTGCTGGCTGTCCGGAGGCAGCATGCTGGCCAGCCGCTGCTGCACCACGCGGGGGCTCATGCCGGACTGGATCGCCAGGACGCCCTCGACGACCAGCTCCATCTGCTGGCACTCGATCTCGGACAGCCGCTTGAGCCGGTGGGCGATCGGCAGCCACATGATGTTCGCGGTGCCGACGCCCCACAGCGTGGCCACGAACGCACCGGCGATGAGGTGGCCGAGCTTCTCGGGCTGGCTGAGGTTCTCGAGTACGTGCACGAGGCCGAGCACGGTGCCGATGATGCCGACGGTGGGCGCGTACCCGCCCATGGCCTCGTAGAACTTCGCGGCCTGGTGGTCCGCCCTGCGCTTGGTGTCGATCTTGCCGCTGAGGATCTCCGCCAGCTCGTCCGGGTCGGCTCCGTCGATCGCTGACTGGAGCCCCTGTCGGAGGAAGTCGTCCTCGACGTCACGGACGGCCGTCTCCAGCGCGAGGAGCCCCTCCCGACGGGCGCGCTCCGCCAGGCCGACGACCGCCTCGACGGTGCCGTCCGCCGACGCGGGCTTGCTCAGCAGGGCGCGCTTCAGAGCGGCCACGGCGGCCTTGGTGTCGCTCAGCAGGCCACCCGCCATGGCGGCACCGATGGTGCCGAAGAAGACAAGGATGAGAGGTGCCGGCAGGAAGATCGCGCCGATGCTGCCACCCTCGAGCGTCATCATCGTGACGACGGCGACAGCCGCCATCACGATGCCGATCAGGGTTGCCGGGTCCATGTCAGCCCCTCCTCGGCCGCAGGACGGCCACCTTGGGAGCCGGCGGCTGGTGGCTCGCCGGCGCACCGACGTCCGCCGTGTCCGCGTCGACGGGACCGACGCCCTGACCCGCGCTCGTCAGCTCGCGCGCGACGGCGACGACGCTGGCGCGATAGCGCAGCACACGCTCTGCGAGCACGTCGAGCGGCTCCTCGACGACGTAGCGGGTGCCGTCGACGAGGGTGACGATGGTGTCAGGCGTCGTCTCGGCCTTGAGGATGAGATCCGGGTTGAGCACGAATCCCTGGCCGTTGAGTCTGGTCAGGTGGATCACGGGTTCCGTCCCTGGTGGTCAGCGTCCCGTCCGTGGGTCGCTCTAGGTGCCAGATCGGACGACGGGCCGCCCACCTGAGAGGTTCGTGCCCTCCGGTGGGCGGCCCGTCGTCCGCGAACGCCGACGCTGTGCCGGCGCGGGCGATGACTACCGCTTGATGTTGACCAGGTCCTGCAGGATCTCGTCGGAGGCGGTGATGACGCGGGAGTTAGCCTGGAAGCCGCGCTGGGCGATGATCAGGTTCGTGAACTCCTGGGCGAGGTCCACGTTCGACATCTCCAGGACGCCGCCCGCCAGCTCGCCGCGTGAGCCGCTGCCGGGCGTGCCCACCTGGGCCAGGCCGGAGTTCGCCGACGCCTGGTACGTGGAGTCGCCGGCCTTGGTCAGTCCGCCCGGGTTGGCGAACGTCGCCAGGGCGAGCTGCCCCAGGGCCTGCGTGCGGCCGCCGCTGAACACACCGGTCAGCACACCGTCCGGCCCGATGGAGAACCCCTGCAGGCTGCCGGCCGCGAAGCCGTCCTGGCTGTCGACACCGAGGCTGCTCTGGCCGGCGTAGCCCGTCATCGACCCGAGGTCGAGGTTGAGCGGCTGGCCGCCCAGGGTGGTCGTGAGCGGTGACGGGGTGGTGAGCTTGCCCGTGCTGTCGAAGCTCACGGTGGCCGAGCTGAGCGTCAGTGGCGTCGGGGTGGCCGTCGACATGTCCTGGGCGGTGATGCCCCAGGTGGGCGGCGTCCCGGGGTTCTTCGTCAAGGTGATCGCGAGGGTGTGCGGCGTCCCCAGGTCGTCGTAGACGTCGACCGAGGTCTGCAGCTGCGTGCCGTCCGCGACGTCGGCGGGCAGGTTGCCCTTGAGCGCGACGTTCTCGGTGATCTTCGGTGCGAGCGTCGCACCGAGCGGCAGGCGGATGTCGGCCGTGGGCCCGTTGGTGTTGATGGCGCCGTTCGCGTCCGCCACCCAGCCCTGCATGATCGCGCCGGTCGGGGTCACGAGCTGGCCCAGGCCGTCGAACGACAGGGCGCCGCCGCGCGTGTAGAGCGTCTGGCCGTTCGCCTTCTCGATGAAGAAGCCGTCACCCTGGATCATCATGTCGGTGGCCCGGCCGGTCGTCTGGGCGGCGCCCTGGCCGAAGTTCTGGGTGATGCCGGCCACCTTCACGCCGAGCCCGACCTGGGCCGGGTTGCTGCCGCCGCTGCCCGCGGCCGGCGTCTTGGCGCCCTGCAGGAGCTGGCTGAGCGTGTCCTGGAAGACGACGCTGGACGACTTGAAGCCCACGGTGTTGACGTTGGCGATGTTGTTGCCGGTGACGTCCATCATCGTCTGGTTGGCGCGCAGGCCGCTGATGCCTGAGAACAGTGAGCGAAGCATGGGTGGATCTCCTAAGTTCAGCTGGACGGCGTGGGTGACGAGGCGGTCGCTCCGGTCGTGGCCGGGGCGTCCGTCGTCGTGGTGGGGGTCGTGCTGGTGCCGTCCGTGGCTGCCGGCGTCGCGCCGGTGGTGCTGCTGGTGGCTCCGTCGCCGTCCGTGGCAGGAGTCGGTGTGGTGCTCGAGGTGACCTCGACGATGCTCGAGAGGGGAACAGCCGCCGTGCCGATGTGCACGACCGGCTCGCTGCTGCCCGAGCCCCCGAAGGACGCCGAGCTCACGACGCCCTGACGGGTCACGCCGTCGGCATCGACGTAGCTCACCGTCCGTCCGACGAGGCTGCTCGCCGCCAGTCCCTGCTGCAGGGCGAGGGACGCGCTCGAGTCAGCCGCCATCGCCTGCAGCTTCTCGACCTGGGTGAACGCGGCGGTCTGGGCCATGAACTGGCTGCTGTCCACCGGCGAGCTCGGGTCCTGGTACTTCAGCTGAGCGACGAGCAGCTTGAGGAACGCGTCCTTGCCGAGCTCGCCGTTGGGGTTCGGGCTCGTCACCTGCTTCGGCGCCGTCATCAGGTCGGAGATGCTGCTCACGACGGGGTGCGAGGTGATCGCGTCGGGCACGGTGCCTCCTCTCGGTCAGTGGTGGTCGTCCGGGTGGGACTGGTACGGGATCGGTGGTGGTTCACAGGTGCAGGTCCACCCCCTCGTCAGCGCGGAGCCGACGAGCAGGGACGTCGGCCGCGACCGGGCCGGTCGTCACGCTGGCGCCAGGTCGTGCCCCGTTCGTGACGCCT
>DASSTJ010000111.1:0-53732 GCA_035707965.1 Actinomycetales bacterium
GAGCACCCGCTTCTGCGCCACGACCCTTCCGAACGCGACCGGATCGAGCTCGCGGTACTGCTTCCACTCGGTGAGCAGCAGCACCGCGTCCGCGCGCTGAGCGGCCTCTTCCGGCGTCTCGGCGTAGTCCAGTTGCGGCCACTGCTTGCGGCTGTTGTCGATCGCGGCCGGGTCGGTGACGCGGACGACGGCGCCCTGCAGCTGCAGCTGGGCGGCGACGTTGAGCGCCGGGGAGTCGCGGATGTCGTCGCTGTCGGGCTTGAACGCCGCCCCGAGCACGGCGACGCGCCGGCCGATGAACGACCCGTCGCACTGCTCCCGGGCGAGGTCGACCACGCGCGAGCGGCGACGCATGTTGATGGCGTCCACCTCACGCAAGAAGGTCAGCGCCTGGTCGGCGCCCAGCTCGCCCGCCCGCGCCATGAACGCACGGATGTCCTTGGGCAGGCAGCCGCCTCCGAAGCCGAGCCCCGCCCCGAGGAACTTGCGCCCGATGCGGTCGTCGTGGCCGATGGCGTCAGCCAGCGCCACGACGTCCGCGCCGGCTGCCTCGCAGACCTCGGCCATCGCGTTGATGAACGAGATCTTCGTGGCGAGGAACGAGTTGGCGGCGGCCTTGACGAGCTCGGCCGTGGCGTAGTCGGTGACGACGACCGGCGTCCCCTCCGCGATCGTCGCGGCATACACCTCGTCGAGCAGCTTGCGGGCACCGGCGGCCCGCTCGGTGGAGGACGAGCCCTGCCCGTCGGACCTCGGGGAGGTGCCGAGGTCGACGCCGTCGTGCTCGAGCCCGTACACCAGGCGGTCGGGGTGGATCGTGTCATGCACCGCGTGGCCCTCGCGCAGGAACTCGGGGTTCCAGGCCAGCAGCACGTCGTCCCCAGCGGGTGCCTGCTGGCGCAGCAGGCGGGCGAGACGGGCGGCCGTGCCCACCGGCACGGTGGACTTGCCGACCACGAGCGTCGGACGCGTCAGGTGGGGTGCGAGCGATGTCGCTGCGGCGTCTACGTAGTGCAGGTCAGCGGCGAACTCTCCGGCGCGCTGGGGGGTGCCGACGCAGATGAAGTGGACGTCGGCGTCGCCGACGTCGGCGTAGTCGGTCGTGAAGCGCAGGCGACCGGTCGCCAGGGCTCGTTCGAGCAGCTCCGGCAGCCCCGGCTCGTAGAAGGGCGCCTTGCCGCTGGCCAGCAGGTCGATCTTGGCCTGGTCGACGTCGACGGCGGTGACATCGTGCCCGAGCTCGGCCATCGAGGCGGCGTGCACGGCGCCGAGGTAGCCGGTGCCGATGACGGACAGGCGCAGGGGCATGAGGGCAACTGTAGGACCGGAGGTCGCTGCCCGCGGTGCTGGGGATGGTGGGCCCACCCGGGGGCCCGCTGTCGCCCGAGCCGTCAGACCACGCGCCTGAGCAGGGGCAACCGCCGTGCGACGAGCGAGAAGACGTACGCCGCCACGAGGACCACGACGCACCGCGTCACCAGCAGCCCCACGCTGGTGGCGCCTCGCTCGCCTCCGACGACCGGCAGGCGAAGGACCACCTCGAGCACGAGCAGGTGCACGCCGAACACGCCCAGCGTGGCGTCGCCGAGGCGTCGGCCGACTCGGGCCGGTGCGCCACGAGCGAGACCTGCCAGTGCCCCGTCGGGACGCACCAGCCCCCGCGCGACGAGGAAGACGCAGACCGAGATCAGCAGCACCGTCGGGGAGTAGTACGACTCCGCCGGCGAGTGCCTCTCGAGAGCGCCGAGCATCCCCGAGTGCTGGCGCCACTGCAGAGCGAGCAGGGCGCAGGCCACGGCCGCCGTGAGCGCGCCGAGCACCACCCCCCAGGCGGGGAGGACGACGTCCCGCAGGGCGAAGCCCAGCAGGTAGAAGCCGAGGTAGGGGACCCACCACGTCCACGGGGTCTCGACCCAGGCGAGCGGCGCGTCGCGCACCGGCACGGTCAGCAGGGTGAGGCAGGTCATGAGTGCTGCGGCCAGCCCGACGACCAGGTGGGCGACCCTTCCGGAGGCTGCCAGCCACGGCACCAGCACCGGTGTCACGAGAGCCAGCCCGAGCACGATCCAGAAGAAGTACAGCGCGGTCCACAGCTGCCCGGTGAGGATGCGTCGCGTGAGCGTCGCGGCGTCGAGGTGCTGCTGCCCCTGAACCACGACGAGCGCCAGGTAGACGGCGTGCCAGAAGACGACCGGCGGGACGAGGCGCCACGCGCGCCGTCTGAGGAAGTCGGACGCCCCACGGAAGCGCGCCGGGTCCAGCAGCAGCGTGCCGCTGAGCATCACGAACACCGGCACTGCCCACCGGGAGCCGAAGTCGAGCACGATGCCGACGCGTCCGACCGTGGTGGACCGCCCGCCGGCGAAGACGGCACTCAGTCCTGCGACGTGGATGAGCACGACGGCCGTGATGGCCAGGACGCGCAACCACGACACCCACGCCAGACTGACTCGCTCCGGTGCCTTCGCCACCTCGGGGACGCTCATGACGGACACGCCGTCCGCGTCGGTGCGGGGCGGTGGGTGGACGGCACGCGGTGGGCTCTTCTCGGCCGAGAGACGATGACTGACAACGCATAGTAGTGACCGCCTCACACTGGCCCACGGGTTGACGGCGCCGTCCGGTGAGACGCGCAGCGGTCGACCGCCTCTGGCGGTTCGGTGCGGCACCGGCGCAGCGCTGGCGCGCGTGTGACTCGTCCCGCGCCAGGTAGGTTCGCACCGTGCCGGATCACGAGGCGGACGTGCCGCAACCCTTGCCGGCGACGCAGTCGAGGCGGAGCGGGGCGGGACGCGGGCTCGCCGTCCGCGCCCTGCTCCGCCCCGTGAGGCTCGATCAGCCCACCGCTCACGGCATGGCGCACCGGGCCGCGCTCGGCACGGTGGGAGTGGCCGTCCAGGGGCTCGTCCGCTTCCTCACCAGCCTGCTCGTGGGGCGTCTCGCCGGGCCGAAGGTGCTCGGCATCGTGCAGCCCGCGATCTCGACTGCCCTGCTGCTGTCGCTGCTGTGGCCCACCACCACGGGCAGTGCGGCGTCGAAGTTCGTGGCCCGCGCCCGCGGCGCTGGCGACATCGCGCAGATCGAGGCGGTCGCCGTCCACCTGCGTCGTCGCACCGTCCAGGCAGCGGTGCTGCTGGGCGCTGTCAGCATCCCACTCTGGATCGCCGTGGACGACGGCCACCTGCTCGACGCGCTGTGCGTGGCGGCGCTCCTGCTCGGCTACTCCGGCTACAGCTTCACCCGGGGCCTGCAGTTCGGCGCGGGCCAGATCCCCCGAGCGACGGCCTGGGACGTCACCAGCGCCGCGCTCGGCATCGCTGCGCTCGTGCTGTCGCTGGCGCTCGGGGTGCGTGGTGTGGCGCTGCTGCTGCCGCTGGCCGCCTCGTACGGCCTCTACACGGTCGCGGGGTGGCCGTGGGGGGTGCGGGGCAGGCTGGCCCCGACCCTGCGTCGAGAGATCGACGGCTTCGTCGCGATCGGCGTGGCGGGCACCCTCGCCAGCACGGGCTTCCTGCAGCTGTCGGTCATCATCGGCAAGGTCGTGGACACGCCGTTCCACGTCGGTCAGTACTCGGCAGCGCTCGCGCTCGCGACGCCCGCCTCGTTGCTCGCCGGCTCTCTCAGCCTCACCCTCTTCCCCTCGATGGCGGAGGCCTGGGGGCGGGGCGACGTGACCGGTTTCCGGCGCCAGACCGACCTGGCGACGCGTGCGCTCGTGCTGGTCATGGTGACGGCGCTGGGCGCCATCGCGGTCGGCAGCCGGTTCGTCGTCGCGGTCGTCTGGGGCGACCGCTACACCATGGCCGCCGATCTGCTCCCCGTCCTGCTGCTCGCCGTCCTCGGCACCACGGTCGGTGTCGCCTGCGTCAACTCGCTGTCGACACGGTCGCAGCGCGGGATGGTCGTCGCCAGCGGCGCCAGCCTCGCCGGGCTCGCGACAGGTGCCGTCGTCTGGGCGCTCGTCGCGCCGACCGCCGGGGTCATGGGCGTCGCCGTCGGCTACCTGGCTGGCACGGTGGTCGTCGGTGGCGTCCCCCTCGTGGTCGTGTGGCGCACCGACCGGCAGGCGTGGGCGCCGCTGGTGGTCCGTCTGCTCGTCGGCGTCGCCGTCGCGTCGACGCTCGTCGTGGTGGAACAGGCGACCCGTCTGCCCGTCTGGTACGAGCCGGCACTCGTCGTGGGGTTCGTCGCCGTGTGGTGGGCTCTCAGCCACCGCGACGTGCGCGCCGTGCTGGCTGTCGTCCGGGGTGGTCGGGCCGCCGGGGCGCCGCCGCGGGCCTGAGACCCGGCCGCTCGGCCGTTCGTCCGCTCAGCCGCGGGCGCTGCCGTCGGACTCCAGCGGACGCTCCGTCTCGGGCGGGTCAGGCAGCATCGCCTCGTCGAGAGCGAGTCGACGGGTGAGCAGCGTCAGCTGACGCTCCATGTCGCGGAAGCGCCGGTACGTGCTCGCCATGAAGCCCAGGACCAGGATGAACAGCAGGTAGAGCACGAGGTCGGTGCCGCGTCCGACGCCCACCCAGCGGGCCACGGTCGTGATCAGCGAGGGGTCGAGCACCGAGACGATAGCGACCACGACGAACCCCACCAGGAGCAGCCGGCGTACCGCCTGGTGCCGAGCGCCGCCGCTGCTGCGCATTAGGGCGCCGCCGCCGAGAGCCACGCCGAGGATCAGCACGACCTTGATCACCACGGGCGTCTCCTCTCCTCGGGTCCGGCGGTCGTCTCGATTCTGCCAGGGCGGCCGAGGCGGCCTACTTGAAGAAGAGCTCCGCCAGGATGTTGACGGAGTTGAGCAGCGACTGGCCCTTGGAGCGGCTGTAGTCGGTGTAGAGGATGTGCACCGGGTGCTCCACCACGCGGCTGCCCGTCCGGCCTACCTGCTCGACGAGCTGGCTGGCGTGCGCCATCCGGTTCTGGTTGAGCTCGAGCTGCTCGCAGACGCTGCGGCTCAAGGCACGCAGCCCGTTGTGGGCGTCGGTGAGGTGCAGCCCCGACGTGAGGTTGCTGTACACGACCGCACCCTTCAGCACCAGGCGCTTCAGCAGGCCGGGGCGCGTCCGTGAGTCCAGGAACCGCGAGCCGAACACGGCGTCGGACTCCCCGTCCAGCACTCGCCGGGCCATGGCCTCCGCCTCGTCGACCTGGTGCTGGCCGTCGGCGTCGAACGTCACGACGCACCGGGTCGCCGGGTCGCGCAGGGCGTAGTCGATGCCGGTCTGCAGGGCTGCGCCCTGGCCCAGGTTGACCGCGTGCCGGACGACGACCGCCCCGGCCGACCGAGCCTGTTCGGCGGACGCGTCGTGGCTGCCGTCGTCCACGCACACCACGTGGTCGAACGCGGTGCGCAAGCCGCGGACGACACCGGCGATGACCTGCGCCTCGTTGTACAGGGGGACCACCACCCAGACGTCAGGCATCCCGGTCTGCTCACGCTCAGGCACGACGCGATTGTGTCAGCAGGCCGCTGGTACCGTCGCAGGGCCACACCGCAGCCGAGGCCCGTGCGTCCCGCCGCCCGGCGAACCGAAAGGTCCCCGTGTCGTCCCACGTCACCACGTCAGCAGACAACGACCCTGCCGTCATCGTCCCCAGTGCCGACGTGGCGGACTCCGCGAGTCTCGGGCCCGGTACGCGCGTCTGGCACCTGGCGCAGGTGCGGGAGGACGCCGTCCTGGGCAGGGGGTGCATCGTCGGCCGCGGCGCGTACATCGGCACGGGGGTGCGGCTCGGTGACCACTGCAAGGTGCAGAACCACGCGCTCGTCTACGAGCCGGCCGAGCTGGGGACCGGCGTCTTCATCGGACCTGCCGTCGTCCTGACGAACGACCGGCACCCCCGGGCGGTCAACCCCGACCTCAGCCTCAAGTCCGCTGATGACTGGCACGCCGTCGGGGTCACGGTGCGCGACGGAGCGTCGATCGGGGCGCGCGCCGTGTGCGTGGCACCGATCACCATCGGCCGGTGGGCCACGGTGGCCGCGGGGGCCGTCGTCACGCGGGACGTGCCGGACTTCGCGCTCGTCGCCGGCGTCCCGGCCCGGCGGATCGGCTGGGTGGGAAGGGCCGGTGCACCGCTCGTCCCGGACGACCACGACCCCGACCTGCTGCGGTGCCCCGAGACCGGCAGCACCTACCGTGTCGACGGTGACACGGTCACGGAACAGCAACCGCACGACGAAGGAGAGGGCAGCGCGTGATCCCAGCGGCCAAGCCGATCATCGGTGACGAGGAGCGGGCTGCCGTCGACAGGGTGCTGCGCAGCGGCATGCTGGCGCAGGGCCCGGAGGTCGCCGCGTTCGAGACCGAGTTCGCCGACCAGCTGGTCGACGGGCGCGAGTGCGTCGCGGTCAACTCGGGGACGTCGGGCCAGCACCTCGGCCTGCTCGCGAGCGGCGTGGGCCCCGGCGACGAGGTGATCGTGCCGTCCTTCACGTTCGCGGCGACCGCCAACTCGGTCGCGCTCACCGGCGCCACGCCGGTCTTCGCCGACATCGAGCTCGACCACTTCTGCCTGGACCCGGCGTCGGTCGAGGCCGCGGTCACCGAGCGCACCGTCGGGATCATGCCGGTGCACCTCTACGGGCACCCGGCTGACATGCCCGGCCTGCAGCGCGTCGCGGACGAGCACGGCCTCGCCGTCTACGAGGACGCAGCCCAGGCTCACGGTGCGAGTCTCGACGGCAAGCCGGTCGGCACGTTCGGCCGCTTCGCGATGTTCAGCCTGTACCCGACGAAGAACATGACGTCCGGCGAGGGCGGCATGGTGGCGTGCGCGGACGCCGGACTGGCGCGGCAGGTGCGCCTGCTGCGCAACCAGGGCATGGAGAAGCAGTACGAGAACGAGGTCGTCGGCCTCAACAACCGCATGACCGACATCCACGCGGCGATCGGCCGCGTGCAGCTCACCAGGCTGGCGGGCTGGACGGCGCAGCGGCAGGCCAACGCCGCGTACTTCGACGAGCACCTGCGTGGGGTCGTCACACCGCCCGTGGCGCCCGGGGCGGTCCACGCGTACCACCAGTACACGATCCGGATCGATGGGGCCGGCGATTCCGACGAGGCTGCGTCTGTCCGCACGGAGGTCGCTCGACGGCTCCGGGAGGACCACGGCATCGGCACCGGCGTGTACTACCCGATCCCGAACCACCGCCTCCCCACGTTCGCCCGCGACCTCGACCTCCCGGTGACGGAGACCGCTGCACGTCAGGTGCTGTCGCTGCCCGTGCACCCCTCGTTGACCCAGGACGACCTCGAGCACATCGTCGCCTCCGTGAACGCCGTGGTGGCGGACGTCGTCCGGGCCGGCGCCTGATGCCGGCCGTGCCGCAGCAGCAGCGCACCTTGCGGGCCGGCGTCGTCGGTCTCGGCATGATGGGCCGGCACCACGCACGCGTGCTGCGTGAGCTCGACGGCGTGGACCTCGTGGCGGTCGCCGACCCGGGTGGCGATCCCCACCACGTCGCCGGCGCCCTTCCCGTGCTGCCGTCGGTCGGCGCGCTGGTCGACGCCGGCGTGGACTACGCGGTCGTGGCGACCCCGACCGGCCTGCACGAGGAGGTCGCGCTCGAGCTCGCCTCGGCGGGCGTGCACACGATGGTCGAGAAGCCGGTGGCGGCCGACGGGCCGAGCGCACGCCGGATCACCGACGCCTTCGCCGCGGCGGGTCTCGTCGGTGCCGTCGGCCACATCGAGCGGTTCAACCCGGCGCTGCAGCAGCTGCGCAGCCGGCTCGAGAACGGCGACCTCGGCGAGGTGTTCCAGATCAGCACGCGCCGTCAGGGGCCGTTCCCCGCGCGCATCGCCGACGTGGGTGTCGTCAAGGACCTGGCGACGCACGACATCGACCTCACCGCCTGGGTGGCTCAGAGCCCGTACACGTCGGTCGGCGCGCAGGTCACCCACCGCAGCGGTCGCGAGCACGAGGACCTGGTGGCCGCGGTCGGCTCTCTGGCCGACGGCACGGTCACCAGCCACCTCGTGAACTGGCTCACTCCCTACAAGGAGCGGACTACGGTGGTCACCGGCGACCGAGGCTGCTTCGTGGCCGACACCCTCACCGCCGACCTCACGTTCTTCGCCAACGGCACGGTGCCGACGGAGTGGGCGCCGGTCTCGGCGTTCCGCGGCGTGTCCGAGGGCGACATGACCCGCTTCGCGTTCCCCAAGCGCGAGCCGCTCCGGCTCGAGCACGAGGCGCTGCGGGACGCGGTGCGCGGCGACGCGTCGCGCATCGTCACGATGGCGGAGGGCCTACGCACGGTCGAGGTGGCGGAGGCGCTGCTGACCTCGGCGCGGGACGGCCGGGTGGTGACCCTGTCCACCCCGGCGTGAGCGCGGCGCCGTGAACCTCCCGACGAGCCGTCGCACGAGGGCCGGGGCACGTCGTGCCGCCATCGTGTCGCGGCTGTTCGCCCCCGAGTCCGGCGCGGCAGCGACCCGCCTGAAGTGGCTGGCCCGCGCGTTCGTCGACGTCGGCTACACCGTCCGCGTCCTGACCTCGGTGCCGCAGCCGGGGTCAGCATCCCCGGACGACCCGGCGGGCGTGTCGGTCAGCAGGTGGCCGGTGCTCCGGGACCGCAACGGGATCGTGCGCGGCTACGTGCAGTACCTCAGCTTCGACGTCCCGCTCCTGCTTCGTCTGCTGCTGGGCCCGCGTCCGGACGTCGTGGTCTGCGAGCCGCCACCCACGACCGGGCTGGTGGTGCGACTGGTCTGCTCGGCCCGGCGCGTGCCGTACGTCTACTACGCCGCTGACGTGTGGTCCGACGGCACGGCCAGCGCGGGGGCTCCCGGCGTGGTGGTCCGTCTCATCACCCTGGTGGAGTCGTGGGTGCTCCGCGGGTCGCGGCTGGTCCTGTCCGTGAGCCCCGCTGTCACGGAGCGGCTGCTCCGACTGGGTGTCGAGCCTGCGAAGGTCCAGCTCGTGGGCAACGGCGTGGACGTCGAGGTGTTCCGCCCCGCCGAGTCTGCTCGCGCGGAAGTCGCTGCCGCCGTTCCTGGGGCCGGCCGCGTCGAGCGCCCGCCGCTCGACGTCCCGTACGCGGTGTACGCGGGGACCATGTCCGAGTGGCAGGGCGCGGACGTGTTCGTGCGTGCCTTCGCGCTGGCCCGGGAACGACTGCCGGCCGACGCCCGGCTGGTCTACCTCGGGCAGGGCAGTGACCGACCGACCGTCGAACGTCTGGCAAGCGAGCTCGCACCCGACCAGGTCGACGTGCTCGGTGTGGTGCCACCGGTCGAGGCGGCGAGCTGGCTGCGTCACGCCGTCTGCGCTCTCGTCTCGATCGTGCCGGACCAGGGCTACGACTTCGCTCGGCCGACGAAGGTGTGGGCAGCCTCCGCGAGCGGGACGCCCGTGGTCTTCGCCGGCCGAGGGGTGGCGGCACAGGAGGTCGCCGACGCAGGGCTCGGGCTGGCCGTGGACCACGACGTGGCCGCGGTCGGGGAGGCGCTCGTCCAGGCCTTTTCCGACCAGCCGTCGACCGAGGAACGACGACGCCTGGTCGCGTGGACCCGGCAGCACGCCAGCCTGGCGACCGTCGCCGCGTCGGCGGTGGGAGCGATCCGCGTGGCGTGCGACCAGTGACGGTGCTCGATCGGCCTGGTGATCAGGCCGCGGATGCGTCTACCTCGCCCAGCAGCACGTCGGCGGTCCGTTCCGCCGCGTGACCGTCGCCGTACGGAGTCGCCGTGGTCGGCTGGGGCGCGGGGCGGTGCACCGCGTCGGCGAGGGTGCTGACGTCGCCGGCCAGGACGTTCCAGCCGAGGTCGACCGTCTCGGTCCACTCCGTCTCGTACCGCAGCGTGGTGCACGGCACGCGCAGCAGGAACGCCTCCTTCTGGAGCCCACCGGAGTCGGTCACCACGCCGGCCGAGTGCAGGGCGAGGCGGATCAGCTCGTGGTAAGGCTGCGGCTGCTCCACGACGATCGATCCCTGCGAGAGGGAGATCCCGTGATGGGCGGCCGTCGCGACGAGCCGGGGGTGGGCGAGCAGCAGCACGGGTCGGTCCAGCGACGCCAGGCCACGCACCACGGCGTCCAGCCTCGCGGGGTCGTCGGTGTTCTCGGCACGGTGCACGGTCGCCAGGTAGTAGCCGTCGTCGCCGGTGCCGGGCACTGCGGTCGGCGGCTCGTCGCGAACTGACGCGGCCACGCGCAGGCAGACGTCCGTCATGACGTCGCCCACGAGCCTGCTGCGGGAGGCCAGGCCCTCGTCGGCCAGGTGCCGCATCGCGACGTCCGTCGGCGCCAGGCAGACGTCGGCGGCGTGGTCGGTGAGCACCCGGTTGTGCTCCTCGGGCATGCGGCGGTTGAACGAGCGCAGCCCCGCCTCGAGGTGAGCCACCGGCAGGTGGACCTTGACCGCCGCCAGGGCTGCCGCGAGGGTCGAGTTCGTGTCGCCGTAGACCAGCACCCAGTCGGGTTGGTGCTCGAGCAGCACGGGCTCAAGCGCCGTCATCATCGAACCGGTCTGGGAGGCGTGCGAGCCCGACCCGATCCCGAGGTGCACGTCCGGCTCCGGGATGTGCAAGCCGCTGAAGAAGACGTCGCTCAGCTCGGCGTCGTAGTGCTGGCCGGTGTGGACGATGACGTGCCGGCAGCGTCCCTGCAGGGCCTCGGCGACCGGTGCCAGCTTGACGAACTGCGGCCGAGCGCCGACGACGCTCAGGACGGTGGTCGGCGGCGCGGCTGAGGAAGACGTCATGGCGGGGCAGTCTATCGACGGGTCAGTCCCGCACGAGGCGCTGGTACAGGGCGGCGATGCGGTCGACCGCCTGGTTGATGCCGTGGTACTCCTCGATCCAGGCGGGTCCCACGCTCGTGTCGTGCCCAGGGTGGTCAGGTGCGAGCAGAGTCTCGATGGCGTCGACGGCGCTGGACACGTCACCGCCCAGCACGGGCGGCGGCACGGGCTTGTACAGCGGAACGGGGACCGGCAGGACCAGCGGAGCGCCCATGCCGAGGGTCTCGAGCTCGCTCGTGGCGAGGATGCCGGACGCCTGGCCCACCACCACGTCCGCGCTGGAGAGCCACCCCAGGTAGGTCTGCAGGTCGACGCGTGGCCGCAGCGTCAGCCCTGCCTGCCGGGCCTGGTCGGTGGCGGCGCCCCACTCGAGGCCCACGACGTCCGCTCGGTCGCCGACGGCACGGACGACGTCGCGCGCCAGCTCGAGCTGGGTGTCGAGCCCCTTGACGGGGTCCCAGCGCGAGGCGAACAGCACCAGGGGCCGCTGGCCCTCCGGCGGCGCCCAGGGCGGCAGCTCGCGCAGGTCGATGGGGATCGCCATGTACTCGGCGTCCGGCCGGTGCGGCAAGGTGTGCTCGGCCAGCTCGGGCGTCGGGTAGTAGACGTACTGAGCCTCGTGCAGACCTCGTCGGATGATCGACGTCCACGCGGGGTCGTACTGCAAGGTACGCACGTCGCTGCCGTGCAGCTGCAGGACGTACTTCTTGGGCACGTACCGGCTGTGGCGCAGCACGCTGCCCGAGTGGATGTGCAGGATGTCGTTGCGGGAGGCCCGCGCTGCGAGCACGGCGAGCCATCGGGCGCCGAGCACGGCCTTCTGCGTCTTGCCGCTGAGTCCCTCCCAGGTCCGGCCCTTCGCCGCCACAGGTTGGTACGACCACGGCAGGCCGAGCTCGTGGGCGCGGCGAAGCAGGCGGTGGGTCGTGAACGCGCAGTCGTTGACGTGCAGGGCGGTCGGTGGGTGCTCGTCGTCCCTCGTCACCTGCTCATCCTCCCATCCGGAGGAGCCGCCCGATCAGGTCAGCAGTGAGCTGCTCCTCGCGCTCGGAGCTGAGGTCGTGCGCGGCGGCGCTCGCGTGACGCTTGTACTCCGCGACCGACTCCGGTGTGAGCGAGCCGAGCGCGCGCACGAAGCTGGCCTGGCCGAAGTCGTCCGCGACCACGCCGAGGTCGTGCTCGCGAGTGAGCCGCACCATCTCCACGGACGGCCCGATGGCGAGCGCCAGCCGGGCCTGCACGAAGTCGAAGAACTTGTTGGGCAAGGCGTAGGTCGTGTTCACGTTGATGGGTGGGATGGAGTACGCGCCCACGTCGTACCGGTTGAGGACGTAGGGCAGCTCGCTGGGGGTCACCGGTGGGTGCAGCTGAACGCCGGCGGCCGACGCCGCTCGCTCCTCGAGCTGCTGGAGGTAGACGCCGCGATCGTTGGCCGGCACCAGGTAGAGGTCCAGCCGGTAGGGCGCCCCGAGCTCGCCGACGGCGTCGATGAGCATCTCGATGTTGCGTCCCGGCACCGCACCGCCGCTGTGGACGACGCGGATGGTGCCTGGTTCCGCGGGGCTCGGCACCAGGTCGACGTACGGCGCGGCGTTGCGCAGCACGGCGCAGTCCACGCCGAAGGTGCGCTCGTAGAGGTCGGCGATCGCCTGCCCGACGGTGGTGACCGCGGCCGCGCGCGGGAGGTAGCGCCGGCAGGTGTGAGCGGCCAGCGGGGCGACCAGGAGCCGCCAGCGCCAGTCGTGGGAGCGCTCCTGGGGAGCCCACTCGTGCATGTCGGCCCACACGGGGGCTCCGTCGGCGACGTCGAACGCCACGGGCAGCGCCCGGGCCTCGTTGCACACGATGACGTCGAACCGGCGACCCTCCAGCAGCCGCAGGGCCGACCGCAGCGCTGGTGCCGCTCGCTCCGCGTGCTCGAGCCGGCGGGTGGCGAGCAGTGCCACACCCGCCGGCGTCTGGGGAAGCGAGTAGGACGTCGGCACCTCGACGTGCTCCGCGACGCCGTCCGGGCGCGGACCGAAGCCGCAGGTGATGACGTCGCCGAGCTGTCGTGCCACGTTCACGTGCCGAAGGACCCTCGCGTCCCGGGCGATGGCGGAGAACGACAGAACGAGGATCCGCGGGCGAGACGTCACGGGACGTCATCGTATGCTGGTCGCCGCCCGCGCCCCGTACTGGAAGGTCCTGCGTGAACATCACCGTCGTCGGTCTGGGCAAGATCGGTCTGCCACTGGCCGTCCAGTACGCGGCCAAGGGCCACCACGTCATCGGGGCCGACCTCAACCCGACCGTGGTCGAGCTGGTCAACGCCGGCACGGAGCCCTTCCCCGGCGAGGCGCACCTCGCGGAGAAGCTGCGGCAGGTCGTGGAGGCGGGGCGGCTCGAGGCCACGACGGACACCAGCGACGCCGTCAGCCGCAGCGAGGCGGTCGTGGTCGTCGTCCCGCTGGTCGTGGACGCGGAGAGCCGGCCCGACTTCCGGCACCTGGACGCGGCGACGGCCTCCGTCGCCCGGGGGCTGCGCCCGGGCACGCTGGTGTCGTACGAGACGACGCTGCCCGTGGGGACGACGCGGCACCGGTTCACGCCGGTGCTCTCGGCGGAGTCGGGCTTGCAGGTCGGCGCCGACCTGTTCGTCGACTTCTCGCCCGAGCGCGTCCTCACCGGGCGCGTCTTCGCCGACCTGCGCCGCTACCCCAAGCTCGTCGGCGGGGTCGACGCCGCCAGCGCCGAGCGCGCCCGTGCTTTCTACGAGGCGGTGCTGGACTTCGACGACCGCCCCGACCTCGACCGGCCCAACGGCGTGTGGGACCTCGGCAGCGCCGAGGCGGCGGAGCTCGCCAAGCTCGCGGAGACGACGTACCGCGACGTGAACATCGCGCTCGCGAACCAGTTCGCGCTCTTCGCCGGCCGGCACGGCATCGACGTGCACGCGGTGATCGAGGCGTCGAACTCCCAGCCGTACAGCCACATCCACCGTCCGGGCATCGCCGTCGGCGGCCACTGCATCCCGGTCTACCCGCGGCTGTACCTCAGCAACGACCCGGACGCGTCGGTGGTCCGGGTGGCCCGTGAGCACAACGCCTCGATGCCCGAGCGCGCGGTCGCGCTGCTCGAGGAGCAGGTCGGCTCGGTGGCGGGGCTGCGCGTGGCGGTGCTGGGGGCCGCCTACCGGGGAGGGGTGAAGGAGACGGCGTTCTCCGGCGTCTTCGCGACCGTCGAGGCGCTGCGGTCGCGCGGCGCCGAGCCGCTGGTGCACGACCCGATGTTCGACGACGACGAGCTGCGCGGCCTCGGCTTCACGCCCTACCACCTCGGCGAGCCCGCCGACCTGGTCGTCGTGCAGGCCGATCACGCCGAGTACGCCGCGCTGACGCCGGCCGATGTGCCCGGCGCACGGGCGCTGCTCGACGGACGGCGGGTCACCGACCCGCAGGCGTGGCGGGACGTCGTCCGCGTCGTCATCGGGCAGCCGACCGCTTGACTTCGCGCGGCCGGGTCGGCCGGCCCGACCCGCGCTCCGGGAGCGCGTGAGAGCGCGACGGTCATAGGGTCGGCCCATGCGCTTCGGACTCTTCATCCCCCAGGGCTGGCGGCTGGACCTCGCGGGCATCGAGCCGGCCGACCAGTGGGCGGCCATGCGTGACCTCGCCCAGTACGCGGACTCCGGCGACGCATGGGAGTCGATCTGGGTCTTCGACCACTTCCACACCGTGCCCGAGCCGACGGACGAGGCGACGCACGAGGCGTGGACGCTGATGTCGGCGTTCGCCGCCACGACGCAGCGGGTGCGCATGGGTCAGATGTGCACGTGCGTCAGCTACCGCAACCCCGCGTACCTCGCGAAGGTCGCGGCGACGGTGGACATCATCTCCGGCGGACGGGTCGAGATGGGTATCGGCGCCGGCTGGTACGAGCACGAGTGGCTCGCGTACGGCTACGGGTTCCCGCGTCCTGGCGTGCGGCTCGGCCGGCTCGACGAGGGCGTGCAGATCATGCGCCAGATGTGGACGGGCGGCGTCGCGACCCTCGACGGCGAGCACTACCAGGTGGACGGCGCCATCTGTCACCCGCTGCCCTTGCAGCGACCGCACATCCCGCTGTGGATCGCGGGCGGTGGCGAGAAGGTGACTCTGCGCATCGTGGCCCAGCACGCCGACTACGCGAACGTCGACGGCACCCCGGAGGTGTTCCGCCACAAGGCGGAGGTACTGCGCGGACACTGCCTCGACGTGGGGCGCGACTTCGGTCAGATCACCCTCAGCGCGGACTACAACGTGGTGATCGGTCGCGACGAGGCGGAGGTCTCCGAGCGCAAGGCGTGGCTGCGCGAGCACTACCTGCGGTACGCCCCCAGGAAGGGCGAGCGCTACGCGAAGCAGCTGGCGGAGGGCCCGACGGTCGGCACGCCGGAGCAGATCGTCGAGAGCCTGCAGGCCCTCGCCAAGGACGGCCTTGCCTACGGCATCTTCAACTTCGCGGACGCGGCCTACGACCGGTCGAGCATCGAGCTGTTCGAGCGTGAGGTGATCCCGAACCTGCGCTGACCGGTCTGCGGGCACCCGCTGGGGAGGTACCCCGCTGGGTGGCGGCGGGCGAACGACGGGGGACGTCGAACCCGCCGGTAGCATCGAGGTCGTGACGGACTTCGACCTGTACCGGCTGAGCGAGGACCACGAGGCGCTGCGGGAGGCGGTGCGTGCGGTCGTCGAGGCCAAGGTCGCACCGCACGCCGCTGAGGTCGACGAGAAGGGCGCCTTCCCTCAGGAGGCGTACGACGCGCTGGTGGCCGCGGACTTCCAGGCCCCGCACGTCCCCGAGCAGTACGGCGGTGTCGGGGCTGACGCGCTGGCCACCTGCATCGTCATCGAGGAGGTCGCGCGCGGTGACGCGTCGGCGTCCCTCATCCCGGCCGTGAACAAGCTCGGCACGATGCCGCTGCTGCTCGCCGCGGGCGATGAGCTCAAGCAGCGCTACCTACCGCCGGTCGCGAGCGGTGAGTCGATGTTCAGCTACGGCCTGAGCGAGCGCGAGGCGGGCAGCGACACGGCGAGCATGAAGTGCAAGGCCACGCCGGACGGCGACGACTTCGTGCTGAGCGGCCAGAAGTCGTGGATCACCAACGCGGGGGTCAGCGACTACTACACGGTGATGGCGGTGACGGACCCCGACGCGCCTCGCGGTCGTGGCGTGACGGCGTTCGTCGTGGAGAGGTCCGACGACGGCTTCACGTTCGGAGAGCCCGAGCGCAAGCTCGGCATCAAGGGCAGCCCCACGCGGGAGCTGCACTTCGACCACTGCCGGATCCCCGGCGATCGTATGGTCGGCAACCGCGGCGAGGGCCTCAAGATCGCCTTGCGCACCCTCGACCACACGCGAGTGACGATCGGCGCGCAGGCTGTCGGCATCGCCCAGGGTGCGCTCGACGCCGCGCTCGCATACGTCAAGGAGCGGCAGCAGTTCGGCAAGGCGATCGCCGAGTTCCAGGGTGTCCAGTTCATGCTCGCGGACATGGCGATGAAGCTGGAGGCCGCACGCCAGATGGTGTACGTCGCGGCGGCCAAGAGCGAACGCAACGACAGCGACCTGCCCTTCTTCGGTGCGGCGGCCAAGTGCTACGCCAGCGACGTCGCCATGGAGGTGACCACGGACGCCGTCCAGCTGCTCGGTGGCGCGGGCTACGTCAAGGACTTCCCGGTCGAGCGCATGATGCGCGACGCCAAGATCACGCAGATCTACGAGGGCACGAACCAGATCCAGCGTCTGGTGATGGCGCGCCAGCTGCTGGCGGGGAAGAAGGCGTAGCCGCTCCCACACCGACCCTCGTGACGGCAGGACCCGTCACGGACGCTGGTGCTGCATGGACCCAATCAGGTCGGTCGGGCTCTGACCGGTTCGCCACACGTACCAGGCGCCGGCGCCGACCAGGATCAGCAGCAGGAGCACCCAGACCAGGCGGGCGCCGCTCTTCGCGCGCTTGATGGTCAGGTGCAGGTCCCCGCGTGGGTCACCCAACGGACCCGGCGCCCCGCATCCGCGGTAGGTGTACTGGCCGGGTCGCAGTCCCGGCTCGACGCTCACGACCAGGCCCGCGGGCGCCTGGACGGTGTACCCGTCCTTCCGCTGCTGCCGTGTCGGCCGCAGGGTGACGTCGTGGTCGGGACCTTGGGGCGGATCGGTGACCACCGCGCGCAGGATCAGGTCACCGGGTGGCCCGAGCACTCCGGGGTGTCCGAGGCCCCGGAAGACGTACGTCAGGTCCGGCTGACAAGGACGACAGCGCAGGAGGGTTCCGTTGTGGCGGAGCTCGAATCTGTCGCGCCACTGCGCGAAGGTCAGGACAACAGGCTGCGTCACGTGCGTGGGAGGGAACATGCCCAGGTCGTGGAAGGGGATGCCCTCCGTCGCCCGTTCAGGAGGACGCGGTGGCTGCCGTGGAGGTGGGGAGGGCATGGATGGAGGCGGCCCCGACCGAGGGTGGTCAGCCGGGAGCTGACGGACCCGCTGCTGGGCTGCCTGCCGTTCGCTGTGCCAGGCCAGGTAACGGTCGTACTGGGCGCGGGTGCGGACGTTGCGCAGGACCTCAGCGGCCTTGTTCACGAGCTTCAGCTCGTCTTCGAGCCGACTGTAGGCGGCGGCATCGCCCGACTCTTGGGCCGCCAGCCGCCGCTCCTGGGCCTCCTTGTGCGCTCGATGCTGCGCGTCCCGGATGTTCTTCTCGGTTGCTGTCTTGGGGTGGGCACCAAGCAAGGCGTAGAAGTCGGTTCTGTACCACTCGGCATCCCATTCGCGGTCCCAGCCAGCGAGCGCTCGCGGATCGGTCGCAGCCAAGGGGCACCTCCCCGTGTGACACATCGGCGGACCGGCGGCCGCCGGGACATCGACGGTAGCGGGCCCGGCGCGGCCAATCCGCACTTTCGAGGACGACGCCGCCTTCGATGACGGATCGCTGGCCCAGCGTCGTGCTGGTCACGGGCCGGTTGAGGGTAGCGCCAGTTCAGTGACAGATCCTCCGTCCCGGGCGGTGGTGCACGTGCCGGTGCCGGGTCTCTGCTGCGGCTGCGTGTCATCGGCTTCCAGGCGAGCACCGCCTGGCATCGTCGGCTCACTGCAGCCACGTGGTCGGGACCTGGCGACGTTCACCGCCAGGCCGATCGACACCCGCTCAGCAGACCGGGACCGACCAGTCGGTGTTGTGCGTGTACGGCGTCACGCCGGGGGTGTCCCCGTTCCAGAAGGTGTTCGCGACCGCGTAGTAGGCCCCGTTCCACGGTGAGGTCGCGATCCGGTACCACCAGCCGTCCGGGTTCGCGCTGACGATCGCGGGCGCGTAGACGCGGCACTGCACCTGCACCGACGACATCGCCGGCACCATGGGGCCCTGTCCGGACGCGTTGTACGGGTTGGTGAACGTCGGCGACCCGTGGCTGCCGGACTGCTCGGTGTAGGTGCGTGGCGGCGCTGGAGGCGCTGGTGGGGCGGGCGGCGGGGGCGTGGACGGCTTGGCGGCAGGCTTCGTTGTCGTCGTGCTGGTCCGCGGCGACGTCACCGCGCCACCAGCGGCCTTTCCGGATCCGGCGGAGGTGCCGGTCGTGGTGCCCGGCCGGGACGTCTTGCCGCCCTGCACCTGCGTGCCGGAGCCCTGCAGCCCCGGGGAGGAGCCCTGCAGGTTCGCGCTGGACCCGCCCTGCACGCTGCCGGCGCCACCTTGCAGGCCCGCGCCAGGGTTGACGGGCTGCACCTGCAACGGTGCCGGCTGCGGCGCGGCCTGCACCGGTGCGGGCGCCGGGGTCGGGGTCAGGTCCTTGAAGTGGATGAACCCGGTCCACGCGGACACGTTGTCCCACCGCTGGTCCCACCGGCCGTCGTAGTGCTTGTTGTAGTCCTGGACATACACCCGGCCGGGCTCGACCTTGACCACGTAGGCGACGTGCCCGCTGGCTCGCCACGCGATCGACCCGACAGCAGGGGTGGAGTTCACCGTGACGCCGGCGCCGCGGGCTCGCGGGCCCCAGGCGGCCGCGTCGTCATGCCATGGCATGTCGTAGCCGTTGACCGATGACAGCATCCACGCGGCGTAGCTGGTGCACTCCCGGTTCCACTCGCGCCAGGTGTCGAACACCGAGTCCTGCCGGGCGTCCTTCCACTTGGCCGGGTAGGTGTCCCAGGTCGGGACCGGCCCGCCGGCGGCGGACAAGAACATCCGGTCGGTCTGCCCGCCGGTACCGGCCGCGGTGGTCTGGGCCGCCCTCGAGTTCAGGAACGTCATGCCGGCCATCACCACCAGCGCGGTGACCAGAGCGACCAGGACCGACTTGGGAACCCGCATGACCCACCCCGACACGACCGGGGCCGCTGGATGGGGCCCACTGTCGGCACACTAGAACCATCGCTGGCCCGTCGCCATGACTTTCGGCCGTTCTCCGGACTCGGTCGCCGCGCGTGTGGTCGCTCGTGATTCCCGTCAGTCCCGTTGTCCGCCGCTGCTGCAGTCCTCGGGGCAGACGGCAGGCGGCGCGGCGCTTTGTCAGGCGGCACACCGCACGTGTCACCGGTGCACCGGCCGGCGAGGAAGGCGCAGGTCGGACCCCTAGAATGACCGAATGGCGCAGACCACCCAGATCGACGAGGACACGACCCAGATCCAGCGCCTCGTGATGGCGCGCCGCCCGCTGAGTCGTGGCTGACGCCGTCGGCGGAGGCGAACGCCGGGGCACCGGCAGCCCGACCGCCGACGCCGGGCAACGACCTGGACCCGCGGACCGCACGCGGACGGCGTCCGGCGGCTCTGGACCCCGAGCCGGCGTCCTGTCCGGACGCGACCTCGGTCGGCGGTGCGCGCACGCCGTGCCCGGAGGCTTCGTCCTGCTCATGGGCTGCTGGACGCTCGCCTACTGGGTCGGTCTGGCCCTGCACCTGCGTGTCGAGATCATCGGTGCGCTGACCGCGGTGCTCCTGGTCGCGGTCGCGCTCGTCAGCTCCCGCGCGCGAGGGCATGCCGAAGAGGCGGCGCCCCTGCCGTCTGGCGCGGGCGGTGCGCGCCCCGACCCCGTTCCCGCCGCAACGTGGCCACGGCTCGTCCGCTGGCAGCGGCTCGGCATCCTGGTGGGCTACGCGGTCGTGGTGGTGCTGGCGCTGAAGGTCAGCCGAGTGCTGGCCCTCGTGGTGCTCCTGGTCGCCGCGCTCGCCGCGCTCGCTCGGTGGTGGTGGATGACGCGTCGCTCGTCGGCGAGCGACCCCGCGGGCAGCGCGTCGGTCAGCGGTACGGATGGGCACCACGTCGTGCAGCCACGGACCCGCGTCGGCTGGCTGTTGGCGCGTCAGGGCACGTGGTGGCGGCTGGGCACCTGGGTGGTCGCGGTGGCGCTCGCGGGCCTCTCCACGCAGTTCGCGCGTCCGGACGGCGACGACGTCTACTTCGTGGGCTTCTCCACCTACGTCGCCCAGCACGGCCTCATCCCGTTGCGCGACACCCTCATGTCCGCCCAGGTCTTTCCCGCGATGGCGACGTACGACCCGCCCCTCCACTCGTGGGAGACGCTGATCGGGCTGGCCGCGCGCCTGACGGGGATCGCGTCGCCGACGATGACCTACTCGGTCGTGCTGCCGGTCATGGTCGTCGTCGCGGTGCTCGCGCTCGCGCGGTTGATCGACGAGGTTCGGGTGCCGTGGCCGCTGCTCTCGCTGTGCACCGCGAGCGTGCTGCTGCTGCTGGACGGCGGCGGCTCAGCGACCTTCGGGCTGCTGTGGATCAGCCGGCTCTGGGTGGGCAAGGTCGTGCTGGTGGCCGTCGTCGTGCCGATGCTGGTGGTCTACAGCCATCGCTGGCTCGAGAGGCGCTCGGGCTGGGACCTGGTCATGCTGGTCGCTGCGACCGTCACCGCCGTGGGGGTGAGCAGCTCTGGCGTCTTCGTCGCCCTTCTCGTCCTGGGCGCCGTCATGGTCGCAGCGATCGTCCTCCGCCGTTACCGCGCCGGGGCCCTGCTCCTGCTGCCCATGGTCCCGCCCGCAGTGATCGGGCTGCTCACCGTCGTCCTCGCGCCCGGGGCGCCGGGACCGGCCCAGCCTCTGCCGCCGCAGCTCGACCAGCCTGACCAGACGCTGGGCGGCAGCAGCGACGTGCTGCTGAGGATCTTCGTGCTGAACGGCTGGCACCTCGTGGTGGTCGTCGGCGCGGTCACTCTCGGCGTGCTGGGACTCAGGAGCCGGACGGCGCGCGCGATGGTGGTGAGCCTGCTCGCCGTCTTCGCCGTCATCGTGTCGCCGTGGGGCAACGCTGCCCTGCTGCGGGTCCTGCCGGTGCTGGACGCCGTGATGTGGCGCATGTGGTTCCTCGTGCCGCTGCCGCTGCTGCTGGCGGCGTTGCCAGCCGGCTGCGTCGCCGTGCTCACCGGCACCCCCCGACGTCTGGGATGCGCGGACGCCCCTGCCAGGGCCCGGTGGCCCAGGGCAGCCCTCGCCGTCGTCGTCGCCGGCGCCGCAGTGGCGGGTTTCGCCGCCTCCGGCCGGCCGATCGTCGAGGGCCCTGACGCGCACCGCACGGGCTGGCTGGACTACAAGGCCGCTCCCGGCGACCAGCAGGCGTTCGAGTTCGTCGCGGGTCAGGCGAAGGACGGCGACGTCGTCCTCTCGCCGAGCGCCTCGGCGCACCTCGTTCCGGTGGCCACCAGCCGCTGGTTCGCGGTGGCCCCCCGGCTGGACTACCTGCGCAGCGGCTACTACCGCTCTCTGCCTCAGGTCCACGCGGTGACGCGGCTTCGGCTGCAGGCCTGGGTGCGCGGCCTCGCGCCCCTGCCCACCACGGAGCTTGCTCGGGACCTCGAGCAGGTCGGCGTCGACCTCGTGTGCACGAGCCGGCGCTTCCCCGGCCGCCAGGCGCAGCTGGTCACGCTCGGCTGGCACGAGACCGGGCGCGGCCGCTACGCCTGCTTCCGGCAGTCATCCTGAGCCGAAGGGTCCGCCGCGTCGAGGTCACGGACGACGGTAGACGCGGATCGCCCCCTGGCGTTCCACGAGCCGCCCTTCGTGCAGGCGCTTCAGCCCGGGCTTGGTGATCAGCCACCGCTCCCCGTGGGTGAGGACCTGGGCGTCCGCCGAGACCAGGTAGTCGACGAGGTACCGCTGGTAGGGCGCGTTGTCGATCCTCGGCACGACCCGTCCGTCCGGCTGCTGCATCTGGAACCTGTCGTACACCGAGCCGGTGACGTCCACCGGGACGACGCACCCCGCGCGGAGCGACGACGTCAGCGTGTCGGTGATGGCGAGCATGGACGGCGTCTCGGTCGCCACGCACCGCGCGCCGGCCACCGCCTGCTGCAGAGCGTGCCGGTCGAGGGGGCTGCCGAACGGTGGGGCCAGCGCCGGAAGCTCCAGGAGCAGGACGAGGAACGGCACTGCGAGCGTCAGCCGACCTCGGCGGCGTCCGGCTCGCGCCCACCAGGCCCCTGCCGCCCCGGCGACGACAAGGGCGAGCGGTGCCGCGACGAACTCGCCGTAGTGGGTGAAGTACGACGGGCTGGTCACGAGCATGACGCTCGTGGCGGCGAGCAGCAGCACGAGCAGACCGTTGCCGGCGCGCCAGACGATCGCGCAGCAGGCAAGCACGACCAGGCAGACCGGGACGAGTACGAGCACGGCGGGAACCCCGCTGAGGGACGGCGCCGCGCGGTGCAGCGAGCTGGCGTCCAGCGCCCGGCTCACGAGGGACGGCGTGGACGTCGGGCGGCTCAGCTGGTCGATGAGGACCATCCGCACCATCTCGCGCGGAGCGAGCAGCAGGAAGGGCCCGCAGACGGCGACAGCGGTCCCCACCGCGCCACCCGCCAGCCGTGCCGCCGCCCCCGTGCCGTGGCGGCGCCAGACCCACAGACCCACCACCGCCAGGGGGACGACGCCCCAGATCTTCATGCAGGCGCCGAAGCCGAGGGCAGCGCCGGCCACGAGCACGGCCCAGCGTGCCGGTCGGGTGCGCCAGACCAGCAGCAGCGCCGTGAGCAGGCACGTGGTCCCCACGCCGGGCAGCAGCGTGGTGCGGGTCGAGTACACCGACGAGAACCAGAAGGCGTAGAAGAGCCCGCCCAGCGCGGCGGCGGCCAGACGTGGCGATCGTCCCACCGTGGTGCGTGCGCTGACCGCAGCCACCAGCCCGGCGTTGACGGCCCCCAGCGCCATGAACGTCAGGCGTGCCACGGCCAGGCCGGTGTGGTCGCTCGTGAGCCGGCCGAGCTCGGCGAACGGCGCCATCAGCAGGAGGATCCCCGGCGGGTGCAGGAAGGTGAAGTCGGAGTAGGGCATCCTGCCCGCCACCAGCGCCGCGCCGCCGGTGAAGTACACGCCGTCGTCGTAGCCGAGGACGCCGTCCAGGCCGCTACCGCGCAGCACGGGGACCAGGCGGGCCACGAAGCCGGCCAGGACGGCCGACACGATCACGACGGTGTGCGCCGAGTCCCAGCGACGGATCGCCGTTCTCTCGACGGCCCAGGCCTTCACGTGAGCATGCTAAGGACGGCGAGCGGGCGGGCCGAGCAGGTGGCTCCGGGTGTCGTCGACGGCTGCGGACACGCGGAACGGTACAGACGTCGGACGGGTCGCCCGGTCATGCCGGATACTTTCCCCACGATGCCCACTCCCGCCCGGCCGTCGTCCAGCCGACCCCAGAGCCCCTCGCCCCGACCCGTCGACCACGGGTCGGGCAGCGGCGCTGCCGGCGCGGTGGGCCGCACCGTCCCGACGACGCGACCGGTCCGTGAACCTGCTGGGCTCAGCCAGGCCATGCGGACCCGTCGTGCCTTCCTGCTCGTCCTGATCACGCTCGTCGTGCCCGGCAGCGCGCAGATCGTGGCCGGCAACCGCCGTCTCGGCCGTATCGCCCTGCGGGTGTGGCTGGCTGCCATCGTGGTGGTCGCCGCGCTGCTGGTCCTCTACCTTCTCGACCGCACGGCCGTCTTCGGGCTCGTGACCCGCAGCGCGTTCCTGCTGCTCGTCGTCGTCGTCCTCGTCGCGAGCGCGATCGGCTGGTTCCTGCTGGTCGTCGACGCCTGGCGGCTGGCTCGGCCGGTCGACCTGAGCGGCCTGGGCCGTGGAGCGCTGGCGGCGGTCACCGTCGTCACGGTGCTGGTGTCGAGCGGCACCATGCTCGTCGGAGCGCGACAGGTGATGGCCGGCCGCGACCTCATCTCGGGCGTGTTCGGTGGCAACACCAGGTCGGCGGCCGTCGAGGGCCGCTACAACGTGCTGCTGCTCGGCGGCGACGCCGGAAGCGACCGGATCGGCGTCCGCCCCGACAGCATCACGCTGGCCAGCATCGACGCGAAGACCGGCCGCACCGTGCTGTTCTCCTTGCCGCGCAACTTGCAGAACATCCCGTTCCCGGCCGACTCGCCCATGCACCAGGCGCTGCCCCACGGTTTCGACTGCGGAGACGCCTGCCTGCTCAACGCCGTCTACACCTACGCGACCCAGCACAAGGGGATCTACGGCTCCACGGTCAAGGACCCGGGCGCGCAGGCGACGATGGACGCCGTCGAGGCCATCACCGGGCTCACGGTCAACTACTACGTCCTCATCGACCTCAAGGGCTTCCAGCACCTGGTGGACGCCGTGGACGGCATCACCTTGAACGTCAACCGGCGCGTCCCGATCGGCGGTGGGAGCAGCCGCATCACGGGCTGGATCGAGCCCGGCAAGAACAAGCACCTCGACGGTTACCACGCGCTCTGGTTCGCCCGGTCCCGCGAGGGGTCGAGCGACTACGAGCGGATGGCGCGTCAGCGCTGCGTGATGACGGCCATGCTGCAGCAGGTCAACCCCGCGACGATGCTCACGAAGTTCCGGGCCGTCGCGAAGGCGTCGGCCCAGGTGGTCAGCACGGACATCCCGGAGTCCGACCTGGGAACGTTCGTGGACCTGGGACTGAAGGCGAAGGCCGAGAAGGTCACCAGCGTGCAGTTCGTGCCTCCGCTCATCACCCCCGCCCACCCCGACTTCGCCCGCATCCGCCAGCTCGTGGCCGGCGCCATCACGAAGTCCGAGAAGCCGTCGGGCTCCGGTGGGGCGTCGAGCGCCGGGTCGAGCAGCTCGAGCAAGGCCGCGTCGCCGTCCAGCCGCCCGTCGAACGCTGGCGCGGAAGGCAGCGAGCCGGTGGACGCCAAGGCGGTCTGCAGTGCCGTCTCCTGAGCGGGTCGCCGGTCCCGTCGATCTTCCTGAGCTTCCCTCCGGCGTGCCCGTCTCGGTGGTCGTCCCCGTCCTCAACGAGGAGCGCCATCTCGCCGAGGCGGTGCACGCGGCGCTCGACCAGCGGTACGACGGGCCGATCGACGTCGCGCTGGCGCTCGGGCCGAGCACGGACCGCACCGACGAGGTGGCGCACGCCCTGCGAGAGCAGGACTCACGGGTCGTCCTGGTCGCCAACCCCGGAGGCCGGACGCCGGACGCCCTCAACGCCGCAGTGGCGGCCACCAGCAGCCCGGTGGTCGTCCGGGTCGACGGGCACGGTGTGCTCGACCCCGACTACGTGGCGACCGCCGTCGACCTGCTGCGTCAGACCGGCGCTGCGAACGTCGGCGGCCTCATGGACGCCGAGGGCAGCACGGCCTTCGAGCGCGCGGTCGCTGCGGCCATGACGTCACCGCTCGGAGTGGGGGCTGCGAGGTTCCACGTCGGTGGCGCCCCCGGCCCAGCGGACACCGTGTACCTCGGCGTCTTCCGGCGGGAGTGGTTGCAGCACGTCGGTGGCTACGACCCCGAGTTCATCCGCGCCCAGGACTGGGAGATGAACCACCGTATCCGCCAGGACGGCGGCCTCGTCTGGTTCTCGCCCCGGCTGCGCGTCTCGTACCGTCCGCGCGGCACCGTGCGGGCTCTGGCGCGGCAGTACCGGGACTACGGCCGGTGGCGACGCGTCGTGGCCCGCACCCACGCCGGCACGGTGAACCTGCGCTACCTCGCCCCGCCACTGGCCCTCGTCGGCGTCGTCGCGGGGGCCGTCGTGGGCGCCACGCTGACTCCCTGGGGCCTCCTGCTGCCCGGTGGCTACGCCGGGGTCGTGCTGCTCGGCACGCTGGTGGTGGGGCGCCGCCCGGGCACGAGGTTGCCGCTGCGAGCGCGACTGCTGCTCCCCGTCGTGCTTCCGACCATGCACCTGAGCTGGGGATGGGGGTTCCTCACCAGCCCCGCGAGCATCGTGCCCTCACGGGAGCGGGCAGAAGGCGTGGAGGAGTGATCCCGTAGGATCTGGCCAGTCCACGGCGTCGCCGAGCCCCCACGGAGAGCTGATGCATGCCCCTGCGTGCTCCCGCTCTGACGTGCCGTCGGCGGGCGGCTCGTGACCGGGTGGTTCTCGGTGGTGCCGGAGGCACTGCTCGCTGGTGCACTGCTGCTCCTGCCCGGCCTGCCGGCTGTGCTGCTGCTGGGGCTCCGCGGGTTCACGGCGCTGGCGACCGCGCCCTTGGTATCGGTGACCCTGGTGGCGGTGGTCGGAGAAGCGTGCGGCTTGGCAGGCGTCCCGTGGGGCCTGCTGCCGCTTCTGGTGGGTGTCGTGCTCGCTGCCACGATCGCCTGGGCCGCGGGTCGGTTCCTGCCGGCACCGGCCGGGTCGCCGTCGCGCCGGAACGACCTGACGTCGGTCCTGGCGACCGCTCTGGGGTCGGCCCTCGTGCTCTCGGCCACGGTGCCCGGCATGCGCAGCCCTCACCGGTACGCGCAGGCCTTCGACACGAGCTTCCACGTCAACCTCATCCGCTGGATGACGCAGCACCACGACGTCGCCGCCACGCACGCGCAGTCGATCGTCGACCCGGGCGGAGGCTTCTACCCAGCGGCGTTCCACGCGATAGCCGCGACCATGGAGCTGGTCACGGGGAGCGACCCGGTGGTGGTGGGCAACGTCCTGGCGCTCGTCGTGACCGCAGGGCTGTGGATCGCCGGCTGCGTGCTCCTCGTGCGTCAGGTGGTCGGACCAGACCGCGCGGCTCTTGTCCTGGCCGGCGTCACCTCCGCGATGTTCTCCGCCTTCCCCTACTACTTCCTGGGGTACGGCGTCCTCTGGCCCAACGCTCTGGGCAACGCGCTGCTGCCCGCGGCCCTCGCCTGCCTCCTCGCTGTCGTCGGCCCGACCATCGACGACGTCATCGGTTCCTGGCGCGGCGCGCTGCTCCTCCTGGTGGCGCTCCCCGGCATCGGAGTCGCACA
The DNA here is from genome assembly GCA_035707965.1 of Actinomycetales bacterium. Classification (GTDB taxonomy): domain Bacteria; phylum Actinomycetota; class Actinomycetes; order Actinomycetales; family Angustibacteraceae; genus DASSTJ01. The sequence goes on from DASSTJ010000111.1 coordinate 26,936, forward strand.
CCCCAACGCGTTCATCACGCTGGTGGTGGTGGCGTACCTCCTCGTCGTGCTGCGGTTCGCGCCCCGGTTCGTCGACAGCGTGCGCCGGCGCGAGGCACGTCCCGCTCTCGCCCTCCTCGGGTTCGCGGTCGCCGTCCCGGCGGCCGGCCTCCTCGCGACCCGGGTGGTGCCCCCTCTCCGGGCCGCGTCGAACTTCGACTGGGCGGCGCGCGAGGAGCTGCCGCAGGCCCTGGGTGAGGCAGCGCTGTTCGCCACGGGTCGCAGCGGAGCCCAGTGGGCCGCCGCGGTGGTCGTCATCATCGGCATCGCGGTCGTGTCCCGGCGGCGCGGGCCCTGGTGGCCGATCGCCGTCCTCGTCGTGTTCGGCCTGCTCTTCGCTGTCGCCGCCGGCGTGGACTCTCGGGTGTCCCAGCTGCTCACCGGGCCCTGGTACAACGACGCCGGGCGCCTCGCCGCGGTGATGGTGCTGGGCGCCGTCCCGCTCGCGACCGTCGGGCTCCGCGCCGTGGTCGGTCGCGGCGTGCGGCCGCGGCTGCCGTTGTGGGCCTCGACGCTGGCGGTGCTGCTCCTGGTGCTCGTCGTCACCGGCGGCCTCTACCGGCGGGACCACGTCACCGAGCTGCTCGCCTACCACCGCTCATCCGGCTCGCAGGTCTACGCCACGTCCGTGCAGCAGAAGGCGCTCCGGAACCTTGGTGAGCAGCTGCCGGCCGGCGCCGTGGTCGCCAGCAACCCGTGGAACGGCTCCCAGCTGCTGTACGCGCTCACCGGCCGCACCGTGCTCTTCGCGCACTTCAAGCCTGCACTCACCCCTGCGCGCACGCTCGTCGCCGAGCACGCCGACGACGTCGCGTCCGACCCGCAGGTGTGCGAGGCGATGAGGGCGACAGGTGTCACCCACGTCCTGACGTACGCCCGGCGGATCACATACTGGTCGTGGAGCCCACGAACCAAGCAGTACCCCGGGCTGGACGACGTGGCGGGCCAGCCCGGCTACCAGCTGGTCGATCGATCCGGTCCGTACTCGCTGTGGAAGCTGACCGCGTGCTGAGGGAGGAACGTTCGTGCCGCTGGTGAGTGTCGTGGTCCCTGTCCACGACGTCGAGGACTTCCTGCCCGAGTGCCTCGCGTCGCTGGCGGCGCAGACGCTGGACGACCTCGAGGTCGTGCTGGTGGACGACGACTCGTCAGACCGCAGCGGCGAGATCGCCCGCGAGTTCGCCGCCGGACGTGGGGCCTGGCAGGTGCTGTCGGTCGACGGCCACAGCCCGGGAGCCGCGCGCAACGCGGGGATCTCGGTGGCCACCGGCACCTACCTCTCGTTCGTCGACGCGGACGACGTCGTCCCTGCCGACGGCATCGAGCGCCTCACCGCGGTGCTGGAGCAGACCGGCTCGGACATCGCCTGCGGCATGGCGATGCGCTACGACGGCCTCAAGACGTGGCCGTCCCCGCTGCAGGCCGCCGCCATCCGCGAGACCCGGCTGCGTACGCACATCTCGCGGACGCCGGCGCTCCTGCGCGACACCACCGTCTGGGCCAAGCTCTACCGACGCTCGTTCTGGGACGGCGCGGGTCTGTCCTTCCCGGAGGGCGTGCACTTCGAGGACATGTCGGTGGCCACCATCGCCCAGCTCGAGGCCTGTTCGGTCGACCTGATCGAGCAGCCCGTCTACTGGTGGCGGATCCGGCAGAGCGACGACCAGTCGATCACGCAGCGCCGAACCGAGGTGGGCAACCTCGAGGACCGCATGACGGCCCTCCGGCTCATCGACCGGTACCTGGCCGAGCGGTCCGACACGGTGTTGAAGCGTGCGCACGACGAGAAGGTGCTGCGACACGACCTGCCGGTGCACATGAACGCGTTGCCGGACGCCGACCGCGAGTTCCAGGAGCGGTTCGTCGAGCTCGCCGGCGAGTTCGTCAGGTCGGTGGAGCCGCGCACCCTGGCCAAGCTCAAGGCGGCCTTGCGTCTGCCGTACTACCTCGCCAGCAGAGGCAAGGTGGACGAGGTCGTCGAGGTCATGGACGTCGCTCGCGACCCGCGACGCAACCAACGGTTCCGTCGGCGGGGACTGCGCATGTACGCCGAGCTGCCGTTCCTGTTCGACAAGGCGGTCGGCGTGCCTCCGGCGGTCTACGACGTCACCCGCAGCCAGCCGATGTCGACCGGCATCCGCGACGTCACGTGGTCGGGCACCGAGCTGAGCATCGACGGTCACGCGTACATCGACCGGTCCTCCATGCGGTGGCCGTGGTCGAGCGGCATCCGGGTGTCCGCGCGCAACGTGGATGACCACAGCGTGCGCACCGGTCTGCGCAGCCGTCGCCGACGGCGGGTCGACGTGAGCGCCGCCATGACCAGCGAGGCGATCAGCTACGACTGGTCGGGGTTCCTCGCCCGGCTCGACGTGCGGTCGCTCGTGCGCGCCTCGTCGGCGCCGGCCCGGTGGGAGCTCGTCGTCCAGGTGGCCACCGCCGGTGCCCGCCGCGGGGGACGGCTGGGTCGCCCGCAGCGGCAGCGGGCCCGGCACCCGCGCCACGTGATCGTCGACGGGCACGTCGTGGCGCCGTACTACAGCGAGGACCGCTGGCTGACCGTCGAGGTCTGGCAGCCGTCGCTGGTCGTGGACGAGGCGGTCCTCCGCGACGGCCGGCTCGAGCTCGCCGGGCGACGCCTCGACGGCGCGGGGCCGGAGCCGCGCATCGGCCTGTTCCGCCGGGACTCGCTGGCAGGAGCGCCCCTCCAGCTGACCGCCGGACCGGGGGACCGCTTCTCCGCGTCGGTGTCGCTGGACGCGTTCGCCGCTCGGGACGACATGGTCACCGAGACCGACTGGGACCTGCGGCTGATGGCCGACGACGGCGAGCCGGGGGAGCGGGTGGCCGCGGCGGAGCAGGTGCGGTTCTCGTCGCTGCAGCACGGCGACCGGGTGCTCGAGCCGGACGTGTCCGACCGGGGCGCCGTGTACCTGCGGGACCGTGAGGCCACGCCGCTCGTGACGCAGCTGCGGCTCTCCTCCGAGGGGCTCGCGTTCGGCGGCACCCTGCCCGCAGGCTCAGCTCTGGAGCGTCTCGTCCTCGAGCACCCGGACGGATCCTCCGCGGTCCTGACGAGCCGTGCCGACCCGCACGAGGATGCCGGTGAGCCGACGTCCTGGCACGCCTCGTTCGCCGCCGACGGCCCGGCCGACGGACCGACGGCCCTGCGCTGGCTCCAGTCCGGCACCTGGACGGCCGTGGCCGAGCTCACGCGAGGCGGCCGCACCTCCCGTCGGCCGGTCCTCGTGGCACGCGACGCGCTCGGCTCCGTCCACGGCGAGGCGCGGGCGAGCGGCACGATCATCCGGCTCGACGTCGACGCGAGCCGCCGACTCGGCCTGACGGTCGATGCGAAGGGGCCCTACACCGACCGCGGCGCCTGGCGCGAGCGGCGCTTCCGCCGCGTCGTCTACCGGACGGCCCGTCGCCGACCGGTCCGCGACGTCGTCCTCTTCGAGGCCTGGCGCGGCAAGTCGTTCTCCGACAGCCCCCAGGCCGTCTACGACGAGCTGCGCAGGTCGCACCCGACGATCCGGTGCGTGTGGGCCGTCACGTCGCTGGCCACCGAGCGTCCCCGAGACGTCGACGTCGTCGTCAAGGGCAGCCGTCGCTACTGGGAGCTGCTCGCGCGGGCCCGCTGGGTCGTCGCGAACGACTCGCTGCCGACGTCCTACCGGCGTCGGGACGGGCAGAGCTACCTGCAGACCTGGCACGGCACGCCCTTGAAGCGCCTGGCTTTCGACGTCCCCGAGCTGAAGATCGCCAACCGCAACTACCTCAAGGAGTTCGCGGTCGAGGTCGCGCAGTGGTCGTGGCTGGTGTCGCCGAACCCGTTCTCGACCGAGGTGATGCGGCGCGCGTTCCGCTACGACGGCCCGGTGCTGGAGACCGGCTACCCGCGCAACGACGTCTTCTACCACCCGGACGTGGTGGCTGAGCGGGTGGCGGCCACCCGGGCCCGTCTGGACCTGCCGGAGGGCCGCAAGGTGGTGCTGTACGCGCCGACGTGGCGCGACAACCGGTTCACCCCCACCGGGCAGTACCAGTTCGACATGCGGCTGAACCTCGACAAGCTGCGGCACACCATCGGCGACGACTGGGTCGTCCTGATCCGCGGTCACCACATCCTCGCTCGGGGCGTCCGCATCTCCGGCGACGTCAGCAGCTTCGTGCGCAACGTCACCAGCTACCCGGACATCCAGGACCTGTACCTGGTGGCCGACGCCGTCGTCACGGACTACTCCTCGGTGATGTTCGACTACGCCAACACCGGTCGGCCGATGGTGTTCTTCACCTGGGACCTCGAGAGCTACCGGGATGAGCTGCGGGGCTTCTACTTCGACCTCGAGGCGCAGGCGCCGGGGCCGCTGGTGCGCACCACCGAGGAGGTCGCCGAGATGCTCCAGACCCTGCCGGCGGTGCAGGCCCAGTACGCGGAGCGGTACGCGGCGTTCCGCGAGCGGTTCTGCTCGCTCGAGGACGGCGAGGCGTCCCGTCGGGTGGTCAAGGCCGTCTGGGGGTAGGGACGCCTGCAGGGCGCGGGTACCCTGTGCGCTGGTGTCCGGCCGAGTGGGTCGGACCACCAGGTCGCCTGAGACAGAGGGACGAGGTGAGGCATGAGCCTGCTCGACCGGGCTCGTGCCGTGCACGCTCATCGCCGGGTGCTCTGGCTGCTGGTGCGCCGCGACCTGAAGGTGCGCTACGCCGGCTCGGTGCTGGGCTACCTCTGGACGGTCCTCGACCCGTTGATGATGACGGGCGTCTACTGGTTCGTGTTCGCCGTGGTCTTCCACCGTCGCGGTGTGGGCGAGCAGCCCTACATCGTCTTCCTGGTGCTGGGTCTGCTGTCCTGGCAGTGGTTCTCCGCGACGGTGACCGACACGTCGAGGGCCCTCACCTCGGAGGCGCGGCTGGTGCGCTCCACGCGCCTGCCACGGGAGATCTGGGTGATCAAGGTCGTCGGGTCGAAGGGCGTCGAGTTCCTGTTCTCCCTCCCCGTGGTCGCGCTCTTCATGGTGATCTACCGCATCGCTCCCAGCTGGGAGATCGTCCTGCTGCCCCTTGCCATCGTCTTGCAGGCGATCCTGCTCACCGGGATCGGGCTGCTGCTGGCGGCCACGACCGTGCTGGTGCGTGACCTGCAGCGCGTGGTGCGCATCGGGCTGAGGGTCGGCTTCTACATGTCGCCGATCATCTACTCGATCTCCGACATCCCGCACCACGCCCTGCGCCGGCTGTTCGCGCTCAACCCGATGACGGGCATCGTCGAGCTCTACCGGTCGCTGGCCTTCCCCGACGCCTTCGCCGGCTGGGGCGTCGTCGGCGTCTCGGCCGCCATCTGCGTCGCCGTGCTGCTCTGGGGCGCGAGCGTCTTCCGCCGGCTCGAGTCGCCGGTGCTGAAGGAGCTGTGATGGCTGCGGCTCAGGTGAGTCCGCTCTCGGGCAGCGACGACTCTCCCGTCATCCAGGCCGACGGCCTGGGCATCGAGTTCCTTCGCAACCGCCGGTACCGGCTGTCGTTGCGCGAGATGCTGCTGCAGGGCCGGATGACGACACCCAAGGGCAGCTTCTGGGCCCTGCGCGACGTGTCGTTCGCGGTCCGGCCGGGTGAGGCCGTCGGTCTCGTCGGCGCCAACGGCCAGGGCAAGAGCACGTTGCTCAAGCTCATCGCGGGCGTGCTCGTGCCCGACGAGGGCACGGTCCGGGTCCGCGGCGGAGTAGCGCCCCTGATCGAGCTGACCGGCGGTTTCGTCGGCGACCTCACCGCGCGCGACAACATCTGGCTGACCGCCGGCCTGCACGGCCTGACCAAGGCGCAGATCGAGGAGCGGTTCGACGAGATCGTCGCCTTCGCGGAGGTCGGCGACTTCCTGGACACGCCGTTCCGGCACTTCTCGAGCGGCATGCAGGTGCGCCTCGGCTTCTCGGTGGTGACCACCCTCGACGAGCCGGTCGTGCTCGTCGACGAGGTCCTGGCGGTCGGCGACCAGCGGTTCCGGGAGAAGTGCTACACGCGCATGGAGCAGCTGGTGAGCGGCGGGCGCACGCTGTTCCTGGTGTCCCACAGCGAGAAGGACCTCAAGCGGTTCTGCACCCGGGGCCTGTACCTGCAGGGTGGCCGTCTGGTGAAGGACGGCCCCATCGACGACGTCGTCACCCAGTACAACGACGACCAGAAGAAGAAGAGCTGACCGTGCCGAGCTCGCCGGCCGGAGCTGCCGTGCCCGAGGCCGCGGCGCAGCGGCGGCTGCGCGGGGCCTCGGCCGACGCGCACGTCGTGCTCGTGGCCCCCCCGGGCGACCCGTCCACCGACGAGGCGGACGACGCCCTGACCGCGGCCGTCCACGCCGCCGTCGAGCGCGCCCGGCGGGCGGGTGCCGGCGGTCCTCGCACCGTGCTCAGAGCACCGACGACCCGGGAGGCCCTGACGGCCCTGGCCGATGCCGCCGAGCGGGCGTCCGCCGACGGCGTCGCGCTCGTCCTGCTCGACGTCGACCTGGTCGTCTCACCCGTCGCGCTGCTCGACCTGCTCGACCACCCCGGCCGCCGGACCGCGACGTTCGTGCTGCCGGCCCCGTCCGGACCCGCCGCGGGGGCGCCCGACGCCTCAGCGGGCTGGACGCCGGTGCGCTGGGGGGAGGGGCGCAAGGCGCTCGTGGAGTCCGTGGGCACGCCGCAGCACGCGCTGCGACGAGCGACCGGGGTGGCCCTCGGGGTGCTCCGGGTCGACGCTGCCGACGTCCCTGCGGCAGCCCGGCTCTGGCGTGCGGCCGCCGTCGGCGAGTGGTCCGGGTCGACGTCCGCCCTGGCGCTGCTCGCGCTGACCCGCGGCGGCGTCCCCGTCGCGGCGGTGCCGCTCGAGCAGTTCACCGCCCGGCACCGTGCCGACGGCGAGGCGCTGGTCGACCCCGAGCAGGACCCGTGGCGCCTGCGTCTGCGCAGCGCAGCCCGCCCGGTCGACGGGTTCTTCTCCGTGTTCGTCGTGCGCAAGGTGTCGCGGGCGATCACGTGGCGGCTGCTGCCGACCGGGGTGGCGCCGAACACCGTCACGGTGGTCTCGCTCCTCGTCGGCCTGCTCACCGCGCTGCTGTGCGGCATCGGCGGCTGGCCGCTGCTGGTCGTCGCCGCCGTGCTGCTGCAGGTCTCGCTCGTGCTCGACTGCGTGGACGGCGAGATCGCCCGCTACACGCGGCGCTTCAGCCCGTTGGGTGCGTGGCTCGACGTCAGCGGCGACCGCCTGAAGGAGAACGGGGTCTACGCCGGGCTCGCGCTGTGGTCCTACCGAGCCGGTCACGACCTGTGGGTGTGGGCGGTGCTGACGATGGCGCTCATCGCCTACCGTCACTTCGTCGACTACGGCTTCGGGGTGTCGCAGCGCACCTCGTTGCTGCCGCGCGTGTTCCGCGGACCTCTCGACCAGCCGGACGACGGTGCCGAGCCGCTCTCGGGCGGGGGCGGTTCACGGGTGTCCACCCTGGTGGCGGCCAGCGACGCCACGAGCGGCAGCACGTGGGTGCACTGGACGAAGAAGGCCATCCACCTGCCCATCGGTGAGCGCTACCTCGTCATCTCGCTGGCTCTGCTCACCGGCAGGCCGCAGGTCGTCTTCGTCGCGCTCGTCGTGCTCGAGGTCCTGGCGGTCCTGTACACGACAGGTGGGCGGATCCTCCGCAGCGTCAGCGGGGAGCGCTCGACCGCTGCGACGCTGCCCGCGCCCGATCCCACGCGGCCGACCTGGGGCGAGATCGACCACCAGCTCGACCTCGGGCCGCTGGCGCGAGCGGTCGCGTCGGCGCTCCCGACCTCGTGGCGCTCGCCGTGGGCGGGCGTCGCCGCGAGTGTCGTCCTGGTGGGGACGGCCGTCGCCGTGTCGCTGGGCCTGCACGCCAGCTGGCTGCTCCCGGCCGTCATCGTGCTGGTCGTGGGTGCCGGGCTCGGCCTCGCGGTGCCCGTGCGGGGTCCGGTGGCGTGGGCGGCGCCGTCGTCCCTGTTCGCGGTCGAGGCCGCCACCGTGCTGCTCGTCCAGGACCGCCTCGCGCCGACGTCGGGCGGTGCGGCCTTCCTGCTGATCGCTGCGGCCGCCTACCGGCGGTACGACATCATCTACCGCACGCGTGACCTGGGTCGGCCCCCGTCGGCCTGGACGTCGTGGGTCACGCTCGGTCTCGACGGCAGGCTGCTCGTCGTCGCGGTTGCGGCCCTGTGGCCCGGGGCGTTCGGCACGGTGCTGCTCGTCGTCGGGGCCGTCATCGGCGGCATCGTCCTCGTCGAGAGCACGCTCGGGTGGGCGCTCTGGCTGCGGGCGACGAAGGTTCCGACGGACACGACGCCAGGCGCGTCACGACAGCTCGCCGTCGCGACGCCCGACGAGCCCGGCGACGACCTCACCTCGCCATGAGCTGGCGCCCATGAACCCGGCGGCGATGGACCCGGCGGACAGCAACCCGGCGGACAGCGACCCGGCGGACGCCGACGAGCTGACCCGGCGTCTGCTGGGGCGGCGCGACGACCGGCTCGGCACCCAGGTGCTCGTGGTGGTCGACCCCGAGCACCCCGGCGCCGCCGCGCTGCGGGTGCCGGGCGGCGGGACGCTGGCCGGACGCGTGGCCAGGCTCGCCGTGCGCGAGGCGGGGGAGTCGTGCGGGGTGGTCCGCGAGGCGTCCGTGACGGCCAGCGTCGACGCGGTCGCGTCCGCGCTGCGCGAGCGGGACGACGTCCCTGCCGTTGTCGTCGACGGCGCGACCGTGGCCACCGGGACCTCCCTCGGCGACGTGGTCGCCGACCCGCGGGCCGAGGCGTCCCTGCTGGGGTCGAGCGACGGGCAGGTCGTGGCGGTCCGCGTCCCGTCCCGCCACCGGGCAGGCGTGGCGGACTCGCTCGAGGCCCTGCTCGGCCGCGAACCGCGCACGCGCGTGCTCGACCTGCTCGTCGTCGCGTGCGAGGCCGCCGACCTGGCGCTCAGCGACCGCAGCGACGGGGTGCTGCCCGTCTCTCGGGCCGAGAGCAGGGCCGACCTCGACGCCGCGCTGGCGGCCGAGCGGGACCTCGACGAGGTCAGGGTCCGGCTGCGGCGGGCGCAGCGCGGCGACGACGGCTTCCTCTCCACGTTCGGCGTGCGGCCGCTGTCGCGTCGGCTGACGCCGGTCGTCGTGCGCTGGGGCCTCGCGCCCGCCACGGTCACCGCGGCAGCGCTCGTGCTCGGGCTGCTCTCGGCTGTCGCGTACGGGCTCGCCGCGACCGGGTCGGCCACGGCCTGGCGCGTGGTCGGCTCGGTCCTGCTGCTGGTCTCGCTCGTCGTCGACTGCGTGGACGGGGAGGTCGCGCGCAGCACGCGCACGTCGTCCGCGCGCGGCGGGTGGCTGGACGTCGCGGCCGACCGCGTGAAGGAGTACGCGGTCTACGCCGGACTGGCGGTCGGCACGGGCAACGAGCGGGTCGCATGGTGGCTGGCCCTGGCCGCGATGGCACTGCTGGTCACGCGGCACTTCGTGGACTTCGGCTTCGCCGCCTCCCGTCCAGTGATGCAGTCTGCGGCGACGCGCCAGCGTGTCGCAACAGAGCGCATCACTCAGCGGGGGAGGGGCGTGACTTCGCAGGGGAGAGTCGCCGCCTGGTCGGATCGCACGAGCGACCGCCCCGCGCTGAAGTGGGCCAAGCGTGCCGTGATCATGCCGGTGGGTGAGCGCACCCTGCTGCTCGTGGTCCTCGCGCCCCTGGCGGGCGTGCGACTGACGCTGACGGTGCTGCTCGTGCTCGGCGTCGTGGCGGCGGCGTGGACGACGGCCGGCCGGGTCGGTCGCGCCCTGGACGCAGCCGTACCGGGCGACGGCGACGACCAAGGGACGCGCACGGCCAGGCTCCGCGCCCAGCTGGACGCGGCTCCGGCCCCTGCCGCCGGCGGCCTGCTGATCTCGCGCGCCGGCTGGCTGCTGCCGGCTGCGGCTCGCGCGCTGGAGCAGGGCGTCGTCGCGGCGCTCGTCGCCTGGCTGGCACCCGAGGCGCTGCCGTGGGCCTTCGCCTGGCTCGCGGTGGTCGCCTTCGGGCTCTACGACCTGGTCTACCGGCAGCGGCTCGCGGGCACCGCTGGCGTCCAGGGGCTGCTGAACGGCGTGCCGTTCGGCTGGCCGCTGCGGCTGCTGCTCGTGCTGGTGGTGCTGCTGGCAGCGGGAGCCCACGCCGGCGCGGTACTCGGCGCAGCGGGCGGGCTGCTCGCGGTGCTGCTGCTGGTCTCGAGCGGGCGGTTCTGGGCCGCCCCAGTACTCTCGACGCCGTGACCGCGCCCGTCGACCGTCCCCGCGACACCGCTGGGCGGCGTCCGTCGCTGGCCGAGCTGCGCGCGGTCTGCCAGCCGGCCTCCACCATGAACCGCCGCAACGCCGAGCACTGGTTGGCGCGACTGGTGCTGCGGGACGTGTCGCTGCGGTTCACCGCCGTCCTCGTGCGCACGCCGGTCACCGCCAACCAGCTGACCGGGCTGATGATCGTCGTCGGTCTGCTCGCGGCGGTGGCGGCCGCCGCGTCGGGCTGGGTCACCGGCGTCCTGGCCTTCGTCGGTGTCGTGGCGTACTTCCTGCTCGACCTGTGCGACGGCGAGGTCGCGCGCTGGCGGCGTCAGACGAGCATCACCGGCGTCTACCTCGACCGGGTCGGCCACTACGTCGTGGAGGCCGCGCTGCTCGTGGCGTACGGCTACCGGGCCGGCGGTCAGGAGCTGGGCGGCTGGTCGACCCTGGGCTTCGCGGCCGCGCTCCTCGCCGTCCTCGTCAAGGCTGAGAGCGACCTGGTGGACGTCGCCCGCGTGCGCTCGGGTGCCGGCAAGGCCACGGACGCGTCGGTCGAGCTGCGCAGCGCCGCGCTGGGGGCCGCCCGCAAAGCCGCGCAGGTGCTCAAGGTGCACCAGCTGACCGGCGCGCTCGAGTCGTCGGTGCTGCTCGTGGTGGCCGTGGTCGTCGACGCTGCTACCGGCTCCCTCGTGGGCAGCCGCACGCTCGTGGTCGCCATGGCGGTGATCGCCGGCACGATGTCCGTGCTGCACCTCGCGAGCGTCCTGCTGTCCCGGCGGCTGGACTGACGCAGTGCCATCGTCCACAGCGGATCCGTCCGCACCTCTCCCGTCCGTCTGCTGCGTCGTCTCCACGCTCGGTCAGCGCCCGGCGGAGCTGCAGCGCACGCTGCGCAGCGCGCTCGACCAGCGACGAGTCGACGGCGGCGGACCGCTGGCGGTGGAGGTCGTCGTCGTGGCGGACGGCGTCCCCCTGCCGCCGCTCCCCTCCGTGCCCGACGGCTCGCCGTCCGTCGTCCGTGGCATCGAGCTGCCGCAGAACCTCGGCATCCCAGGCGCTCGCAACGCCGGTATCGCCGCCACCACGGCGGACCTCGTCCTCGTGCTGGACGACGACGGGTGGCTGCCGGACGACGACGTGCTCGACCGCACGCGTCGCCGCTTCGCCGCCGACCCCCGGCTCGGCATCGTGTCGCTGCGGATCGTCGACCCGGAGTCCGGCACCACCCTGAGGCGGCACGTGCCGCGCATCGGCTCGGGTGACCCGATGCGCTCGTCGGAGGTGACGATCTTCCAAGGCGGCGCCTGCGTCCTGCGGCGCACGATGCTCGCCGACTGCGCGCGGCCGGACGGCCCGTTGCCCGGCAGCTTCGTGTACGGCCACGAGGAGACCGACCTCGCCTGGCGCGCGCTCGACCACGGCTGGCGCATCCGCTACCAGGCGGACGCCGTCATGAACCACCCCGCCACGACGCCGGACCGGCACGCCGTCTACTACCGGTTGAACGCGCGCAACCGCGTCTGGGTGGCGCGCCGCAACCTGCCGGCCCCTCTGGTGCCGGTGTACCTCGGGGTGTGGGCGGCGATCATGCTCGCCCGCCTCAAGAACCTCGGCCTGCTGCGTACGTGGTGGGCGGGCTTCGTCGAGGGCTGGCGCACCGACCCGGGGCTGCGGCGGCCCATCCGCTGGCGCACGGTCTGGCGGATGACGCGGCTCGGCCGGCCACCCGTCATCTGAGGCGGTCGTCCGGCTGTTCGCCCGTTCGGCCGAACGCCTTGCGGCAGCGGTGCCCGGCCGGTGCGCGTCACCGTCCGCACTGCCGCCAGGGGCCGAGTCCGAGGTACCGTTTGCCGGATGTCGCCGCCGACCGAGGGGCGGGCCGCCGGACCAGAGGGGACGCTCATGCGTGCGAAGGATCACACCGGACGACGCTGGCGTCGCGTCGTCGCGTCCGTGGCTGTGGCGGCTACGGCGACGGCGGGCCTCGTCGCTCTCGCGCCGTCGGCGTCGGCGGAGGACGTCGCGCGTCCTGTCGACGGCGTCCTGCGCGTGAAGGGACACGGCTGGGGGCACGGGCACGGCATGTCGCAGTGGGGCGCGCACGGCGCTGCCAAGAAGGGCCTGACCTACGACAAGATCCTCGCCTTCTACTACCCCGGAACCACCGCCACCACGCAGTCGGACCTCAGCCTGACCGTACGGGTGACGTCCGACACCGACAGCACGACCGAGGTCTTGGGGCAGGACGGCTTGGCGCGCGCCTCCGGCTCGGGCGCCCCGGTCGCCATGCCGTTCAGCGCGGCGCGCTGGCGGGTGACGACGAGCTCCGACGGAGCCAGCTCGACCCTCCAGTACCTCTCTGGGTCCTCGTGGTCCACCTGGGCCACCAGCACCGTCCCCATCACCTTCAGCAACACCAAGACCGGCCGGGTGCGTCTGGCGCTCAAGGACAGCGCGGGCTCGTTCTTCCGGGAGTACATCGGCGCGGTGCGGGGCGTTCGGTACAACGGCGTCCACTACTCCGTGGTCGCCACGACGATGGAGACCTACCTGCGCGGAGTCGTGCCGTCGGAGATGCCGGCGAGCTGGGAGGCCGAGGCTCTCAAGTCGCAGGCCGTGGCGGCACGCACCTACGCCACCTACGAGCGCGGCGACGCCGGGTCGCGGCCCTACCAGACCTGCGACAGCACCGCCTGCCAGGTCTTCGACGGGTACGCCGACTACACGACCGGGGGCGCGCTGCGCGCCGCTCGCACCGACTCGCGGAGCGACGCCGCCATCTCGGCCACCCGGGGTCGCATCCTCACCTACGGCGGCAAGCCGGCATTCACCCAGTTCAGCGCGTCGAACGGCGGCTACATGGTCGCCGGCTCGCAGCCGTACCTGGTCGCCAAGGCGGACCCGTACGACGGCGTGTACCCCAGCACGGCGCACTCCTGGACCGACACGGTCGCGGTCTCGACCCTCGAGGCCAAGTACCCCAGCATCGGCCGGTTGTCGACCTTGAAGGTGCAGCGGGACGGGCTGGGCGAGTGGGGCGGTCGCCCGACCTTCATCACGGTCGTCGGCAACCGCGGCAGCGTGCGCGTCACCGGGGACGCCTTCGCGTCGGCCGCGGGCTTCAAGCACCGGTGGTGGGCACTGGCGGAGGTGCCTCGCCTCGGCGGCCACGACCGGTACGAGGTGGCGGCGAACGTCGCGCTCAACGGTGGTGCCTTCACCGCGCCGCCGGTGGTGTACGTGGTCTCGGGCGACGCGTTCGCGGACGCTCTCGCCGGGGCGGCGCGGGCGGGCGGGCTCGGCGGGCCGGTGCTGCTGACGACGCCCACGAAGCTGCCCGCTGCCACCGCTCAGGCGCTCTCCGTGCTGAAGCCGGCGAAGATCGTCGTGCTGGGCGGCCCGACGATCGTGGCACCGTCGGTGCAGGCCGCGCTCAAGCCGTACGCGACCACGGGCGAGGTCCAGCGCATCTACGGCAGCGACAGGTTCGCCACCGCGGCCATGTTGTGGGACGGCGCCCCGACGGGTGGCACGGTGTACCTGGCCAACGGCATGCAGTTCCCGGACGCTCTCTCCGGCGCGGCGGCCGCAGCGGCGAGCGGGTCCGCGGTGCTCCTGACGCTGGCGAACCGGATCCCGGACGTCACTGCGTCCGCGCTGTCCCAGCTCGATCCTGCGGAGATCGTCGTGCTCGGGGGTCCGGCCTCGGTGACCTCCACCGTCGAGGCGCAGCTGTCCTCGTACGCCCCGAAGGTCACGAGGATCGGTGGTGCTGACCGGTTCGCGGTCGCCGCCGGTGTCGCGTCGACGCGGTTCTCCGGGGCCACCCGGGCATACGTCGCCAACGGGCTGCTCTTCCCGGACGCGCTGGCTGGGGCGGCCCTGGCGGGCGTGCAGGGCGCGCCCGTGCTGCTGTCGACGTCGACGGCGCTCCCGTCCGCCACCGTGACGGCGTTGCGGGCCGTCAAGCCGGAGTCGATCACCGTGCTGGGCGGACCGGCGTCCGTGAGCCCGGCGGTGGCGTCGGCACTCGGCGCCTACGCCGTGCCCTGACGGCTGCTCCGCCGAACTACACGGCTGCAACTCGGCCGAACGAGTCACCGGGCGCTGGACGTTCAGCGAGCGGGCGCCTACTGTCGGTCGTCACCCACGTCACACCAGTCACTTCCTCATCAAGTTTCGTCGGACGGTCAAGAAGCTGGCCCCGACGACCGAGGGAGAAAGTGACAGACGCCCGATTTCTCCCGGAGCTGACGCATGCCTTCTCGCCCTTCCCGACGACACGACGACGCTCCGCAGCAGACGACGGCCCGCAGCCGCTGGCTCACCGTGCCGGCGCTGGCCTTCGCCATCGCGGTCCCCACGCTGGGACCGGTCGAGTCCGCCCAGGCTGCGGCCGTGGTGCCGACGCCGTCTCGAACGCTCCCTTCCACGGTGGACGCGGCCTCGCCGTACCGCCAGCAGTACAGCTGCGACCCGGTCGCCAAGAAGGGCGTCGAGGAGTTCCTGCGCGTGCTGCTGAAGACCTACCCCATGGGCCACAGCGGCGGCATCGTCCGGGGCTGCGGCATCGGCTCGACGAGCGAGCACAAGGAGGGTCGCGCGATCGACTTCATGCTCAACGTGAACGTCGCCTCGCAGAAGGCCGCCGGAGATGCGCTCACGAGCTGGCTGACCGGCAAGGACTCCCGGGGCGTCGTCGGGGGCAACGCCCGGCGGCTCGGCGTCATGTACGTGATCTGGAACAGGCGCATCTGGGGGGTCTACAACACCTCCGGCTGGCGCACCTACACCGGTCCGGTGCCGCACACCGACCACGTGCACATCAGCTTCGGCTGGGACGGCGCCGCCGGGCGGACGTCCTGGTGGGACGGCACGGCGGTCACGAAAGCCGACCAGGGTCCGTGCCCGGTCTACACGGGCCAGCCGGCCCCCGTCTACACGACCGCCCGCACCACCGCCTGCCCGGCGACGAAGACCTCGCCGACGTCCACCTACGCCGTCGTCTGGCCGGGCCAGAGCACCAGCTCGGTGAAGGTCGCCCAGCAGAAGCTCGGTGTCACCGCTGACGGCGCCTTCGGGCCCCTCACCCGCAACGCCCTGTTCGCGTGGCAGCGCAAGGTCGGGCTGCCGGTCACCGGGGTCCTGGACAAGCCCAGCTGGGCCAAGCTCGTGCCGTCGAGCAGCACCACCCCGACGCCTCCGCCGACGCTCCCGCCGGGTGCGGCCACGACGACGTCCCTCACGCCGTACACGTCGAGCACCTTGATCAAGGGTGCCCGTGGTGCCGCCGTGACGGCGCTGCAGAAGGCGCTGGGCATCACCGCTGACGGTGAGTTCGGCCCCGACACCGAAGCCGCGGTCAAGGGCTTCCAGGCATGGAAGGGTCTGTCCGTCACCGGTGTCGTCGATCCGGCCATGTGGGACGTCCTCGAGGCGACCGTGTACCCGCTGCTGCCGTACCGCAGCACCGTCCTCCGCAAGGGCTCGACCGGGTCTGCCGTGACGGCGCTGCAGCGCGCGCTGCGCATCACCGCCGACGGAGACTTCGGCAGCGGCACGGAGGCCGCGGTGAAGTCGGCCCAGACCAGGGCCAGGCTGAGCGCCACCGGTGTCGTCGACACCGCCACGTGGATCGCCGTCGAGGCGGCCGCGTACCCGCTCGGGTCCACGGTCGATCTCCCCGCGCTGCCACCGGTCCCGCGCATCGACGGGCACGACCGCTACGACACCGCGGCCGCCGTCTCGGAGCGGTTCCCCGTTGGCGTCCCGGTGGCGTTCGTGGCCTCGGGCGACGCGTTCGCCGACGCCGTCGCGGGGGCAGCGGTGGCCGGCGGCAAGCGCTCGCCGATCCTGCTGTCCACGTCCCGGCGGCTGCCCGCGAGCACGATCGCGGCACTCAAGCGGCTCAAGCCGCAGAGCATCGTCGTCCTGGGTGGCACCGGCACGCTCTCGGTGGCGGTGGAGTCCGAGCTCAAGGCCTACACGACGGGTGCCGTCACCCGGGTTGCGGGTCGTGACCGGTACACCACGGCGGCAGCGGTGAGCCAGCGGTTCGTGCCCGCCGGGGTCGATGTGGCCTACGTCGCGTCGGGCGAGAACTTCCCCGACGCTCTGGCGGGTGCGGCCCTGGCCGGCGCACGACGACGTCCGGTCCTGCTCACCACGGGCGGCAAGGCGTTGCCCGCGAGCACGGTGACCGAGCTCAAGCGGCTGAAGCCGCGCAGCATCGTCATCCTGGGCGGCCCCGGTTCGGTGAGCACCAGCGTGCAGACCCAGCTGGCGGGGCTGACCACCGGCAGCGTGTCCAGGCTCGGGGGACGTGACCGGTTCGAAGTGGCCCAAAACGTGGCGAACCAGATCAATGCCGGCGTACCGGTAGCATATGTGGCGAGCGGACTCGTCTTCCCGGATGCACTCGCGGGCGCGGCCCTGGCTGCGCGCGCTGGCGCCCCGGTCGTGCTCGTCACGACCACCGGCGTGCCGTCGGCGACCAAGGCCGCTCTCACCCGCCTCGAGCCTGACGAGATCACGGTGCTCGGGGGGCCCGGCACCGTCGCCGGACCCGTCGCCTCCGCCCTCTCGGCCTTCGTGAACGACAACTGACCGGGCACCGGCTCGGACAAGGGGACAGCATGCTGACGAACCGGTACGCGCTGGCGCGTGTTCGCAAGACGGCCCTGGTGGGCCTGGCGCTGGCGGTGACCGGGGCGATGCTGCCGGTGCTCGCGCCGGCGGCCTCTGCCGACGACCAGCCCTCCCCGCTCGTGCGTCGGGCGACGCACGCGGGAACCTCGGGCCCGGACGCACTGACGGCCGCGCCGAGCAAGCGCGTCATCGTGAAGTACAAGCGCTCGGTGAAGGCGTCGGCGCGCGCGAAGTCCCTGGGGGCGAAGGGCCTGCGGTCCCGCGAGACGCTCGGTCTCGTCGACGCCCAGGTGGTGGACGTGCCTTCGGGCCGCACGGCTGCGGAGGTCGTGTCCGAGCTGAGCAAGGACCCGCAGGTCGTCTACGCCGTGCCGGACGTGGTGCGGCGGCCGCTCGCCGACGCGCCGGCCCCCAACGACACGTGGTTCGGGCAGCAGTGGGGGATGCGCAACCTCGGCAAGGCGCTCGACCCGTCGTCCGGGTCGCCGACGACGCCGTTGGCGGGCGTCGACGTTGACGCGTTGGGCGCCTGGGGCGTCACCAAGGGCTCCCCCGACGTCACCGTCGCGGTCATCGACGAAGGCGTTGCCCTCGACCACCCCGACCTGTCGGCCGCGCTCTGGACCAACCCCGGCGAGGTTCCCGGCAACGGCCTGGACGACGACGGCAACGGGTACGTCGACGACGTCCACGGCTGGGACTTCGTCCGGAACAGCCCTGAGGTCGACACTCCCCTTGACGCCGATGAGCACGGCACGCACGTTGCCGGCATCATCGGCGCGACGGCCGGCAACGGGCGCGGGGTCGCCGGCCTGGCCACCGGCGTCAAGCTCATGTCGCTGAAGTTCATGACGGAAGACGGCGGGTCGGACTCCGACGCCATCAAGGCGATCCAGTACGCCAAGGACAAGGGCGCCAAGGTGATCAACGCCAGCTGGGGAGCCAGCAGCGCCGATGCCGGCGGTGCGCCCGTGGACAACCCGCTGCTGCGCGACGCGATCGCCAGCTGCGGCTGCGTGTTCATCGCGGCCTCCGGCAACTCCGGCGCCAGCGGCAACGTGGCGGCCAACCGCAACTACCCGGCGGCGTTCAACCTGCCCAACGAGGTCTCGGTGGCTGCCGCTGGCATGCGTGGCGGACTCGCCGGGTTCTCCAACCGCGGCTGGACCGTCGACCTCGCGGCACCTGGTGACACGATCCTCAGCACGTTGCCGGCCTCGGCCTGCGACGACGGCAACGGTGGGACCACTGCTGACTGCTACGGCTGGTGGAGCGGCACCTCGATGGCGGCTCCGTTCGTCTCCGCCACCGCCGCCCTGATGCTCAGCAAGGACCCGACGCTGACGCCCGAGGACGTCGTGTCGACGATCAAGGCGACGGTGCAGCTCGCCGGCAAGATGGACGTCACGACCGGCGGCATGGTGGACGCCGGCGCCGCCCTGCGGCAGGTCGCCAGCAAGGCGCCCGTGGCTCACCGGCTGGGCGGGCGAGACCGCTACACCGTCGCGGCGACCGTCGCCGGCGAGTTCGAGCCCGGGGTCGCCGTCGCGTACGTGGCCAGCGGCGAGGGGTTCGCCGATGCCCTGGCGGGCGCGGCGCTCGCCGCCTCCCAGAAGGCGCCGATGCTCCTCACCTCCGCGGGGTCGGTACCCGTGCCCACCGCCGAGGCCCTGACCCGCCTGCAACCGGCGAAGATCGTCGTGCTCGGTGGACCTGGGTCGGTCAGCAGCACGGTCATGCAGCGCCTCGCCGCCTACGCCACCACCGGGTCGGTCACCCGCATCCAGGGTGATGCGACGTACGGGACCGACCGGTACGGCACCGCCGCGAAGATCGCGCTGCGGCTCGCCGCCCTGACCGGTGACGTCAACACCGTGTACCTGGCCTCCGGCCAGAACTTTCCCGACGCCCTCGCCGGCGCCGCGCTCGCCGGTTCCCAGGGACAGCCGGTCCTGCTGACCACGAGCAGCCGACTGCCCGTCGGCACCAGCCGTGCCCTCGGGGTCATGAAGCCGACGAAGATCGTCATCCTCGGCGGCCCGGCGTCGGTGTCGGACGGCATCAAGTCCGAGCTGGCGCGCAGCTACGTGGTCGAGCGCATCGGTGGGGCTGACCGGTACGACGTCGCCGCCAACGTGGCCAGCCGCATGGGTGACGCCACGTCCGCGTACGTCGCCAACGGCTCGGGGTTCTCCGACGCGCTCGCGGGCGCGTCCGTCGCTGGCTCGGCCAAGGCGCCGATCATCCTGGTGCAGAAGGGCGCCGTGCCGACCAGCGCCGCGTCCGCACTGGACAAGCTGACGCTCTCGTCCATCGTGACCCTGGGCGGGGTGGGCTCGGTCACGCCGGCGAACGTGCTCTCGATGAGCAACCGCTTCGTCCCCTGAGCACGGACGACCGCCCGGCCGCCGAGTCAGACAGCGGGGATCTCGGCCCGGGCCTACCGACGCAGGCTGCGTCGGTAGGCCTGGGCCTCGTCGTAGGACGGCAGCACACCCTGCGCCCGGGCCTCGGCGAGAGTCGGCGCACCGCCGTCCCGCGCCGAGAGCACCGTGGTGAGCGGCATGCCCGTGCGGTCGTGCGTCGGCCAGGCGATCCCCAGCTCCGGGTCGAGCGGGTTGACGGCGCGCTCCTTCCGGGCGTCGGACGGCTCGGAGTACAGGGTGGTGACGACCGTGTCGTCCGTGATCGCCTGCGACCCGTGACCCAGTCCCTCGCTGAGGTACACCGCCCTGCGGTCGGTGTCGGCGAGAAGCACGATCTCGTGCGCGCCGAACGTGGGCGAGCCGACGCGCAGGTCGACGACGACCTCGGCAACGGCACCAGAGGCGCACGTCACGTAGGTTCCCTGGCCGGGGGGCAGGTCGGCGTAGTGGAGGCCGCGCAGCGCGCCGGCGACGTTCACGCTGCAGCTGGCCCGGCGCAGCCGCAGCGGGTGCCCGACCGCCTCCACGAACGCCTGGTCGGCGAACCAGTCGAGGACGACGCCCCGGTCGTCCTCGTGCTGCTCGGGCGTCACCAGCCACGCGCCCTCGATGGTGAGCGGTGAGATCTGCATGGCCGCGAGACTAGCGAGGACGAGGCGGCCAGCGCCGACCCGCCCGCGCGGCCCCACTAAGGTGGCCAGCGAAGAGAGGTGCACGCGTGCGTGGTGAGTACAAGGTCCCCGGCGGCAAGCTCGTCGCGGTCGACCTCGAGGTCGAGGAGGGGCACCTCGCGCACGTGCGCGTCTCCGGTGACTTCTTCCTCGAGCCCGGCTCCGCCCTGGAGGAGATCGACGCCGCGCTGAACGGGCTGCCGGCCGCCTCCGACACCGGGCGCATGGCCCACGCGATCCAGTACGCGCTCGACGACCGCTACACCGACGGCGTCGCCCTCATCGGCTTCAGCGCCCACGCCGTCGCCATCGCCGTCCGTCGCGCGCTGGGCAAGGCGACGGCCTGGCACGACCACACCTTCGACGTCATCGGCCCGGTGACTCTCGACCCGCTGCTCAATCTCGCGCTCGACGAGGTGCTGCCCGCCGAGGTCGCGGCCGGCCGGCGCAGCCCCGTGCTGCGGTTCTGGGACTGGGACTCGCCGCTCGTCGTCATCGGCTCCTTCCAGTCGGTGCGCAACGAGGTCGACCCGGAGGGTGCGGCGCGGTACGGCATCGGCGTCGGGCGGCGCATCTCGGGCGGCGGCGCGATGTTCATGGAGCCGGGCAACTGCATCACGTACTCGCTCGTCGTCCCCGGCTCGCTGGTCGAGGGGCTGAGCTTCGAGCAGTCCTATGCGTTCCTCGACGACTGGGTGCTCGGGGCGCTGGAGGACGTCGGCGTGAAGGCGCGGTACGTGCCGCTCAACGACATCGCGTCCGACAAGGGCAAGATCGCGGGCGCCGCGCAGCGCCGCTTCGCCTCCGGCGTGGTGCTGCACCACGTCACGATGGCGTACGACATCGACGCGCAGAAGATGACCGAGGTGCTGCGCATCGGTCGCGAGAAGCTCTCCGACAAGGGCACCGTCAGCGCGCAGAAGCGTGTCGACCCGATGCGGTCGCAGACCGGCATGGCGCGGGACGACGTCATGGCGGCGTTCCTGCGTCACTTCCGCAGCCGCTACCCGACGCGCGACAGCACCTACACCGACGACGAGCTGGCCCAGGCGGCCGAGCTCGTGCGCACGAAGTTCAGCACCCCGGAGTGGACGAACCGTGTTCCCTGACGACGCACCTTTTCTGGACGACGTCCTGCTGCAGCGCATCCGTGACCGCGCACCCCAGCACGACCGCGACGGCACGTTCTTCGCCGACGACCTCGCCGACCTGAAGGACGCCGGCTACCTGACGGCGATGGTGCCGGCCGAGCTGGGCGGTGCCGGCCTCACGCTCGCGGCGATGACGCGCGAGCAGATGCGGCTGGCCGGCGCCGCGCCGGCGACGGCGCTCGCCGTCAACATGCACCAGGTGTGGATGGCGGTGGCCACGGCGCTGCGCGCTCGGGGCGACCACTCGGCGGACCTCATCCTCGAGGCGGCGGCGGCTGGCGAGGTGTTCGCGTTCGGCATCTCCGAGGCCGGTAACGACCTGGTGCTCTTCGGGTCCCGCACCGACGCGGCGCCCGACGGCGACGGCGGCTTCTCGTTCACCGGCACCAAGATCTTCACGTCCCTGTCCCCGGCCTGGACGAGGCTCGGCGTGCTCGGCACGGACTCCTCCGGTGACGAGCCCCGGTCGGTGTTCGCGTTCGTCACGCGTGACGGCGGTGGGGTGGAGGTGCGAGACGACTGGGACGCCGTGGGCATGCGGGCGTCCTTCTCGTGCACGACCGTGCTCGACGGTGCCCACGCCCCTGCCGACCACGTCGTTCGCCGCATCCCGCCCGGTCCGACCAAGGACGCGTTCGTCGTCTCGATCTTCGCCGCGTTCGAGCTGCTGCTCGCGTCCGTGTACGCGGGCATCGCGCAGCGTGCTCTCGACGTCGCGGTCGAGACCGTGAAGAGGCGTCGCTCGATGAAGAACCAGGACGCCCCGTACTCGAACGACCCGGACATCCGCTGGCGTCTCGCCGACGCGGCCATCCAGCTGGACGGCGTGTACCCGGCGATCGCGGCCGCCGCGGCCGACGTCGACGCGGGCGTCGACCGTGGGGACCGCTGGCTGCCTCAGCTGTCAGCCATCAAGTCGCGCACGACCGAGGTCGCGCTGCAGGTGGTCGAGAAGGCGATCCGGGCGTCCGGCGGGTCGTCGTACTTCAGCCGCCACGAGCTGTCCCGTCTGTACCGCGACGTCCTGGCTGGCATCTTCCACCCCAGCGACGACGAGTCGGTGCACGCGGCCTGGGCGAACGTGCTGCTCGGCCCCGTCGTCCCGTGGCCGCCCGAGGACTGACGGGTAGCCGGATCAGCCGGGCTCGTCCGCCAGGTTCGTGCACCGCTGGCCCTCGAGCCACTGACCGGCCAGCGTCGCGCGCTCCCGGCTGCCGGGGACGCGGGGGATGCCGTCGGCGGACACCCGCATCGGGGTCCACCGTGCGTCGACGACCCGGCGGCCGCGCAGGGTGAGCGTGAGCACACCCGTGCGGGACTCGACGTCGGAGTTGCGGCGCCACCAGACGAAGTTGCCGAGGCCGTAGTCGACGTAGGTGCTGCCGAGCCACCCGGCGCCCTGCAGCTGGTGCGCGTGGGTACCGACCACGACGTCCGCGCCCGCCTGGGCAAGCGCCTTGGCCGTCCGTACCTGCAGGGCGTTGGGACACGGCGTGTAGTCGGTGCCCCAGTGCAGGTAGACGACAACCACGTCGGCTCTCGTCCGGGCCTTTCGCACGGCGGCGGCGAGCCGGTCCGGGCTGGACGCCGACGCCACCCCCGGACGGTTCGCGCCGGCCGTCCACGTGGCCAGCGTCCAGTCGGGCACCTGGGTGGCCCCGAGGAAGGCCACGCGCAGGCCCTCTGCCTGCAGGACGGCCGGTGCCAGCGCGTCGGCCCGGTCACGGCCGATCCCGACGATCGGTAGCGGGCCGTCGGCCCGTGCCGCCAGGGTGTCGGCGAAGCCGTGCTCGCCGTAGTCGATCGCGTGGTTGTTCGCCATGCTCACCACGTCCACGCCGGCACCGGCCAGCGCGTCGAGCGCGGTCGCCGGTGCGCGGAAGTGGAACTTCTTGGGCTGCTCCGTGCCTCGGGTGGTGATCGCCGTCTCGAGGTTCACCATCGCCAGGTCCGCGGTCGCCAGGAACGGGCGCAGCTCGGCCAGAGCGTCCGTGGGGTGGTCGAGCAGCGGTGCCAGCCGGCCCGCGAAGTGCACGTCGCCGGCGAACGCGAGCGTGAGCGTGCCGTCCGGCGCGGGGGGCCCTGCCGGGTCCGTCGCCGGGGTCGCTGTCGGGCTCGGCGTGGCGGTCGTGCGCACCGTGGCCGTGCGTCCGGCCGCCGCCGGGTCGGTGCTGCTCGGCCCGCCCTGGACGCTGCTGGCCGGGCCGGCAGTGCAGGCGGCCAGCAGCACGCAGCCGAGGGCCACGTGAACCCGCCGGGTCACCCGGCGCGCCAGGTGGTGCGCCGGCGTGCCGTCTCGGCCTGTCACGATGACTCTCGCACAAGGCGTGAGGGTAGCGGCAGGGCCGGCCCCCCACGCTCGATGACCGAGACGGCCAGCCCGACGACCGAGACAGGAGCACGATGACGAGCGTCGACGTGCCGCTGCCCGCCCCGGTCCTGCGTGGCGAGCGCACGGCCGGGCTTCTGCTCGCCCGCACGGGCGTGGCGCTCGGGCTCTGGCTGCTGCTCGGGTCGGTGGTGGTCGTCCCCCTGTCCCTCGTCCACCTCTGGCGACCGGCTGTCGTGCTGCCGGTGCTGCTCCTCGCCGGAGCGCTCGCGGTACGGCTGGTGCGACGGCTGCCGGCGCCGCCGGCGCCGGTGTGGGCGGTCGCACTGGTCGTCGCCTCGGCGCTCGGCGGGGCGGTGTGGGTCGGGTCGACGCACGCCGAGCACGTGGTCCTGCGGCGGGACGCCGGCACCTACGCCCTCTCGGCCCAGAACCTGGCGACCGAGCACCAGCTCGACGTCGACGTGGCCGTGGCGGCCCTGGGCGGCACCGTGGTGGTCGACGACCCTGACGTGACGGTCGCCAGTCCCGGGTTCTACGAGGTCGGTCACGGCACCGGCACCCACGTCGTCCCACAGTTCCTGCCGGCCACTCCGGCGTGGCTCTCGGTCGGCTACTGGCTGGGTGGCTGGACGGGGCTGCTGATCGTGCCGGCGTTCGCCATCGGCGCCGCACTGCTGGCCTTCGGCGCCCTGACCGCTCGCCTCGTGGGACCACGGTGGTCGGCCGTGGCCACCGTGGCGCTGACGCTGTGCCAGCCCGTGCTGCACGCCGGCCGGTCGACGTACTCCGAACCCTTCGCGCTGGTGGTGCTGCTCGCTGGTCTGGTCGTGCTCGCCGAGGCGACCATGGTCGGTGCCTCAGGGCGCTGGCACGCCGCCCGTGGGCTGGGTCTGCTGGCCGGCCTCGTCATCGGTGGCGTGGGCCTGGTGCGGGTCGACGCGCTTCGGGAGGTGGCCCTGCTGGTGCCCGTGTGCGCCCTCCTGGTGATCCGCCACCACGGGGCAGGAAGGCCGCTCGCACTAGGGCTGGCCGTCTCGACGGTCGTGTCCGCGGCGTGGGCGCTGCTGGTGTCGCGCCCCTACCTGAGCCAGGTCTCCGGCTCTTTGGTTCCGCTCCTGGCTGGAACCGCTGCCGTGGTGGCCGTGTCGGCGCTGTGGTGGGGGCTGGCCCGGCGAGGTGCATCCGTGCCGGACGGCGTCCGCCGTCGACTCCCGGGGGTCCTGGCTGGCCTGGTGCTGGCGGTCGCGCTCGTGCTGGCCTCGCGTCCGTTGTGGCTCGTGGTGCGGCAGAGCGCCGGCGACCCGGGGTCCCGCGTCGTGGCCGGGCTCCAGCTGCGGCAGGGGCTGCCCGTGGACGGCGGGCGCACCTACGCGGAGCAGTCCGTCTCGTGGTTGGCGTGGTGGGTGGGCGTCCCGGTCCTCGTCCTCGCTCTGGCTGCCGCAGTGCTCTTGGCGTACCGGGTCGGCCGCGTGCTCGCCGGTGACCCCGTACCGGCCTGGCTCGGTCCGTGGGCCGTCGCCGTCGGCTCCACGGTGCTCACCCTGTACCGACCGGGCATCACCCCGGACCACCCGTGGGCCGACCGCCGGTTCGTGCCGGTCGTGCTGCCGGCGCTCGTGCTGCTCGCGACGGGAGTCGTGGCCTGGGTCGTTCGGCGGGCACGGCGACGCTGGCCGCTGACGCTGCTCGCCGTCGTCGGTGTGGCAGGGCCGGCGGCCTTGCTCGTGCCGGCGGCGGTGGCGACCGCCTCCTTCCTGGCTCCCCGCACCGAGCAGGGCGAGGTCGCTGCGGTCGCTCGCGCCTGCGCCGCCTTCGAACCGACCGACACGGCCGTGCTGCTCGACAGCAGAGCGGCGAACGAGTGGACCCAGGTGCTCCGAGGGCCCTGCCTGGTGCCGTCCCTGGTGCTCAAGGTGCCGCGCGGCCAGCCGGTCCCGCTGGACGAGCTGGCGCCGGTCGTCCGGTCGATCCGGGACGCCGGGCGTCGGCCGGTGCTGGTCACCGCCGAGTCTCCCGACCCTCTGGCTGCCCTCGGCGCGCATCCCCGGCAGGTGGTCGACCTGCGGACCACCGAGGACCAGCGACTGCTGGATCGTCGGCCGGACGGTCTGGCGCCGCTGGACGTCGACCTCTGGGTCGCACCGGCTCCGGAGTGAGCGTGGCCGGCCCGGTGCAGTCGCACCGAGCCGGCCGCCCGTCGGGTCAGACCAGCTGTCGCCTCAGACGAGCTGCCGCCGCAGACCAGCTGTCACCTCAGACCAGCTGTCACCTCAGACCAGGCCCTGGGACGAGAGCCACTCCTTGGCCACCGCGTTCGGGTCCTGCTTGTCCACCGTGACCTTGGTGAGCAGGTCGATGAGCGTCTGCGTCGTCAGCTTGGCCGAGACCTCGTTGAGCACCGCCTTGACCGTGTCGCTCGCCTTGGCCTTGTTGATCAGCGGCAGCACGTTCTGCGCGGCGAAGTTGTTCTCCGGGTCGTCGAGCACGACGAAGTCATTCGCCTTGATCGAAGGGTCGGTGGTGAAGATGTCGCCCGCGTCGATCTGACCGTTCTTCAACGCGTTCACCGTCAGCGGCCCGCCGGCGTCCAACGTCTTGTAGCTGCCGAACTCGACGCCGTAGTGCTTCTTCAGGCCCGGGATGCCGTCGGGCCGGGTCTTGAACTCCGGTGGGCCGCCGAAGGTCAGGTCCTTCGCCGCGCCCTTCAGGTCGCCGATCGACTTCAGCGAGTACTTGTCGGCGGTCGCCTTGGTGACCACCACCGCGTCCTTGTCCTCGGCCTGCGACTTCTCGAGCACGACGAGGTCGTCGGGCAGGGCCTTCTGCAGCGCGGCGTACACGTCGTCGGGCGCGACGGCGGTGGCCGCCTTGTCGAAGTACTGCAGCAGCACTCCGCTGTACTCGGGGATGAGGTCGATGGAGCCGTCCTCGAGGCCCGGGATGTAGGCCTCACGGCTGCCGATGTTGAGCTTGGTGCTCACCTTGACGCCCTTGGCCTTGAGCGCCTCGGCGTAGATGTTGGCGAGCACGACATTCTCCTGGAAGTTCGCGGAGCCGACCACGATGGTGTCGGACGGCGCCGGTGAGCCGGTCGCTCCCGTGTCGGTCTTGGTGGGGTCGTTGCTGCCGCAGGCCGACACGGCCAGGGCGAGCACCGCCATCGTCGCGGCCAGGGCGAGTCGGGTCGGCTTCATGTGCTGCTCCTTCTTTCGGGGCTGGCGAGGGCGACGCATCTGTGGTCGCTT
>DASSTJ010000112.1:0-3044 GCA_035707965.1 Actinomycetales bacterium
CGCAACACGATCCGCCGCAACGCCTCGATCCTGCCGGCCTACTCGTTCGTGCTCGGCCTGCTGGCCCTGCTCGGCTGGGTGGCGATCGCGGCCGGCACCAAGCCGATCGGCCTCGACGGCAAGCCCAACGCGCAGCTGGTCATCCCGCAGCTGTTCGAGGACATGTTCCCCTCGTGGTTCGCCGGCGTCGCGTTCGCGGCGATCGCCATCGGTGCCCTCGTACCGGCGGCGATCATGTCGATCGCGGCCGCGAACACCTTCACCCGCAACATCTACAAGGAGTGGATCAAGCCGACCGCCTCGCATGCCGACGAGGCTCGCGTGGGCAAGCTGGTCTCGCTCGTCGTGAAGGCATTCGCGCTGGTGTTCGTCCTGACGCTCGACAAGCAGCAGGCGATCAACTTCCAGCTCCTGGGTGGCATCTGGATCCTGCAGACGTTCCCGGCGATCGTGTTCAGCCTGTACACGCGGTGGTTCCACCGCTATGGCCTGCTCGCCGGCTGGTTCGTGGGCATGGTCTACGGCACCATCACCGCCTACAACGTGGTCAAC
Organism: Actinomycetales bacterium; assembly: GCA_035707965.1. Taxonomy (GTDB): domain Bacteria; phylum Actinomycetota; class Actinomycetes; order Actinomycetales; family Angustibacteraceae; genus DASSTJ01. The sequence goes on from DASSTJ010000112.1 coordinate 553, forward strand.
CCGGCCACGGGCAAGCACTTCGGCGGCTCCCTGGCGATGATCCCCTCGCTCGCCCAGATGGGCTACATCGCGGTGACCGCGTTCGTCATCAACATCGTCGTCGCGGTGGTCGTCACCCTGGTGCTCAACGCGATGAAGGTCTCCAACGGCCGCGACGAGACGATCAAGGGCGACTACTTCGCCGACGCCGGTGACCCCCGCGTCGAGAAGAACCTCGCCACGGACGTGCACCTGACCACGGGCACCCCGTGACCTGACCGCGCAACCCGGCCACCCGGCATACCAAGTCGTTGGTATGCCGGGTGGTTGCGTTTCAGGGCGCCGTCACCGTCGCGCCTCACGACGTTCGAGCACCCGGCTGAGCGAGTCGACGACCTGGGGGTCGTACTCGTACCCGAGTCCGAGGTGCAGGCGCTCCATGGCCGTCTCGGCGGCCTCCTGCAGGGGACCGGCGAAGTCGTCGTAGGCGTTGGCGACCTTGATGATCCGGCTGGACAGCGGGATGTCCTGCCCGAACTCGCGAGCCTGGCGGAACGGCGTCGTCTGCGCCTCGAGGATCTCCGCGACGCTGTCGAGCACGCCCGTGGTCCGCACGATGTCGGCGCCGTCGTGGGCGATCCGCTGCTGGTCCGCCGGTGACACGACGACGGTCGCGCCGGCCGGGATCGGCTCGCGCAGGGCCACCTGGCCGAGGTCGTGCAGCATCGCGGCGTACTCGAGGTCGGTGAGCTCGCGCTGGCCCATCCCGAGGTCGCGCCCGATCGCGACGGCCATCCGGCTCACCCGCTGGGCGTGCTCGGGCACGGTGTAGCCCGTGCGGTCCGTCAGCGAGGAGAGCGACGCGATCGTCTGGCGGTAGGTCTCGCGCACGCCCGCGAAGCGTTGGACGGCGAAGTAGGTGAGCAGGAGCGGGAGCAGGAAGAGCGGGAGGGCCGCGAGCCTGATTGCATACTCTGCCAAGGCGATCAGCGCCCCGGAGGTGACGAGCGCACTGCCCAGCGCAGCGCTCGAGCGCACCTCATCGATGATCGTGGGCAGCACCGGGGCCTGGTCGCGGCCCGCAGTGACCAAGCCCTCGAGGGACAGGTCGACGAGCATCGCCACCGAGCCGACGACCACCATCACGAGGGCCACGGCCCACCGGTTGTCCGTCCAGTCGCCCATCCGCTCCACCAGGCTTCGCCCCCCGAAGGGGACGGTGCGGAAGAGCACGGGCGCCACGGCCACCCCGAGCAGCCGTGCCGCCATGTCCGACCACCGCGGCGGGTCGCCGGCCGCCCGCACCAGGAGACCACCGGTGGCCATGCCGAGGCTGATCGTGGCGATCACCACGGCGGTGCTGAGCGGTTCGTGACCAGCGGCGGCGATGGTGGACAGCGAGAGGGCGAGCGCGGCCGCGGTCGACATGGGCGCGGTGTCACGTCCGGTGAGGACGGTCAGCCGCGCGGTCTCCCCGAGGGCGATCGCGAGCAGGAACAGGGCGAGGTGCCCGACCTGGTCCTGCCCGAGGCCATGCAGGCGCGGGATGGCCAGCGCGATGGCCACCAGCGCGACGGCGACCGCGAGGACCAGGACCGGCGCGATGAGGTCCACCTGAATCCGACGAAGCCGGTTCACACCCTGCCCCCGACGTGGCGGTGACCGTGACCGTGGCGTGACTGCTCACCGTTGCGTGGGTGACCCTGCGCGCCCCGGACGGTCGGGAGCTCCTCGCCGCGACCAGCGGCCAGGCTGCGGAGTCGGGCACGCAGGTCCGGCCGGTCGGCGAAGAAGTCGGACGTCTCCGGGTCGTCGTGGTCCGTGGCCGCTTCCCTGGTCAGGGTGAGGTCGCCGGCCCCGACGGTTGGCTGCCAGTCGTGCCGCGCGACCACCCGCCCCAGCGCGTCCACGACGTCGGGGTCGAGGTGGGTGCCGGCCCTGTCCCGCACCAGCCGCAGCGAGTCCTCGACCGAATGTGCCTCGCGATACGGACGTCGCGTGGTGAGCGCGTCGAAGGTGTCGGCGACGGCGACGATCCTTGCGGGGAGCGGGATGTCCTCACCGGCACGCCCTGCTGGGTAGCCCCTGCCGTCGTAGCGCTCGTGGTGGTGCGCGATGCCGTCGAGGGAGCCGGCGACGAAGTCGATGTCGTTGACCAGCTCGACCCCTGCGCGGGCATGGTCGGCGAGGAGGACCAGCTCGTCGTCGGTCAGCCGGCGGCGACCGCGCAGCAGCGAGGTGGGGACGCCCACCTTGCCGACGTCGTGGAGCATGCCGGCCGTGCGGACGTCCTGGATCTCCTTGTGGCCCAGGCCGAGCGACTCCGCCAGCCACTCGGACAGCCGGGCGACGCGCTCGCTGTGGCCGGCGTTCTGCGGCTCCTTGGTCTCGACCGCGGTGACGAGCGCACGCAGGGTCCGCTCGTGGGCCCGCAGCTCGTCGCCGTACTGCGCGAACGCCCACCGGGCGACGAACAACGGTGCCAGCACGAGGATCGCGCTGAACCACCCGAC
>DASSTJ010000113.1:0-20387 GCA_035707965.1 Actinomycetales bacterium
GCACCGAGGTCGGTGTCGACGACGACGGGCGTGGCCGACGGAAGCTGTTGCGCCGCAGGAGCCAGCCGCATGGAGGCTCTGCTCTCACCGTCGCCGTCGTAGGGAGCTGCGCAGCCGCCGAGCACGAGAGCGCACGTCGAGAGCACGACACCGGCCGCGCGCCAGTACTTCTCCTCCCAGACCTGGCGAACCCTCTGTGCGGGCATCCGGCCAGGCTGGCGTGCCTGCGCGCCCGCGGCGTCCAACGCCATCACGGATGCACCGCCTTCTGCAGCACCACACCGATGACCGCCACGAGCAGCCCCGCGGCCATGAGCATCCGCCCTGACCGGCCACGCAGCGCGATGCCGGCGAACAGTGCCGCCAGACCCACGAGATAGACGTCGTGCCAGGCGGCGAGGCTGGGCGAGACCACGATGCGGCCCCAGAAGTCCTGGTACTGGCCCGGGGCGGAGAGCAGCCAGGACGACGGGAACGTCGTCGGGTCGTCGTACATCGAGCCCGCCCGCGCCGTGATCGGCTGCGACTGGACCAGTGCGAAGAACCGCCCCGTCGGGCCGTTGAGCGCCCAGTACATCAGCGACGACATGAACCACAGGACGAACAGCACCGTCACTGCACCCAACCGGTTGCGCACCACGCGGGCCACGGCCGCCCCGAGAGCGACGGCAAGGGCTGTCAGCACCACCGGCTGCAGCAGCTCCGGCACCGTGAAGTGAGCGTGCAGCGTACGCCCGGGCTCGTCACCCAGGTCCAGCCCGCCCGCACGTCTCAGCCAGATCGCCACGGGAGCGACGACGGCGGCCATGACCACGACGAACGGGACGCCCGCCAGGAGCCGGGCGACCGTCCGGTGCCGCGGCGACACCGGAGCGTCCTCCGCGATCGGCGACCGGTCGCGCAGACATGCCATCGCCATGAGCGCCGACACCGCCATCAGGAACGGTCCCGACAGCATCTGCGCCGACCCGTACACCGCCCCCGACCAGTCCGGCTGCCGGATGGCGCGGACCAGCAGCGCCGTCATCAGCGACGCCTCCCGCGAGAGGTGTCCAGCTGACCGCACGGGCGGTGTGCCCCCAGGGCACAGCTCTTGCCCCGGCCAGCACCCGACGTCCGTTCAGTGATGCAGACTCGCCGGACTGCGCGGCGTGTTGCGTCCAGAACGCATCACTGAACCGACCGGCCCCGCTCATGACGCGCCCTCACGCGCCACGAGCAGGTAGCCGTCGTCCATCGTCGGCACGACGATCTCGGCGTGCGCCGGCGGCTCGCCGAGGTGCCGAAAACGTCCCTCGGCGGTCTGCCAGCTGCGGATCGCGCGGTCGTCCTCCCGGTCGTCCTCCCACACGCGGTCGCGGGCGACGGCCGCCAGGTCGGCGGGAGAGCCCTCGAAGCAGATGCGTCCACGGAGCATCACGTAGACGCGCTGGCAGAGCGCCGCCACCTCGGCGGTGTTGTGGGTGCTCAGGACGACGGTCGCGTTCGCGGCGGTGCGGGACAGCACCGATCGCAGGCGCAAGCGCTGGTCCGGGTCGAGACCCGTCGCCGGCTCGTCCAGCACGAGCAGCTCAGGTGAACCGATGAGCGCGCACGCCAAGGCCACGCGTTGCCGCATACCGCCCGAGAGGGCCCGGATCTTGCGGTGCATGACGTCACTCAGCCCGGCCGCCTCGAGCACCCGACGGCACTCGTCGCGGCGCCACGCGGCGTCCGTGTGCTCCTTGAGCACGGCGACGTAGTCGACGAGGTCGAACGCCGTGAACCCCGGGTACAGGGCTGGGGTCTGCGGCAGGTAGCCGAGGCGGCGGCGGATCTCGAGCCGCTCGCTGGGCCGCGACGGGTGACGTCCCAACAGCTGCAGGGAACCCTCGTCGGGTGCCAGCACCGTGGCGAGCATGCGTAGCAGCGTGGTCTTGCCGGCCCCGTTCGGGCCGAGCAGTCCCACGACGCCGCGGGGAAGCGTGAGCGACAGGTCGTCGACAGCGCGGGTGGCGCCGAAGGACTTGACGAGCCCGTCGGCTGCGACGGAGGCGGTCAGTGCGGTGGTGGTCATGCGGCTCTCCGGTAGGCGACGGCGTCGCGACGTGCGACGGTCGCGAGGACGGCGGCACCGCCCACGGCGAGCGCCGCGAGCTGGGTGCCGGGGGCGGACACGAGGTCGACGAGCCGCGCAGCAGCGGCAGCGTGCAGGGATGCGGGGGCGCCGACGGCGACAGCCCACAGCAGCCCCAGGACGACGGCGACGGTCACGGGGTCGAGGCGGGTGGTGCCGCTGGCCATGACCAGCGACGCCAGGGCGACGCCAGGAAGCAGCCAGGCGACGGTCACGGACGGCGCGAGCCCGGCGAGCCAGCCGCTCAGCAGCCCTGCGGGCACCGCGGCCGCGCCGACTGCGACGGCCCGCATGGCGACCAGACGCAGGCCGGCCGCAGGTGTCGACAGCACGATCTCGCCGACCGGGTCCGACGCGTGCCGGTAGGCGACCGACACGGCCGCCATCGGCACGAGCGGCGCCAGCGCGAGGAGCAGCACCAGCCCCCGGGTCTGGTGGACGCTGGCCGCCACGACCGGCAGCGCCGCGGCGACGAGCACCGCGACTGCACCGGCCCAGAGCAGGGACGGCGTGCCGAAGGCCGACCGGACGACGCCCAGTCCGGTCGCCGACCCGGTGCGGCGCCGTCCCCACCGCTCGGTCGAAGTCCGGCTCGGCTGGTCGACCACGTCGGCCAGGCGCCGCCAGCGCCGCTCGGTCTCGCTGCGGTCCAGGTGCTGCCCGAGCGCGGCGCGGCAGTGATCGCAGCGCATGAGGTGCGCCTCGGTGGACGCCTCCACCACGGGGTCGCACCCTCCCGACGCGTACTCGGCGAGATGCTCCTCGCGCACGTGCCACTCGGTCCTCACAGCAGGGCCTCCCTCAGCTCGTGACGTGCCCGGCTCATCCGGCTCTTGACGGTGCCCGCGGGGATGCCCAGCAGGGCCGCGGCCTCTCGGGTGGACAGGCCGTCCAGCACGGTGGCCTGGACGACGGCGCGCAGCTCGGGCGAGAGCCGCGCCAGCGCCGTGCCGACGTCGCTGTGCTCGATGCGCGCCAGTACTGCCTCCTCGGCAGACGTGTCGTGGTGGTCACGCAGGTGAGCCAGGCGCTGGAGCACGTTCTTGCGCGGCCTCAGCTGGTGCAGCAGCGTGCGCATCGCTATTCCCCACATCCAGGCCGCCACGTCGCCCGATCCGCGATAGCTGTCCGCGTTGCGCCAGACGGTGAGGAACGTGTCCTGCACGACCTCGTCGACGATGCTCGGGTCGGCGCAGCGGTGCCGCACGCGCGTGGCGATCCACGGCTCGTGGCGCCGGAACAGCTCGTGCAGCGCGCCCCGGTCGCTGGCACGGATGGCCGCCAGCAGCTCGCTGTCCGAGCACTCCTGGACGTCGAGCTGCCTGACGGCGAGGCGCTCAGCGCGGCGGTCTCTCACGGATGTCACGCCTCTCTGTGCCATCGAGGGGCCTGGTTGGTTCACGAATGGTGGCAGGAGCTGGAGCGTGGCGTGGTGCATCCGTCGTCCGACCGCCGCCCCGCTTCTGATGAACCGGGGCACTGCGGCGCGCTCGAGTGCCCCGATCCTGATGAATCGTGGGTGCGGCCGCGCGTCTGAGCCTTCATCCGGGTCCAGGTCCGGTGAGATGGGCATGACGCAGCAGATCAGGAGGCTTCATGTTCTGCGACCTCACCGGGCGCACCGCGCTCGTCACGGGTGCCGGCAGCGAGGAGGGCATCGGGTTCGCCACGGCTCGGCTGCTCGCAAGCTGCGGGGCGGACGTCGTGCTCTCTGCCACGACCGGGCGCGTGCACGAACGCGCGGCGGAGCTGGGCGGAACCGCGCGGGGCGTCGTCGCCGACCTGACGGTGGCCGACGACGTCGAGCGGCTCGTGAGCGCGTGCGGCACCGTGGACGTCCTCGTCAACAACGCGGGCATGACGAGCGTGACGACCGGCACCGAGAACGGCGACTGGGCGTCCACCGACCTGGCGACGTGGTCGCGGTCGCTGGAGCGCAACCTGACGACGGCCTTCGCCCTGACCCGTGCCGTGCTGCCGCAGATGGTGGAGCGTGGCTGGGGACGCGTCGTGATGATGTCGTCGGTCACCGGTCCTCTGGTCGCCTACCCCGGCGACGTCGCCTACGCCTCGGCCAAGGCCGGCATGACGGGGCTCACCCGTGCGCTCGCCGTCGAGGTGGCGGCCAGCGGCGTGACCGTCAACGCGGTCGCTCCCGGCTGGATCGACACGGGGTCCGCGACCGACGCCGAGCGGGCGGCCGGCCGTGCGGCCCCCGTGGGGCGGCCGGGGATGGCGGACGAGGTGGCCGCAGCTGTCGCCTTCCTCGCCGCGCCGGAGTCGTCCTACGTGACGGGCACGGTGCTCGTCGTCGACGGCGGGAACGTGCTCCAGGAGATCAAGGGCTGAGCCGGACGCCGGACCGCTGGGTACAGCGTCAGGCGGGCAGGTGCACCCATCCGCGCACGGCGCGCGCACCAGGGCGTGCACCGATGAGAGCGCGCACGCAGGGGCGAACCACCCCACCATCCGCGCACCCACGTGCGCACCGGCGCTCGCGCGTCAGGCCGAGCCCCCGGGGGCGTCGTCAGGTGCCCCGCCCGCCGTCGTGCCGGCGTCCGTGCCCCTGCGCGCCTTCTTGGCCGCCGCCTTCGCGGCCTGGTCCTGTGCCCAGCGCTGGTCCTCCGCCTCGGCGGCCGCGAGCTGCTCGGCACGCTGACGCTGCTCCTCGCGGTAGCGCATACGGCGCAGGCGCCCTGTCAGGTTGCGCAGCAGCAGCCAGATGGCGATGGCGAGCACGAACATGATGACGAAAGCGAGCGCCCCGGGCGTCACCGTGTCGGGATCGGGGTAGCCGCCGCTGGGTGTGGGCGACGGCGTCGGCGTGCCCGACGCCACGAGGACCCAACCGGCCACGACGCTCATGCCACACGCTCCCGGATGCCGGCGAACAGGTCGTCTTCAGGCAGGTCGACGGGCACGTGGCTGTGGGCCAGCTCGTAGTCCTCCGTGGGCCACACCTCCATCTGCATGAGCCGCGGCACCGCGAACCAGGTGCCCTCCGGGTCGACCTGCGTCGCGTGGGCCAGCAGCGCCTTGTCCCGCTGCTCGAAGTACGGCCCGCAGGGGATCTTCGTGGTGATCTCCCGCTCGCCGCGCTCCTCCCAGCGGGCGATCCACTCGGCGTACGGCGAGTCGAGGCCGGCGGCCAGCATCGCATCGTGGAAGGCCTGGATCCGACCGCGCGACAGCGTCTGGTTGTAGTAGAGCTTCAGGGGTTTCCACGCCTCGCCGGCGTGCGGGTACCGGTCGGGGTCACCCGCCGCGTGGTACGCCTCGACGGCCACCTTGTGGCACATGATGTGGTCGGGATGGGGATAGCCGCCGTTCTCGTCGTACGTGGTGACGACGTGGGGCCGGAACTCTCGCATCACCTTCACGAGCGGCTCGGCGGCCGTCTCGAGCGGCTCGAGCGCGAAGCACCCCTCGGGCAGCGGCGGCAGCGGATCGCCCTCGGGAAGGCCCGAGTCGACGAACCCCAGCCAGGTGTGCTGGACGCCGAGCGCCTCGACGGCCGCCGCCATCTCACGACGCCGCACCTCCGGCATGTTGCGCAGCACCTCCGGGTCGCCCTGCAGGCGGGGGTTGAGGATGTCGCCGCGCTCGCCGCCGGTGCACGTGACGACGAGCACCTCGCAGCCCTCGTCGACGTACCGGGCGCACGTGGCGGCGCCCTTGCTGGACTCGTCGTCGGGGTGGGCGTGGACGGCCATCATCCGCAGCGGCTCGCTCACTTCGTCGCTCACCTGGCTCCTGCTCGGTCGGTCAGTGTGCGTGAGGGACAATCATCCCAGGCCCTGCCGATGTTCCCCGCACGGCCCAGCACCTGACACCGAGACGAGGAGCGCCGTGACGACCCCAGCGCGGTCGGCCCTGCCGGAGGGGCGGTACGGGCCGCGACGGCGCAGCGGCCGCCGTCCGCTCGTCGTGACCGCCCTCGTCGCCATCGGCGTGGTCGTCCTCGCGTGGATCCTGTGGGTGGTCGTCGAGAGCCGCTCACCCGTGCAGTGGACGGACGTGGGCTTCGACATCGTCTCGAACGAGCGAGTCGACGTCACCTACGACGTCCACAAGCCCAAGGACGCCACCGTGACGTGCACCCTGCGGGCCCTCGACCGGTCCAAGGGCCTGGTCGGCACGACGGACGTCGTCGTGGGGCCGTCGCGCTCGGACGCGACGCGTCGCACCGACACCGTGCGGACGTCGGCACTGGCCGTCACCGGTTTCGTGCAGACCTGCGCGGTCTCGGGCGGGTCGTCCGGCTCGTGACCGTCTGTCACCTGCTGACGACAGCGGTGAGCCGAGCCCGCCCGTCGGGTGACCACTTTCTCGAAGCCTGCAGCACAGCCTGCCGGTTGCTATTCTTGATGCTTCCCCCCGCGAGACCACGGGCCCCGAGGACAAGGGGCCGGGCGCCGTACGCGCTCTCGGCCACACCCTCGGCCCTCGTGATCGCGACACCGAGCAAGGAGACACCGTGACCGACACGAGCGTGAGCGTCACCTGGCTGACTCAGGAGGCCTACGACCGCCTGAAGGCCGAGCTTGACCACCTCACGGGCGACGGCCGCATCGACATCGCGAAGAAGATCGAGGCCGCCCGCGACGAAGGTGACCTGAAGGAGAACGGCGGCTACCACGCGGCCAAGGAGGAGCAGGGCAAGCAGGAGGCCCGCATCCGCCAGCTGACGCAGCTGCTGGAGCACGCGAAGGTCGGCGAGCGCCCCGCGGACGACGGTGTGGTCGAGCCCGGCATGGTCGTGACGGCCGACATCGCCGGCGAGAAGGAGACCTTCCTCCTGGGCAGCCGCGAGGCGGCCGACGACTCCCTCGAGGTCTACAGCGAGAAGTCGCCGCTGGGCACGGCCATCATGGGCCTGAAGACCGGTGACAGCACCACCTACACCGCGCCCAACGGCAAGGACATCACCGTCAAGATCCTCAAGGCGAAGCCCTACAGCGTCTGACCCGCGACGCGCGGCACTCGGCCGACGCCTCCGCAGCACCGAGGTGGGGCACTCCGATCACGGAGGCCCCACCTCGTGCGTTGCGCGACCGGTGGTTCGACTCAGCGGCTGGCTGCCCGCTTGTACTGCCGGGTCGCCAGCGGCACGAACACGACGAGGATCACGAACGCCCAGATCAGCGTGTAGAGCTCGGCGTGGTGCATGGCCCAGCTCGTCGCGCCGGCCGGTGGGCCGTCGACGTTGCCGAAGAGCTCGCGGGCCCCCTGCGTCACCGACGAGATCGGGTTCCACTCCGCGAACGTCTTCAGCGGCCCCGGCAGGGTGCCGAGGGGCACGAACGTGTTGGCGATGAAGGTCAGGGGAAAGATCACGACGAACGAGGCGTTGTTGACGACCTCCGGGCTCGGCGCGAGCAGGCCGACGAACGCCATCACCCACGAGAACGCGTAGGCGAACACCAGCAGGAGGAGGAACCCGCCGATCGCCTCGACGAACGACGACCGGATACGCCAGCCCACGACGAAGCCCGTCACGGACATGACGACGACGACGAGCACGTTGTTGACCACGTCGCTCAGCGTCCGGCCGATCAGCACCGACGACTGCGCCATCGGCAGCGACCGGAACCGGTCGATCAGGCCCTTCTGCATGTCGTCGGCCAGCCCGGCGCCGGTGATGGTGGCGCCGAAGACGACCGTCTGGGCGAAGATGCCCGCCATCAGGTACTCGCGGTAGGCGCCGCCGCCGCTGTCGCCCCCGAGCGAGCCGCTCATCGCGCCGCCGAAGACGTAGGCGAACAGCACCACGAACATGATCGGCTGCAGGGTCGTGAACACGAGCAGGTCAGGAACGCGCTTGATCTTGATGAGGTTGCGCTTGGCGACCACCAGCCCGTCGCTGACGGCGAGGAGCGCGGCCGGCCGCCCGCTCCCCGGCAGGTCGGCCAGCGGGCGCGGCCCCGGCTCGGTCGTCGTGGCGGACATCAGGCGCTCACCCTCTCGTCGTGCCGTTCGGACTCGTCGCCCCGGAGCGGTGACGCGTCGTCGGCCGTGTGCCCGGTCAGGCTGAGGAAGACGTCGTCCAAGGTCGGACGACGGAGGGCGACGTCGCTGACGGCGACGCCAGCACCGTCGAGCAGCCGCAGCGCCTCGACCAGCGCAGCCGTGCCCGTGCCGACCGGCACGCTGACCCGGCGCACGTGCTCGTCCGTCGTCGGCTCGCCGGTGCCGACCCGCGTCACGAGGTCTCGAGCCTCCAGCAGCCGTGCCGGGTCGTCCACGACGACCTCGAGACGCTCACCGCCGACCTGCAGCTTCAGCTGGTCGGCCGTGCCCTGCGCGATGATCGTGCCCTGGTCGATGACCACGATGTTGTGCGCCAGCTGCTCGGCCTCCTCCATGTACTGGGTGGTGAGGAGCAGCGTCGTGCCACGGCCGACCAGCTCGCGGATGACGTCCCACAGGTCGTTGCGGCTGCGCGGGTCGAGCCCGGTCGTGGGTTCGTCGAGGAACAGCACCGACGGGTCGGCCACCAGGGCGCCGGCCAGGTCGAGGCGCCGCCGCATGCCACCCGAGTACGTCTTCACGGGCCGGTCGGCCGCGTCGGACAGGCTGAACTGCTCGAGCAGCTCGACCGCCCGAGAGCGGCTCCGACGCCGGCCGAGGTGGTACAGGTTGCCCACCATCTCGAGGTTCTCCTTGCCGCTGAGGTACTCGTCGACCGCCGCGTACTGGCCGGAGAGGCCGATGCGCCGACGCACCTCGGCCGGGTGGGCAAGGACGTCGACGCCGGCGACGGTCGCCTCACCCTCGTCCGGCGTGAGCAGCGTGGTGAGCACTCTGACGGTGGTGGTCTTGCCGGCACCGTTCGGCCCGAGGAGCGCCAGGACGGTGCCGCTCGGCACGGTGAGGTCGACACCACCGAGAGCGGTGACGTCGCCGTACCGCTTCACGAGGCCACGGGCGATCACGGCGTCGGTCATGGGGTCAGCCTCGCACCAGGCACCGACAGTCCGCTCGTACGCATTCCAGGCTCCTTCGTCCAGGGGCTTTCGTCCCTGAGTAGACCGCGTGGAGCCGCAGAACTCATCGGGATTTCTCCCTCGACCTGCGTCACGTCCGACGTCGCGGCCATCACCTGGCCGGTAGGCGACTGGGACCAGGCGGCGGCCGGACGAGCTCAGCCGAACGAGAGCGGGTACCCGGCCTCCCGCAACGTGGCCAGCACCGCCTCGGAGTGCTCGCGACCCTTGGTCTCGAGCTGGAGCCCGATCTCGACCTCGTCGACGTGCAGCTGCACGCCGGTACGCACGTGCTCGACCTCGATGACGTTGGCGTCGGCCTCCGCCAGCAGGTGCAGCAGACGCGCCAGCGAGCCCGGACGGTCGGGCACCCGAAGCCGGAACTGCAGGTAACGGCCCGCTGCAGCCATGCCGTGCCGCAGCACGCGCAGCAGCAGCAGCGGGTCGATGTTGCCGCCCGACAGCACCGCGACGACGGGTGGCTCGAAGGACGTCGGTGCGCTGAGCAGGCCGGCCACCCCGGCGGCGCCGGCGGGCTCGACCACGAGCTTCGCCCGCTCGATCAGGAAGAGCAGCGCCCGGGACAGCGTCTCCTCCGGGACCGTCCTGACCTCGTCGACGAGCGACTCGACGATCGCGTAGGGCACCTCACCGGGGCAGCCGACGGCGATGCCGTCGGCCATGGTCGCCATGCGGTCCAGCGTGACCGGGTGACCGGCTGCCAACGACGCCGGGTAGGCGGCCGCCTGCTCCGCCTGCACGCCGACGACCCGCACGTCCGGGCGCAGGCCCTTCACCGCGGTGGCGACGCCGGCCAGCAGGCCGCCGCCACCGGTGCAGACGACGACCGTGCGCACGTCCGGGCACTCCTGCAGGATCTCGAGGCCCACGGTGCCCTGCCCCGCCACGATGTCGGGGTGGTCGAAGGGGTGGATCAGCACGGCACCGGTGCGCTCTGAGAAGTCGCGGGCGGCGGTCAACGACTCCTCGATCGTCTGCCCCAGCAGCTCGACGTCGGCGCCGTAGCCTTTCGTGGCGAGCAGCTTGGGGATCGCCGCGTTCGTCGGCATGAACACGGTCGAGGAGATGCCGAGCATCTGTGCCGCGAGGGCGACACCCTGGGCGTGGTTGCCGGCGCTGGCGGCGACGACCCCACGAGCCTTCTCCTCGTCGGTGAGGCGTGACATGCGCGTGTAGGCGCCGCGGATCTTGAACGACCCCGCCCGCTGCAGGTTCTCGCACTTCAGGTGGACCGGGCCGCCGACTCGCTCCGAGAGTGCCCGGCTGTACTCCAGCGGTGTCGGCCGTACGATCCCCTGCAGCACGTCCCGCGCTGCGTACACGTCGTCGAGGGTCACGGGCAGCGTCGTCGATGCCATGGTTCGCAGTGTGGCAGAGCCGCCGTCATGGGCGAGGACGGGTGCCCGGGTCACGGCGTCTCGCCCTTCGCGAGGTCGAGCACCGGCGGCTGGTAGTGCGGGTCGCCGTAGGGCGACCGGTCCACGACGTACCGCGGCAGGTGGCCCGGCACGCTGGGGTGCCCGGGCGTCTGCAGCACGGTCGGGAGCTGCAGGGGCTCGAGGTGACTCGACCAGCGCTGCGGCTCCAGCACCTCGACCTTGCCCTTCGTCATGACGGCCAGCAGGTTGCGCCAAGCCGTGCTGTGCGACGTGAACATGCCGCTGTGCCCGCTGACGAGCGTGCCGTCGTCGTGCACGCCCGTGTCGAGGCGGACGACGCCGGGCAGCAGATCGGGGTCGAGGCCGTGACCGATCTGGGACGAGGGCCCCAGCTCGCGGCCCACGACGGGCGCGCCGATCGTCAGCGGGTCGAGGACCGACGGCACCAGCTGCCGCAGCCGGTAGCCCCCGTCGCTCAGGCCGTGACCCTGGCTCAGCCGGATCGGGTCGTCGTACGCCGTCATCGAGAACCGCTGGGTGCGCCGGGCCGATGGCGGGTACCTCGTGACGTCGTCGACGTATGCACCGGCGCTCGCCACGTGCACGACCCGGTCAGCGACGAGGCCGTGCAGCTCGGCGGCACCGACGACGGACCCGCCGTAGGAGTGGCCGAGCACCGTCAGGTCGGCCGTCGGGCCGGGCGCCGCGGTGCGCAGGCCGGCGACGTCACGGGCGAGCGCCGGGCCGGCGACGTCCGCCGCGTCACGGAGCCCGGCGGCCAGCACGTGCTCTCGAAGCCAGTCGCGGCCCCCAGTCACGGGGTCCTCGTGCCCCACGGAGCGGACGACGTCACGCAGCGTCGGCAGCCCGTCGTCGAGCGGCTGGTCCGGGTGGTCGGCGTCCTGCCAGACCACCACGGCGAGATCCGGGCTCGCGGCGGCGAACGGCTTCATGCGGGCGAACGTGCCGGGGTAGCGGTCGAGGTCGCTGCCGGTGCCGGGGACGAACACCGCGAGGTGCTCAGCGCGATCGAGGTCGCCCAGCACCTCCACGATCCGACCGTCGCCCGACGGGTCGAACTGCAGCAGCTGGTGCGGGTGCCTCGTCTCCGTGCCGTCCGGGTGGCGCAGCACCACCTTCTCGTCGAGGAGCCGGTGCTCCCAGGCCGCGCGCCGGTCGAGGCGCGCCGCCTCGCTCGGCGAGGCGCTCGAGCGACGACCTTGCAGCCGTGCCAGGTCGGCTGCCACGAGAACCCGGCTGGCGGCCACCCGATCCGCGACGGGAGCCGCCGCCGCCGCGGTCATCAGTGCGGGCTGCAGGAGCGCGAGTCGACGCCGGACGTCGGGGGCGAGGGTGGCCAGGTGCCCTGCGACCAGTGCGGCCGCGTCCGACGGCTGCAGCCGCTCCGCGCGGCGCAGCGTGGTCGCCAACGCAGCGCCCGGCGTGCCGTCCGCCGGCGCAGGCGCGTCCGCCACCAACCGGGCCAGTGCCGGCGTGCCGACGAGCAGGACCTCGAGCAGGTCGGGGCGCAGCCCGCCGAGCGTCTGCTCGACCGGAGCCCACCACGAGGCGTCGACCGTGCCTGCCCGTGCAGCGGGGTGCGCGACGGCAGAGCCGCCGCTGCCCAGCCAGGCGCCCGTCCCCCACGGGCTGAGCTCGGAGACGAGCCCCGGCGCCACGTCGCCGCCCGTCGGCTGGCCAGGCGGCGTCAGCAGCCGTGCCAGCTCAGCGCAGACCTGCCGCTCCGTCTCGCGGTACCCCCTCGCGACCACGACGACCACGGCGGCGAACGCCAGAAGTCGTCGCAGCAGCTGCTCACGCAGGGTGAGCGCCCACCCCACGGTCCGCGTCGTGAGCCCCGCCTCGACCGGCAGGGCGCGCGCTGCGACGGCTGACGCGGCGGCCTCCAGGTCGACGGTGCTCTCGCGTGCACGGCCCTCGAGCGCCACCAACCGTCGCGCCAGCTCGTCGAGCCGGGTGGCGTCGACCAGCACAGGCCTCATGGACGCCGTCCCGCTGGCGAAGCCGCGGGCCTGACGGCCGCGTCGTCCGCGCCTGGCTCGGTCACCCCGTGCAGGGTCAGGGCCATCGCGACCCGATCGAGGACGTCGGCGGCTGTGCCGGCCGCCTGCGCGGCGGCCACGGCGCACTCGGACACGCTCTCGCCCAGGACCCGGAGAGCATCGCCGGCCGGACCGACGAGCCCGGCGTCATCGCACGCGGACAGCAGCCGGCCTCCCAGCTGTGACTGCGCCTCCGCTGCGAGACGCAGCCGCAGGGACCAGACGCGCACGGCCGCGACCTGGCCGACGTCGAAGGAAGGCCCGCGGAGCACACCGGCACCAGCACCGGGTGCGAGCCCGAACGCCTCGCCGGGATAGCGGGCGGTCGGCGTCAGACGGCCGGCAGGGGCAGCGCGGGACACAGGAAGGACCTCTCGTCGACAGCGTCCCCACGCCACGGACGACTATGCCGCACCCTGCCGACAACCCTCGCTCATCGTCCACAGGCGCCGAACCGCCCGGCGTCGAGCAGGCGTTGGCGACCTAAGCCGGCTGCCCGACGTCCTCGCTACTCCCCCGTCTCGTCCGGCGGCTGCGGCACGCCCACCTCCTCCGGCTCGACGCCCGGCTGACCCAGCTCGGGGCCGCCCTCGTCCGGCGAGGGCCGGTGCGCCACCGCCGGGTCCTGCGCGCTGCGCCCCGCGAGTGCCAGCACCACGGTGTTGCCCACTGCGATCAGGGGCACCGCGAAAAGCGCGCCGACGATGCCGCCCACGGTCGCGCCCGCGGCGATGGCGAGGATCACCGCCAACGGGTGCACGCGCACGGCCCGCCCCATGAGGAACGGCTGCAGGCCGTGGCTCTCGATCTGCTGCACCAGCAGCACGACGCCCAGCATGATCAGCGCCGTCACCGGACCCTGCGCGACGAGCGCCACCAGCACCGCCACGGCGCCAGAGAACAGGGCGCCCACGATCGGGATGAAGGCGCTGAGGAACACCAGCACACCCAGCGGGACCGCCAGAGGCACGTGCAGCACGGCGGCCCCGACGCCGATACCGATCGCGTCGACCAGGGCGACGATGACCGTCGCCCGCACGAACGACGTCAGCGTCACCCACCCGAGCCGGCTGGCGTCGTCCACCGCCTCCCGCGCCGCTCGCGGGAAGAGACGGACCACCCACGCCCAGATGTCGTCCCCGTGCGCGAGGAAGAAGAACGTGGCGAAGAGGGTGAGGAAGAAGCTGGTGACGACGTGACCGGCGGTCGTGGTGGCCGCGAGCGCACCGTTGACGACCGTGCTCTGCCGCGCCGTCAGGCTCTCCTTGGCGCGCTCGAGGTAGTTGGCGAGGTCATGGGTGCTCAAGCGCAGTGGCGGACCGGCCAGCCACTGCTGCACCTGGCCGAGCCCCGCCTCGGCCTGGCGCTGCAGCTCGGGGAAACCACTCGCGATCTGCGTGCTCACGAGCGCGATCAACCCCGCGACGACGGCGAGCACCGCGAGCAGGGTCAGCAGCGACGCTGGTGCACGTCGTACGCGGGCGCGCCTCAGGGCCTCCGCGACCGGCTTGACGAGCGCGACCACCAGCAGTGCCACGAGCAGCGGGATGACGAGCAGCCGGAAGAACCCGAGCACCTTGACGAGCACGTAGAGGAACAGACCGAGCAGCAGCAGGCGCCAGGCCCAGGCCGACGCCACCTGCACGCCCATCGGCACCGCGTCGTCCGGGTGCTGCAGGCGTTGCCCCGCTGCGCCGTCACGACGTCGCGCCGTCCACAGCGGCAGCTCGTTCTCGTGCTGCAAGCGACGCTCGCGGGCAGTCGCGATCACGCGACGCACCGCGTCGGCCCGACCGTACGTCGGCCGGTGGGGCTCAGGCGAGGCGTCGGTGAGGGACTTCGCGCGTCGCTGGTCGGCGCTGCCCCGGGACCAGGGCCAGGTCGGCGTCATGCAGCGATCCTCCCGGACGACGCGGTTCGACGCATGCCGCGAGCCGCCTCGCGTCCTGCCGCTTCCGCCCCCTTGGCCGCGCCCCGGCGAGACCGTCAGCGCACGGCGTGCAGCGCCGAGGTCGCGAGCAGCGCGGCGGCGTGGGGCTCGTGCTCGGCCAGCAGCCCGGCCGCGAAGAGCACGTACCGGTCGTCGACGGCGAGCCGGGCGGACGACGGCACGCGCCACCCGCCGCCGTGGTCGGTGACAGCGGGAGCGAGTGCCCGAGCCCGCGCACCGTCGTCGTGGTGCCGCAGCACCCCGCCCGACCCGATGACGAGCTGGACCTCCGCCAGCGGCCGCGGCGAGCCGCCCGGAGCCGCCGGACGCCCGTGCCGTCGCACCGCCACGGTCACGGCCAGCCGCGCCAGCGTGACGTCGAGCGCGTGCTGCTCCGCGTCCACCGGCAGGGACGACGGGTCGGCGGCGACCGAGGACGCGTAGGTCGTCAGCCGGTCGACGTCGACCGTCGACCCACCCGGGCGCACGCGTGAGACCCCCACCCCGTCGTCCAGCAGTCCCTCAGCCCGCGCCGCCTCCACGACACCAGGCGCGTTCCAGCGCATGCCGAGGTCTCCCTCGACGGTGCGAGCGCGCCAGAGCGTGGCGACCACGTCCTTGCGCAGCGTGGCGTCCTCACCCTCCGGGGTGATGACCGAGTACACGTCGGTGGTCGCGCCGCCGACGTCCACGACGACCACGTCACCGAGCCCCGCGACACCACCGGCGCCGTCAGCGAGCACCTCCACCCCGGCCAGCACGGCGTCCGGGGTCGCGGCGCGCACCATCGACGCGAACGTGCGGCCACGCGACAGACCCTTGCCGCCGATGACGTGCCGGATGAAGACCTCCCGGATGGCCGCGCGCGCACCGGTGGGCTCCAGCACGCCGATCCGGGGCAGCACGTTGGCAGCGATGGTCACCCGGCGGCCTCGCGAGCGCAGCTCGTGCGCTGCCTCGTCGGCCGCGACCGCGTTGCCTGCCAGCACGAACGGCACGGGCAGCCGCGCGATGCCGAGTCGACGTGCGTTGTGCACCAGCACGTCGGAGTTGCCACCGTCGGTGCCACCGACAAGCAGCACGACGTCCGGCTTGGCGTCGCGCAACCCCTTGACCCCCGAGGAGTCCAGCGGCCCCGCGCTCACGTGCACGACCTTCGCGCCGGCCGACAGGCCCACGCGGTGACCGGCCTCCGCCGTCACCTGTCGTTCGTAGCCGACCACAGCCAGGCGCAGCCCACCGCCCGCGCTGCTGCACGCCAGCACGTCGTCGACCCGTTCTGCCGCAAGGCTCTCGCGGATCGCCCGGTAGCCCTCGAGGACGTCGGTCACCACCGTCGTCGGGTGCGCGACCGTCGCGACCAGGCTGCCGTCGTCCGTCTCGACCAGGACTGCCTTGGTGAAGGTCGACCCGAAGTCGACGCACAGCACGCGGCTCATACCGCCTCAGCTCTCATGCTGGCGCCAGCCCGTCTGAGCGCGGCCCGGGTGGACCATCCGCCCCACCCGGGCAGGCGAACCCTCCACGCAGCCCGCTCCCCCAGCACGCAGGCCCGCGAGGACCATCCGGCCCGCCCAGGCACGCGAACCCTCCACGCAGGTGACTTCGTCCCCTCAGGAGAGCGCGCGGTCGAGGTCGGCCAGCAGGTCGTCGGCGTCCTCGATGCCGACGGACAGCCGGATCAGGTCGTCGGGCACCTCGAGCACCGACCCCGCGACCGAGGCGTGCGTCATGCGGCCCGGGTGCTCGATCAGCGACTCGACGCCACCGAGCGACTCGCCCAGCGTGAAGACCTCGGCACGCTTGCAGACACCCAGCGCCTCCTCCACACCCCCGCGCAGGCGGAAGCTCACCATGCCGCCGAACCGACGCATCTGCCGGACGGCGACGTCGTGACCCGGGTGCTGCTCCAGGCCCGGGTAGAGCACGGACGACACCCGCGGGTGCTGGGCCAGGAACGCGACGACGCGCTCGGCGTTGTCGCAGTGCCGCTCCATGCGCACGCTCAGCGTCTTGAGCCCGCGCAGCACCAGCCACGCGTCGAACGGCCCCGCGACAGCACCCATCGAGTTCTGGTGGAACGCGATGCGCTCGGCCAGCGCATCGGCGTCCCCCACGCCAGGAGAGGTCGACGTGACCAGCGCGCCCCCCACGACGTCGGAGTGGCCCCCGCAGTACTTCGTCGTCGAGTGCACGACCACGTCGGCACCGAGCGTCAACGGGTTCTGCAGGTACGGCGTCGCGAAGGTGTTGTCGACGACCAGCAGCGCCCCCGCGTCGTGCGCGATCTCCGCCAGCGCCGCGACGTCGCACACCCCGAGCAGCGGGTTGGTGGGCGTCTCGGCCCAGATCACCGTCGTCTCAGGCCGGACGGCGGCGCGGACGGCGTCGAGGTCACCGAGGTGCGCGGGCGTGTGCTGAAGTCCCCACGGCTCAGCGACCTTCGAGAACAGCCGGTAGGTGCCGCCGTACGCGTCGTCCGGCACGACGGCGTGGTCACCGGGCGAGCACACCGCGCGCAGCAGCGTGTCCTCGGCGGCGAGGCCGGACGCGAACGCGAAGCCGCGGTGCCCGTTCTCAAGGGCGGCCAGGCACTCCTCGAGCGCCGACCGGGTGGGATTCGCGGAGCGCGAGTACTCGTAGCCGCCCCGCAGGCCGCCGACGCCGTCCTGCTTGTACGTCGAGACCTGGTAGATGGGCGGCACGACGGCCCCGGTCAGCGGGTCGGCCTGCTGGCCGGCGTGGATCGCGCGCGTGGAGAAGCCGTGGGCGTCAGAAGTGGTCACGCCGCGAGGGTATCCGGGCCGAGGGGGTCCAACGGAGGCACGGGGGCCGGCCGCGAACGCGCACCCTCAGGCACCCTGAACGGTCCCATCATCAGCTGCACCAGCGGGCCGATCGTGACCGCGAAGACGACGGTGGCGATCCCGAGCCGACCACCGAGCAGCCAGCCCGTCAGGACCACCACGACCTCGATGGTGGTGCGTACGAAACGCAGCGAGAATCGCGTGCGGCGCGTGAAGCCGGTCATCAGTCCGTCACGCGGCCCTGGCCCGAAGCGCGCACCGATGTAGGCGGCCGTGGCTGCTGCGTTCAGCAGGATGCCCCCCACCACGTACCCGACCCGACCGGCCAGGTGGTCGAGCTCGGGAAGGTGCGCGAGCGTGAGGTCGACGAAGATGCCGATGACGAAGACGTTGCTGACGGTGCCGATCCCCGGCCGCTCACGCAACGGGATCCACAACAGCAGCACGACGACGCCGACGGCGATCGACCACTGCCCGATGGTGCCGCCGAGCTGCCGTACGAGGCCCTGGTGCAGGACGTCCCAGGGGGTGTTTCCCAGGTCGCTGCGGACGAGCAGCGCCATGCTCACCCCGAACGCGGCCAGGCCGAGGTAGAGCTGCACGAGCCGACGCACCAGGTGCCGACCGGTGACGCGGTCTCCCAGCGTGCGACGGCCGACGGGGGTCGGCAGGCCGGACAGACCTACGTCGGGGCCGAGCTGGGCCGCGCCGCGCGGCGACCCGCCCGAGCCGTGCAGGTCCGGCACGCAGGCCTCGCCATCCGTCTTCTTCACGGTCGACTCTCGTTCACGGTCGGCTCTTCTTCCACGGGGGCAGCCTGCCATCGCATTGGCCTTGTGTTGTAGAGCCAATCTTGACAGAGTGGCTCGCGTGACGACGCGACGGATCGGACCGCGTGAGCTCACCCGGCTCCTCGGGTCGTGGCCGGCGTCCGGCCAACCGGCCTACGTCGCTCTGGCGGCCCGCGTGCGGCTGCTGGTGCTCGACGGCCGGCTCGCCGTCGGTGTCCGCCTGCCGCCCGAACGCGAGCTCGCGACCGCCCTCGGCATCAGCCGCACGACGGTGAGCGCGGCCTACGACCTGCTGCGGACCTCGGGGCACGCGGCGAGCCGGCAGGGCTCCGGAACGTGGACGGCGCTCCCCGCGACGGGCGCGGAGGTGCCCACCTGGGCACCGGAGCCCGCCCCGGCCGGCGTGCTGGACCTCGCGCACGCGGCACCACCCGCTCCCCCGCAGCTGCACGCGGCGTACACCGCGGCCCTCGACGACCTGCCGCGCGAGCTGCCCGGGCCGGGCTACGACTACCGCGGCCTGCCTGCGTTGCGCCGACGGCTGGCCGAGCGCTTCACAGCACGTGGACTGCCCACCTCAGCGGAGCAGGTGCTCGTCACCAGCGGTGCGCTCCAGGCCGTGCGTCTGGCGATGCTCGCCACCGTGCAGCCCGGCGACCGCGTGCTCGTCGAGCAGCCCGGCTACCCCAACGCCCTGGACGTCGTCACCGACCTCGGTGCTCGCCTCGTGCCGGTGCCGATGGCGGACGACGGCTCGGGCCGGCCTGCGTGGGACGTGCCCGGGCTCGAGGCAGCGGTACGCCAGACGGCACCACGAGCGGCGTACCTCATCCCCGACTTCCAGAACCCGACCGGCGCGCTGATGCCACCGGACGACCGCGACCGGGTGGCGACGATGCTCCGGCGGGCGCGCACGGTCGCCGTCGTCGACGAGACGCTGGTCGAGCTCGGCCTGGACACCGACGCGGGGCGGCCGTTCGCCGCGTTCGCCGACGGCCCGATCGTGACCGTCGGCTCGGCGAGCAAGGTCTTCTGGGGCGGCCTGCGGGTCGGGTGGCTTCGCGCCGACGCCTCGACCGTCGCGCGGCTCGCCGCACTGCGCTCCCGCCAGGACCTCTCCAGCCCGGTGCTCGAGCAGCTGGCCTGCGTGCACCTGATGGACGATCTCGACGAGGTACGGACCCATCGCGTCGAGCAGCTGCGGTCGCAACGGGACGGGCTGGTCGCGCTGGTGCGACACCACCTGCCCGACTGGCGGTTCACCGTGCCGACCGGCGGGCAGGTGCTGTGGTGCGCCCTGCCCGGCCCCTGGGCCGCGGCCGTCTGCGACGCCGCCGCCGAGCGCGGGGTGCGGCTCACGGCCGGCTCACGCTTCGCGGCCGACGGCACGCTCGAGTCGTCCCTGCGACTGCCGTACACGCGTCCCCTCGACGAGCTGGCCGCCGTGGTGCCGCTGCTCGCCGACGCGTGGGCCCAGGTGCAGTCGGCAGCCGGCGGGCCGACGTCCGGCATCGCCCGGGCCGATCCCTACGTGGTCTGAGCACGGAACAGCCGGCGACGCGCGACCGTTGCACTGGTGGACGCAGAGGAGGCGTGATGTTCGGCTTCACGAAGATGGCCATGCCCACCGCCGAGGAGGCGCTGCCCGGCCGCTCGGCCACGCCGTACCCGGTGCCCGAGACGCACGCCGTGCTGGGGACACCGCTGAAGGGTCCGTGGCCCGAGGGCACCCAGGTGCTGTACCTGGCGATGGGCTGCTTCTGGGGCGCCGAGCGCATCTTCTGGCAGACGCCCGGCGTCGTCGCCACCGCGGCCGGTTACATGGGTGGCTCCACGCCGAACCCGACGTACGAGGAGGCCTGCACCGGGCGCACCGGCCACGCCGAGACGGTGATGGTGGCCTACGACCCGTCGGTGGTGCCGACCGCCCAGCTGCTGAAGATCTTCTGGGAGGCGCACGACCCGACCCAGGGGTTCCGTCAGGGCAACGACCGCGGCACCCAGTACCGGTCGGCGATCTACTGGACGACGGACGAGCAGCGCGCGCTGGCCGAGTCGACGGCGCGCACGTACGGCGAGGGCCTGAAGCGCGGTGGCTACGGCGACGTCACCACCGAGCTGCGCAGCGCCGCGGACGCGGGCGACTTCTACTACGCCGAGGGCTACCACCAGCAGTACCTGCACAAGGTGCCGAACGGCTACTGCGGTATCGCCGGCACCGGCGTGTCGTGCCCGCTGCCCGGCGCGGGGCCGGCGGCGGCGACCGCCTGAGCGCCAGGTCCCACTGTCGCGGC
>DASSTJ010000114.1:0-7434 GCA_035707965.1 Actinomycetales bacterium
ACGCCGAGGACAAGGGCAACCTGTTCGCGGCCATCGAGGCGCTTCGCATCCCGGTCGAGTACCTGGCCGAGCTGTTCACCGCTGGTGACGTCGCGCCCGTCAGCGCGGTGCTGCGCAAGCTCGCTGCGATGCGGTCCTACATGCGTGACATCAACATGGGCCAGGGCGCCGACGAGTCGATCGCGCAGGCCGTCGGCATGACGGGTCAGGAGATGCAGGACATGTACCGCCTGCTGGCCATCGCCAAGTACGACGAGCGGTACGTCATCCCGCCGGCCCACGCCGAGCAGGCGCACTCGCTGGAAGAGCTGGCGACCGAGTGCGCGCTCGACTACTCCGGCGGCCCGGGCATGGGTGGCACGGGGTCGGGTCCGTTCGGTGAGGGCTCCGGCTCTCCGACGCCGATCGCGGTCGAGAACTTCCAGATGCTGCAGAACCGGCAGACGTCGACGGACGTCCTCGACCCCGACGACCGTCCGCGGCGGGTCAACCTGCTCAACTGGGACGGCAAGGGACGTCCGCCCGGCCTGTTCCCGAGGTCGCGGAACAGCGTGGACGACGGCCCGGCGGCCAGCGCCGACGACACCAAGCCGGCGCCGTGAACCCCAAGCACCCCAAGCCGAAGCTGTCGCGCGAGCAGCTCACGGCCGCATGGCAGACGGCGTCCCTGGTGCTCGACTACCCGGACGGGCGCCTGCTGCAGCAGCTGCCCCTGCTCCAGCAGGCGTGCGCGACGCTGCCGGACGAGGTCGGGGCGCCGCTGCGGCGCACCGTCGACTTCCTGGCCACCACGCCCGTGGACGACGCGGCGCGGCAGTACGTCGAGACCTTCGACAACCGCAAGCGGTGCTGCCTGTTCCTCACGTACTTCGTGCACGGCGACACCCGCAAACGGGGCGTCGCGCTGCTGAGGTTCAAGCAGGCGTTCCGCAAGGCGGGGCTCGAGCTCACCGACGCCGAGCTTCCCGACCACCTCTGCGTGCTGCTGGAGTTCGGCGCGACGGCGAACCACCTCGACGCCTGGGGTCTCCTGCTCGACCACCGAGCGGGCCTCGAGCTGCTCCGCATCGCGCTGCGCGACCAGGAGTCGCCGTGGGCCGGCGCGGTCGAAGCCGTCACCTCCACCCTGCCGCCGTTACGCGGCGACGAGATGGACGCCGTCCGACGCCTTGCGGCACAAGGCCCGCCGGACGAGGAGGTCGGACTGTCGCCCTACGGCTCGGCCGACCTGCTGCCGCCGCCCGCGGCACCCATCGCCACCGACATCGGCATGCCCGCCATGATGACGAACGCAGGAGGACCGCGGTGAACGACGGCTGGAACACGCTGCTGTGGGTCATCGTCCCCTACATGTGCCTCACCGTCTTCGTCGTCGGGCACATCTGGCGCTACCAGTACGACCAGTTCGGGTGGACGACGCGGTCGTCGCAGCTCTACGAGCGCCGCTTGCTGCGCTGGGGCAGTCCCCTCTTCCACTTCGGTCTGCTCTTCGTGCTCGGCGGTCACGTGCTGGGGCTCGGCGTGCCGAAGGCGTGGACGGAGGCGGTCGGCATCCACGAGTCGCTCTACCACTTCCTCGCGGTGAGCATCGGTGCGGTCGCCGGCTTCTGCACGGTGGTCGGCATGATCATCCTGATCTACCGGCGGCGGACCGTCGGGCCGGTCTTCCGCGCGACGACCAACATGGACAAGCTCATGTACGTGTTCCTCGCCGCGGTGATCCTGCTCGGCATGGCCAACACGGTCGGCGCGAACGTCCTGGCGCACTACGACTACCGCGAGGGCGTCTCGATCTGGTTCCGCGGCATCTTCCGCTTCGACCTCCACCCCGCGCTGATGGCCGAGGCGCCGATCACGTTCAAGCTGCACGGCCTGATCGCGTTCCTGCTCTTCGCACTGTGGCCGTTCACGCGGCTGGTCCACGTGTTCAGCGCGCCGCTCGGCTACCTGACGCGGCCGTACATCGTCTACCGCAGCCGCGAGGACGTACAGGGCAACCGTCCGACGAAGCGCGGCTGGGAGAAGGTGCAGTGACGGCAGTGACCTCCACGCCTCACGCGGACGGCTCGGTGCCGACGTCCGCTGCCCCCGGTTTGGCGCCGAGATCGGGTCCGCCGGGCTCTGAGGCGGCGGGAACCATGCAGCCGGGTTCGGCGCCGGTGGGCGGGTTCCGGCAGGGCAGCCAGTCCGGGCGGCAGCGCACCCGGGCGCCGCGCACCCCGTTCGTGGACGCCACCGGCGCCGGCGGCACCTGGCGGGACAGCGACCCGGCGGCCCGCCGACGTCCGCCTCAGCTGGTGCCGTCGGTCACCGACGTCGCCGAGCTGGCCGCCGACCTGCTGGAGCGTGCGAAGGCGGACGAGACGCGGCGAGCCGCGCAGAGCGTGCTCTCCCTGCCTGACCTGCGGTCCACGGTCATCGCGCTCGCCGCCGAGGCCGAGCTGCCGGAGAACGAGCCGCGCAACGGCGCGAGCCTCCACGTGCTGGTCGGCCGCGTCACCCTGCGCACGGCGGGCCAGGACCTGGCAGTCGCGGTCGG
This sequence comes from Actinomycetales bacterium, assembly GCA_035707965.1. GTDB lineage: Bacteria > Actinomycetota > Actinomycetes > Actinomycetales > Angustibacteraceae > DASSTJ01. The sequence goes on from DASSTJ010000114.1 coordinate 2,540, forward strand.
CGAGCTGGTCGCCATCCCGGCGCAGCAGCACAGCATCCGCGCGGACGAAGACTCCGCGCTGCTGCTCACCGTCCCCCTCACCTGACGCTGCTCCCGAAACTTGGTTGACCTTGTGTACGCCAAGAGGCCGAATGCCGTACACAAGGTCAACCAAGTTCCGGGCTAGAGCTGGTCGAGGGGGACCTCCGGGTCGGCGAGGCGGGCTCGGTCGACGGTGCGGCCTGAGGTGATGAGCGCGGCCACGTCGTCGACGACGTCCCAGACGTTGACGTTCATGCCGGCCAGCACGCGCCCCTCCCGCAGCCAGAAGACGATGAACTCGCGCTTCGTCTTGTCGCCGCGGAAGACGACCTCGTCGTAGGACAGCGCGCTGCCCGGGGTCGGGTCGACGTAACCGGTGTACTCCATGCCGAGGTCGTACTGGTCGGTGAAGAAGTACGGCAGCCGTACGTGGGCCGAGTCGCGCCCGAGCATCGCCTCGGCGGCCACCTTGCCCTCCTGCCGCGCGTTCTCCCAGTGCTCGACCCGGATGCGCTGCTTCAGCACCGGGTGCCAGGCGTTGGCCACGTCGCCCGCGGCGAAGACGTCGGCGTCCGACGTGCGCAGGTGCTCGTCGGTGTCGACGCCGTTGCTGACGTCGAGCCCGGCGTCCTTCGCCAGCTCGGTGCGCGGACTGATGCCGACGCCGACGAGGACGAGGTCGGCCGGCACCTCGGTGCCGTCGGACAGGCGGACGCCGGACACGGTGCCCTCGCCGAGCAGTGCCTCGACCCCGGTCTGGAAGCGGAAGTCGACGCCGTGCTCGCGGTGCAGGTCCGCGAACACCTGGGCGACCTCCGGCCCGAGCACTCGGAGCAGGGGTAGCTCGGCCATCTCGACCACCGTCACGTCGAGGTCGGACTGGCGAGCAGCAGCAGCGGTCTCGAGTCCGATCCACCCGGCACCGATGACGACGACACGCGGCTTGCGCGCGAACGCCTCCCTCAGCGCGTCGGTGTCCTCGACGCGGCGCAGGTAGAGGACGCCGTCGAGGTCCCCGCCGGGGACATCGAGCCGCCGGGGGGCCGAACCGGTCGTGAGCAGCAGCCGGTCGTACGGCAGCGTCCCGCCGTCCGACAGCCTGACCTCGTGAGCGCCGGCGTCGACCGCGGTGACGGTCGTGCCGAGCCGCAGGTCGACGTCGTGCTCGGCGTACCAGTCCTCGGGGTGGACGAAGATGGACTCGCGCTCGTCATTGCCGAGCAGGTAGCCCTTGGACAGTGGCGGTCGCTCGTAGGGTCGGCTCGGTTCCTCGCCCACGAGGACGACGGCGCCCTCGTACCCCTCGTCGCGCAACGTCTGCGCCGCGGTGGCGCCGGCCAGGCTGGCGCCGACGATCACGATCCGCTCGGGTGGCTGGCTGCTCGTCATCTCTCACTCCCTCGGTCGGGTGCTCGTCGTCGCGGACCGTCCCTGCGTCTCCGGCCGCTGACCGGTCGTGGCCAGCGCCAGGAACTCGGCCCGCGTCTCGGGCCGGTCGCGCAGCAGTCCGTGCAGTGCTGATGTGACCGTACTCGCGCCGGCCGCACGCACCCCTCGGACGCTCATGCACAGGTGCTCGGCCTCGATGACCACGCCGACGCCGCGCGGTGCCAGCTCGGCCTGAAGCCAGTCGGCGACCTGCTGCGTCAGCCGCTCCTGCACCTGCGGCCGGCGGGCGAACATCTCGACCACCCTGGCGAGCTTCGAGAGTCCGACGATGCGGTCGCCGGGCAGGTAGCCCACGTGCGCGACGCCGATGAAGGGAAGCAGGTGGTGCTCGCACACGGACTGCACCGGGATCGACCGGGCCAGCACGAGCTCGTCGTACCCCTGGTCGTTGGGGAACGTGGTGAGGTCGAACGGGCGGGGGCTGAACATCTCCGCGTAGGCGGCCGCCATCCGGCGCGGGGTCTCGCGCGTCGACTCGGCATCGAGGTCGAGGCCCAGCGCCGCGAGGAAGTCGGCGGCCGCGGTCTCGGCCGCGGCGAGATCGACCTGGGGCGAGGGACGGACGACGTGCAACGTGCTGTCGGACGACGCGTGGGCGGTCGGCACCGACGGCGCCCCTGATGAGGGCGCCGTCGTTCCGAGGACCGTCATGACAGCTGCGCCGGTTCTGCCGCCAGAGCGTGGTGGACGGTGTCGTAGACCGCGGAGAGCCGGGCGAGCGCGAAGGCGGCGACGAGCAGGCCGAAGTCACGGAGCGCGACGTCGTAGAAGCCGGGGATGAGAAGCAGGTTGACGATGATGCCGAGCAGCCAGAGCGTCACGACGTACGCACCGATGCGCGGACGCACGGCGACGAGGATGCCGGCGACGATCTCGATGACGCCGACCAGGTACATGTCGGTCTGGGCGCTCCACGGCACGATCCGGTCCACGAAGGGCGCGAGGTACCCGGTCCAGTCGGTGAGGACGTTGAAGAACTTGTCCAGGCCGAAGACGATCGGGGCGATGGTGAAGACGGTGCGCAGCACGAGGAACGCCTGGTAGGACGGCGAGTGCAGGTCGTGTGCTCCGACGCCGGCGGTCTCGGCGTGGCGTGCGTCGGCGGTGCCGTGGTCGCCGCGGTGGTGCAGCTGGAGGTTCATGGTTGCCTCCCTTTCTAAGAGACGATAGTTTGGACGTTAGAGCCAGTGCGCTCTAGCGTCAAGTGATCTGTCCTTTAGAAAGCCGCTCATGACCAGCTTCGTCTCCCAGGTCGGCAGCGTCGCGGCGCTGGCCGATCCGATTCGCCGTGACCTCTACGCGTTCGTGAGCGCCCAGGCAGAGGCCGTCAGTCGTGACCAGGCGGCGGCCGCCGTGGGGGTCCCCAGCCACAAGGCCAAGTTCCACCTGGACCGGCTGTCCGAGTCGGGGCTGCTCGAGGTCGAGTACCGGCGGCTGTCGGGCAAGGCCGGGCCCGGTGCCGGCCGTCCCACCAAGCTGTACCGCCGGGCCGACCGCGAGGTGTCGGTCTCGCTGCCGCCGCGGGAGTACGACCTCGCGGCGACCATCATGGCCGCGGCCATCGAGGCGTCCGTGCACGACGGCACGCCGCTGCCGGATGCCCTGCGCACCTGCGCCCGCGCTGCGGGTCGTGCCCTCGCGTCCGGCGCAGTGGCCGGTGCGACAGGGCCCGGCGATGACGTCCCCGTCCGGCGCGGCGGCCCGTTGGACCAGGTGTGGGCAGTGCTCGCCGACCACGGCTACGAACCACGGCTCGAGGACGACGACCGGGGGCAGCAGCGCGTCGTCATGGCCAACTGCCCGTTCCACTCCCTGTCGCGCACCCACACCGAGCTGGTGTGCGGTCTCAACTCCGACCTCATCGACGGCCTGACCGAGACCCTCGGCAACGGCGTCGTCACGGCGCGGCTCGAGCCGGCACCGGGCCGGTGCTGTGTGGTGCTGCGCACGCAGGAAGGGTGAGCGGCCCTCCACGACCCGTCAGGCTGGATGCCACGGACGCCCGAACCTGCGCGGCGGCCGCAGGTTCGGCACACTCGCTCCCATGAAGGCCACCGGCACAGTGGCCGGTGAGCGCGCCCGTCGCACGAGCCGCCGGCTGCTGCTGCACTCTCGGGCGCAGCTCGTCGTCAAGACCACGGTCGCGGCGACCCTCGCCTGGCTTGCCGGCGGCCTGGTCGGGGGGCAGGTCGGCGAGTACCGCTACTACGCGCCTCTGGGCGCGGTCGCGATGACCTACCCGACGATCGCCACGACCGTGCGGCAAGCCTCGCACGGCATCCTGGCGATCGGTCTGGGCGGAGGCCTGGGCCTGATCGTCCACACCACCTTGCAGACGGACCTGCTCGGCATCGTCGTGGTCGTCGCCGTCGGAGTGGCACTGGCCGGCCTGCCCCTCCTCGGTGAGCAGCGCAGCTACGTGCCGGTGGTGGCGCTGCTCGTCGTCATCATCGGCGGGCGCAACCCGCAGGACTACGCCCTGGCCTACGTCGTGATGTCGCTGCTCGGTGCAGCGGTCGGCGTCGTCGTGAGCGTCGCGCTGCCCGCACTGCGTCTCTCACCCGGGCACGAGGCGTTGAGGTCGGTGGAGGCGCTGCTCGCCGACCAGCTGCACGACGTCGCGGAGGTGCTGCGGTCCGGTGAGCAGCCGGAGGCTGACGAGTGGGACCGGCGGCTGCGGTCCGCGAGGCCGTTCGTCGAGGACATGCGGCGCAGGGTCGGCGAGGCCCGTGACGCGCAGCGAGGCAACCCTCGGGCCCGGCGGCGTGGCTACCCGGCGAACCACCTGCAGAGGATCGCTCGGTCGCTGGAGCGGGTGACACCGCTCGTCGAGCAGGTGCTCGACCTGGTGAGCCGCACCTACCGCCACGGTCTGACGTCACCGCTCGACCGGCAGCTCGCGCACGCCGCCGCCGACGCCCTGGACCGTATCGCCGACCTGGTTCGCTCGTACCACGAGCCGATCGAGCCGGACGACGAGAAGGTCGTCGACGGGCAGCGCGCGCTCACCCGGCTGCAGGAGGCGTTCGCCGAGCGCCGCGACATGGACGCCGACGACCTCGCGGCCGTGGGTGCCATCGTGGCCACGCTCCGACTGTGCCTGCTGACCGTGGAGCCGGCCGGAGCGCGGTGACCCCCGCGCTCCAGCCAGCAGAAGGACCACGTCAGCGAACGGGAACCACCACGGCGTGCACCGACATCGTCAGCAGGTCGGTCGGAGCGGCGCCGGGCGGGTAGACGAACGTCGCGTCGACCAGCTCGCCGAGCACCGCGTGCTGGCTGGCGACCTCGCACGTCACCTGCTGCTGCTGAGCGTGGGCCGCGCCGTGGCGCAGGGTCTCGTCCTCCAGGGCGATCCCGGCGGTGTCGTCGACGACGCTGTAGCGCAACGCGACCAGCACGAGGTGGCCGCCACCGCTCACCTG
>DASSTJ010000115.1:0-22622 GCA_035707965.1 Actinomycetales bacterium
CGGATCGGGTCCACGTCACCCACCAGGTCACCCACGCTCGTGTCCGGCGTGGCCAGCTTCTCGCCGTAGCGCAGGGACCGGTGCAGCCACGCCACCGGCAGGTCGGAGCCGAGGTCCACGGATCGACGGCGGCTCGCCGCCGTGAGCGGCTCGTACGGGTGCTCGTTGAGCTCCGACCCCTCGATCACCGGCGTCCACTCGTCCAGCAGCTGGACCAGCGACCGGATCAACCGGGTCTTGCCCTGGCCCCGCTCTCCCAGCAGCACCATGTCGTGGCCGGCCAGGAGCGCTCGCTCCACCTCCGGCAGCACGGTCTCGTCGAACCCGACGATGCCGTCGAACCGCGGCGTCCCCGACGCCATCGCGCGCAGCAGGTTCTCACGGATCTCCAGCTTGACGCTGCGGTGCTCGTGCCCGCTCTCGCGGAGGGCACCGAGCGTCGCTGGCAGGTGGTCGGGTGCGACGGGAGGCAGGGTCACCCCGTCACCGTACGTCCGAGGTGTCCCCGAGCCGAGGGCTTTCTCGGCGTGGGCTCCTCAGCGCCGCTGCAGCACGTGAACCACGCCGCTCACGGTCACCCGGAACGCGCTCGCCAGACCGGCGACCTGTTCGTGGAGCGACTCCCCCTGGTGGCGCGCGTTGGGTCCCATCAGCACCAGGTCCGTGACGTCGGCGTGGTCGAAGGTGGCCGACCAGCGCAGCGCCCGTCGTTCGACGAGCTCGAAGTCGCCCCCGAGCGACTCCTCCAGCCGCTCTTGCTTCCGCGGGTCGACCGCGATCAGGCTCAGCGCCGTGCGCAGCTCCACGAGATGCTCGGGTGCCGGCACGAGCACGACCAGCCTTCCTCCTGCCGCCACCACCCGCGCGAGCTCACCGCCGGACCGGGGAGCGAACGCGACCATCGCCCCGCCCAGGCAGCCGTCCGCGAGCGGCAGCCGCGTCCACGCGTCCGCGACCACCGATCCGATCCGCTGGTGGGCCCGTGCGGCCCGCCGCGCCGCGTAGGTCGACACGTCCGCCGCGAGCCCGGGACCGCGACGCTCCTCGAGCGCGTGAGCCAGGTAGTACGCGGTCCCCGCCCCGATCTCCGCCACGGGCTCGTCGAGGGGCACCTGGGCCATGGCCGCGGCCAGCGCCGTCGCGAACGGCTGGTAGTGGCCTCGTCCCAGGAACGACGCCCGTGCCTGGACCATCGTCGCCGAGTCGCCGGTGCCCGTGGCGGGCCGTCTCGGCAGCAGGTTCACGTACCCTTGCCGCGCCACGTCGAAGCTGTGCCCCTGCTCGCACCGGAGCTGCTGCTGCTCGAGCTGCAGCTCGCCACCGCAGTGCGGGCACCGCAGCAGCGTGACGACGTCGCTCAGCACCGTGCGACCGCCTCAGCGCACGACGAGGTGCTCGGCCATGCCCGGCGGCAGGGGCTCGTGGTGCACCACGACGAGCCGGTCCGTGGGACGGGACAGCGCCACGTAGAGGTCACTGGCACCCCGGCGAGAGGCGGCGACGACCTCCGCCGGCTCGACCACGACGACGTCGTCGAACTCCAGGCCCTTGGCCTCCTCCGGCGCGAGCACGCTCACCAGCGCGTCAAGGGCCCGACGAGCGTCACCGACCTGCCCCGGGAGCGCCTTCTCGAGTCCCTCGAGCAAGCCCGCCGTCTCACCCACCGGCGCGACAACGGCGACCGTGCCGGACGGGGAGCTGGCACCGGGCGACGCGCCACCACCGCGCCGCTCGGCCAGCGCCATGACGGCGCGGACGACGGTGTCGACGTCGCGCTCGTCCCGGCGGATCCGCACGGGATCGTGCTCTCCCTCACGCACGGACACCACCGCAGTCACGGGGAGGCCGTTGGCCTCCGCCATGGCGTCCGCGACGGCCATCACACGACCGGGCGTGCGGTAGCTGACGGTCAGCTCCCGGACTCGGACCCGACCGGGCGCCACCCGCTCGAGGGCCTCGTGCCAGCTCGACGCACCGGCGACCGAGGCGCGCTGCGCGAGGTCGCCCACGACGGTCCACGAGCGGGACGGGCAGCGTCGCTGCAGCAGCCGCCACATCATCGGCGAGATCTCCTGGGCCTCGTCCACGACCAGGTGCCCGAAGGTCCACGTGCGGTCGTTACCCGCCCGCTCGGCCACGGTCGCCGAGCTGCCTGCGGCCCCGAACCGGCCCGCCAGCATCTCGGCCGTCACCCCGGCCAGCATCCCGTCCCCGACCTGGTTCGCGACGCCCTGCGTCAGCTGGAGCACCCCGCGCGCGTACTCCTGCTCGGCCGCTCGTTCGGCGGCCGCCCGCTTCGCCTCGATGCGTACCGCCTCCCCGTCGTCCCCGAGCAGCTCGGCCAGCTCGTCCAGCAGCGGCACGTCCGACACCGTCCACGGCTGGTCGCGGTCCCGGTGCAGCAGCTCGCGCTCCGCCTCCGACAGGCCCGGCGCCGCCGAGGCGAGCCGCACGGGCACCGCCCAGAGGTCGCGCAGGAACCGTTCCGGCGTCAGCGGCATCCACAGCAGGTTGAGGTTGACCCGCACGTCTCGGGAGTCCCGCAGGTCGGCGTCAAGCTCGGCCCGCAGGTCGTCGTCCAGCCCCTGCCCCATGGCGGCCGCCAGCTCGCCCGCGAGATGTCGCAGCATGTCCTTGACGAACGTCACCCGGGCGGCGTTGTGCGGCGCACCCGTCCCGCGCGCGCGACTGCGGGACGCCGCCACGGCCTCCCGGGTGAGCACGATCCGGTGGGAGCCCACCTTGAGCTGCAGGTCCGTGTCGGGCAGCTTCTGCCGGTCGCGCACCGCCCGGGCCAGGACCCGAGCCATCCGCGGGTCACCCTTGAGCAGCGCGACCTCGTCGGTGTCGTCCCCGACCGCGTCGACACCCGGGAACAGCGACCCCGGCGTGGCCATGACCACCCCGGACTCCCCCAGCGACGGAAGCACCTGCTCGATGTACCGCAGGAAGAGCCGCCCCGGGCCGACGACGAGGACCCCGCTGCTGCCCAGCCGCTGCCGGTACGTGAACAGCAGGTAGGCGGCCCGGTGCAGCGCCACCGCGGTCTTCCCCGTACCGGGACCGCCCTGGACGACCAGGACACCGGGCAGCTCGTCCCGCACGATGCTGTCCTGCTCGCCCTGGATCGTCGCGACGATGTCGCCCATCCGACCCGTGCGCGGCGCCGTCACGGCCGCCATCAGCGCGCCCTCCCCCTGCAGCGAGACGCGCTCAGCCGACGAGATGGAGTCGAGGTCGAGCACCTCGTCCTCCAGGTGCACCACCTCGCGACCTCGGGTCGTCAGGTGCCGGCGCCGCACGACGTCACCGGGGGCTGCGGGTGTCGCCTGGTAGAACGGCGCAGCGACCGGTGCCCGCCAGTCAACCAGCAGCTTCTGCTGCTGCTCGTCCGACAGGCCGAGGCGTCCGATGTGGTGACGCTGACCATCGCGCAGGTCGAGCCGACCGAAGCACAGCCGGTCCTGCACCGATCTCAGCTGCGCCACCCGCGCGGCCAGCGCCTGCGCGAACGAGTCCCGCTCCGACCTCGCCTGGTGCGTCCCCGACGCGCCGCCGCGCTGCACCTCACGCAGCCGCTCCTCCGCCAGGTCGCTCAGCTCGTCGACGCGCCGGTACACCAGGTCCAGGTGCCGCTGCTCCCGCTCCAGCTCGGTGCCGTGCACCGCCCGCTGGTCAGCGACCGGCCGGCCGTCGATGCGTCCGTCCTGCGTGGAGCGTTCGGTGCGGTCCCCCTCCGACGTCTGGTGGTCGGTGGCGTCGTGCTGCTGGGTCACTCGGGCGCCCTCCTGGACTCCTGGTGCCTCGAGAGAGGCGACCGCGCGGCGGACAGTCGATCCTAGTCGCGCTGCTCCGTCGTCGTGGACGGACCCGTCGACCCGGTCCCGGCTGCCACCGCACGCGGCGGGGGTGGGGTGCCCGCTACGGTCAGGTCATGCAGCTCGGGTCTCTTGACGTCACCGTGCCGGCGCTCGCTCACCCCGACCTGCTCCCCGAACCGGTCCGAACGGCCTTGCGCGGCTGGCCGCGCGGCGCTGACGTGGGCGTCGCCCCCATCGACGCCGGCCTGTCGGACACCGCGGCGTTCGGCGAGGCCTACGGCGTCGACCCGGCGGCTTCGGCGAACTGCGTCGTCATCGCCGGACGACGTGCTGGCGAGGAGCGCATCGCGGCCTGCGTCGTGCTCGCCACCACCCGTGCGGACGTCAACACCGTCGTCAAGCGACGCCTCGACGTCCGCAAGTGCTCGTTCCTCCCGATGGAACGGGCTGTCGAGCTCACGAGCATGGAGTACGGAGGAATCACCCCTGTCGGGCTGCCCCCGGACTGGCCCGTGCTCATCGACAGCGCCGTGCTGCAGCAGCCGCTCGTCGTGGTCGGATCCGGCGTCCGGCACAGCAAGCTCGTGCTGCCGGGCGCACTGCTCGGCGAGCTGCCCGGCGCCGAGGTGGTCGAGGGGCTCGCGCGACCCGTGGCGTGAGTCCTGCGTCGAGGGGCCGGCGCGTCTAGGGTCGAGCTCATGCCGGGCAAGGCCAGCTCCCCCGCCGTGGTCCTCGAGGTGGGAGACCGTGAGGTGCGCGTCAGCAACCCTGACCGCGTCTACTTCCCGGCGCGAGGCGAGACCAAGCTCGACCTGGTGCGCTACTACCTCTCGGTCGGCGACGGCATCGTCAACGCCGTCCGTGAACGGCCCTGCATGCTGCACCGGTACCCGGACGGCGTCTCCGGCGAGAAGGTGCACCAGAAGCGGGTCCCGCACGGCGCTCCCCCCTGGATCGACACGGTCCGCGTGCACTTCCCCCGCTTCAACCGCACCGCCGACGAGCTCTGCGTCACCGAGCTCGCCCAGGTCGTCTGGGCCGTGCAGATGTCGACGGTGGAGTTCCACCCCTGGAACAGCCGCCGCACCGACGTCGAGAAGCCGGACGAGTGGCGCATCGACCTCGACCCGGGTCCCGACTGCTCCTGGTCCCGCGTCCAGCGGGTCACCGCGGTCGTGCACGAGGTGCTCGACGAGCTCGGCGCCGTGGGGTGGCCCAAGACCAGCGGTGGCCGCGGGCTGCACGTCTACGTCCGCGTCCCGGCGCGCTGGGGCTTCACGGACGTCCGCCGCGCGGCCCTGGCCTTCGCCCGCGAGGTGGAGCGCCGGATGCCGGACGACGTCACCACCACCTGGTGGCGCAAGGACCGCGACCCCGCAGCCCTGTTCGTCGACTACAACCAGAACGCCCGCGACCACACCATGGCCGCCGCCTACTCAGTGCGCGGCAACCCCATCGGCACCGTCTCGACCCCCGTCGCCTGGGACGAGGTCGACGACATCGAGCCCGACGACTTCACGATCGCCACCGTCCCGGCGCGGTATGCCGAGCTCGGCGATCTCCACTCGGGCATCGACGACGCCCCCTTCTCCCTGGAACCGCTGCTGGAGTGGGCGGACCGAGACGACCACGAGGGCCACGCGGACCCCGGCACGCCCGAGGACTGAGGCGCTGCGGTGGCCGACGAGCCACCCAGGCTCAGCGCAGCGCCCAGAACGCCACCGCGCTGGCGGCCGCCACGTTGAGCGAGTCGACACCGCCGGCCATGGGGATGCGCACCACCAGGTCGGACGCCGACACCGTGCCTGACGCCAGCCCGTCCCCCTCCGTGCCGACCACCAGCGCCAGCCGCTCCGGCGGGTCGGCCGCGATGTCGTCGAGCGAGACGGCGTCCTCCGACAGCGCCAACGACGCCACCGTGAACCCGGACTCCTGAAGCGTCCTCACGGACCCCGGCCACGGTTCGACGCGCGCCCACGGCACCTGGAACACGGTGCCCATCGACACCCGGACGCTTCGCCGGTAGAGCGGGTCGGCGCACCTCGGAGTCACGAGGACGGCGTCGATCCCCAGCGCCGCCGCGCTACGGAACACCGCACCCACGTTCGTGTGGTCGACGACGTCCTCCAGGACGGCGACGCGGCGCGCCGTCGCCACCAGCGCGAACGGGTCGAGCGGCGCCGGCCGGTGCATGGCGGCGATCGCGCCCCGGTGGAGGTGGAACCCGGTGATCTCCTGGAGCACGGCCTTGTCGCCGACGTAGACGGGTACGCCGTGCGCCTCGGCGTCCCCCACCAGGTCGGCCAGCTCGTCGAGCCACCGCTCGGCCATCAGGTACGAGATGGGCCGGTGCCCCGCCGCCAGGGCACGACGGATCACCTTGGCGCTCTCGGCCAGGTAGATCCCGGACGCCGGTTCCGTGCGCTTGCGCAGCGCCACGTCCGTCAGGTGCAGGTACTCGTGCACCCGTGGGTCCTGCGGGTCGACGACACGATGCACCGTCACCAGGCCGGCCCCTTCACGAGCTCAGCACCTTGACGATCGCGACCACACCGACCACGACGATGACCCACCGCAGCACGGTGGGTGGCAGTCGCCGTCCGAACCGAGCCCCCAGCACACCGCCCACCAGGGAGCCGGCGGCCACGAGACCGACCGCGGCCAGGTCGATGTGCTCCCTGGCGACGACCAGGAACGTGACCGCGGCGACCGAGTTGACCACCAGGGCGAGCACGTTCTTCACCGCGTTGAGCCGCTGCAGCGGCTCAGGCACCAGCGAGCCGAGAAGACCCATGAGCAGGACCCCTTGCGCAGCCCCGAAGTAGCCCCCATAGGCGCCCGCGCCGAAGGTTCCGCTCAGCAGGACGGGAGCGTGCAGACGACCCACGGCCGCGTCCGGGCGGTCGAGCCGGCGCTGCAGCCGACGTTGGAGCCGGGGCTGCACGAGCACGAGCACGACCGAGATCGCCAGCAGCACGGGCACGATCGCCTGGAAGGCGGCATCGGGCAGCCAGAGCAGCAGGAGGGCGCCGGCCACCGAGCCGAGCAGGGACATCGGCACCAGCCTGCGCACCAGCGCGGACTGCCCTTCGAGCTCGCGACGGTAGCCCCAGGTGCCCGACGCCCCTCCCGGCACCATGCCGATGTTGTTCGACACGTTCGCCGTGACGGGCGGGAACCCGAACGCCAACAGGGTCGGGAACGTGATGAGGCTTCCCGACCCCACGATCGTGTTGATCGTGCCGGCCGCCACCCCCGCCGCGGCGATCGCGAGCAGCTCGAACCACGGCACGGGCCGACTCTACGGCCCGACGCGGCGAAGGCGGTCGGCCGGTCCCGAACGAGACGTCAGGCCGGAGGCGCCACGGGCGGTGGTGGTGGCGTCACCGGCGCCGCCTCGTCACCCGCGGGAGCCGGGGTCACCCCTCGGTGCGTCCCCAGGGCGGCGGCGCCTTCCGCCTCGGCGGTCGCACCAGCCGCATCGCGTCGCGCCTCCGCAAGGGCCTCGTTCGGGTCCTGCAAGGTCGGTGACTCGAACTCGGTCTCGTCAGGCACTGTGGCCTGCTGCCACGACGAGGAGGCGCGTTCGACGTCCGGGAGCGCCTTGCCCAGGGCTCCGCCGAGGCCCTTGAGCGCGTCGCCGATCTCGCTGGGGATGATCCAGAGCTTGTTGGCGTCGCCCTGCGCGATCTGCGGCAGCATCTGCAGGTACTGGTAGGCCAGCAGCTTCTGGTCCGGGTCCCCCCGGTGGATGGCCTCGAAGACCTGGGTGATCGCGCGCGCCTCGCCCTGGGCGTTGAGGATGGCAGCCTGCGCGCTGCCTTCTGCCCGCAGGATCGCCGACTGCTTCTCACCCTCGGCGGTGAGGATCTGCGACTGCTTGACACCTTCCGCCGTGAGCACCGCCGCCCGCCGGTCGCGCTCGGCGCGCATCTGCTGCTCCATCGAACCCTGGATCGACTGCGGAGGGTCGATGGACTTCAGCTCGACCCGGTTCACGCGCACGCCCCACTTGCCGGTCGCCTCGTCGAGGACACCACGCAGCAGACCGTTGATCTGGTCGCGGCTCGTCAGGGTCTGCTCGAGGTCCATCGACCCGACGACGTTGCGCAGGGTGGTGACCGTGAGCTGCTCGATGCCCTGGATGTAGTTGGCGATCTCGTACACCGCGGAGCGAGGCTCGTTGACCTGGAAGAAGATGACGGTGTCGATGCTGACCACCAGGTTGTCCGATGTGATCACCGGTTGCGGCGGGAACGACACCACCTGCTCACGCAGGTCGACGACCGCCCTCGGCTTGTCCACGAACGGGATGAGCAGGTGGAGCCCGGCGTCGAGGGTCCGGGAGAAGCGCCCCAGTCGCTCGATGATGATGGACGTCGCCTGCGGCACTATCCGGATCGTGCGGGCGATCGCGACCAGCACGAACAGCACCAGCAGCCCGAGGACCACCAGCAGGGCGGTCTGACCAGTACTCACGGCATCTCCACTCTCACGGGACCTGTCTGTACCTGCTACGTGCCTCTCACCACTGCGGCGCAGCGCGTGCCTACGACCTGACGTTCACGAGACCTGGGGGTACGGCGGCTCGGAGGCGACCACGGCGGTCGCCCCGTCGATGGACACGACCCTCGCGGCCTCCCCGGGCAGCAGCGGCGGCGCGGTCCCGACGTCCGGCGTCGGAACCGAGCGAGCGGACCAGATCTCGCCCCCGATCTTCACCAGGCCGCCGCTCTGCGTCACCGTCTCGACCACGGACGCGGGCTGCCCGATGAGCGCCGCGGCGCCCGTCAACGTCGGTTCACCCGCGTGCATCCGACGCATCACGAGGGGCCGCACCACACCGAGCAGCAGGGACGACACCGCCACGGCCACCAGCACCTGGATGACGAACGGTGCCCCCAGAGCGGCCGCGCCGCTGCCCGCGAGGGCACCCCCGACGAACATCAGGAAGACGAAGTCGATGGAGGCCACCTCGAAGGCGGCAAGCGCGAGGGCCAGGGCGAGCCACGCCAGCGCCGGGTGCTCCGTGATCCAGCTCATCCTGCTGCCCTCCCTCGTCCCCCCTAGCGTCCCACGACGGCGATCAAGAGCGCCACGTACCGTGCCGAGAACAGGGGCGTGAGCTGCCACGCGCGGAGTCGCTTCGTGCCCGTCCTCGTGGCGGCACTTCTCGCCTGCGGAGCGGGCGCCGCGCCCGCCGCCGCGGACGACCTGGCGGACGCCCGGGCGGAGGCCGCCAAGGCGGCCCGGCAGGTCGACGGCATGACGGCGACGATCGCGCACGCCCAGAAGGAGTACGAGGTAGCCCTGGCCTCCGTGGGCCAGGCAGTCATCGCCGGAGTGGCCGCCGAGTCGAGTCGCCAGGACGCCGCTCGCGCTGCGGCATCGGCACGTGCGGCCGTCGGCGCCAGCGCGCGGGCGCTCTACATCGCCGGCGGGCAGACCGGGGTCCTCGCCTCCGCCCTGGACGCCACCGATGCTCACGACCTCGCGCTTCGTATGACGACCGCGGCACGCGTGATGACCACCGTGCGGGAAGAGGCAGCCCGCGCCGACAGCACGGCGGAACGCGCCGCGACGGCCGCCCAGGACGCCATGACGGGCGCCGACCGGGCAGTCGTCACCGCCGACCGGATCGCGGCCCGGGCGGCGGCCCTGCAGACGCTTCTCGACGACGCGCAGGCCGACCTCGACCGGTTGTCGACCCGTGCGCGCAAGCTCGAGGAGGCACAGGCCGCCGCCCGCGTGCTGGCCGCTGCCCGCGCTCGCGCTGCCGCGGCCGCCGGGGCGGCAGCGGGAACGGTACGGGCCCAGGTGCCGCCGGCCGCCTACGTCACCCTGTACCGCGCCGCCGCCGCCACCTGCCCCGGCATGTCCTGGACCCTGCTCGCCGCCGTCGGCCAGGTAGAGAGCGGCCACGGTCGGAACAACGGCCCGAGCTCCGCGGGCGCGGTCGGTCCCATGCAGTTCATGCCCCGCACGTTCGCCGCCTACGCGGTGGACGGCGACCACGATGGCCAGACCTCGCCGTGGTCACCTGCCGACGCGGTGTTCACCGCGGCGCGGTACCTCTGCGTCAACGGCGGCGGGTCTGCCACCACCATCTCGCAGGCGCTCTTCGCCTACAACCACGCGCAGTGGTACGTCGACCTGGTGCTCGCGGTGAAGGCGCAGCTCGATGCAGCACAGGGCCGATCGCCCTGGACCGTCCGCTCCTGAGGTCTACGCCCGTCGCGCGCGGGCGGACCAGCGGTCGCCGTGCTGCTCCAGCACCAGCGGCAGGCCGAACGTCGCCTCGAGGTTCTGCTGGGTCAGCGTGATCTCGATCGGTCCAGCCGCGACGACGCGGCCGCCACGCAGGAGCAGCACGTCGGTGAAGTGCGGCGGGATCTCCTCGACGTGATGCGTCACCAGGACGAGGGCCGGCGCGTACACGTCCTCGGCGATCTCGCCCAGCCGGCGCACCAGGTCCTCGCGTCCGCCGAGGTCGAGCCCGGCGGCCGGCTCGTCGAGCAGCATCAGCTCGGGATCGGTCATGAGCGCCCGGGCGATCTGCACCCGCTTTCGCTCGCCCTCGCTCAACGTGCCGAACGTGCGGTCGGCCAGGTGGTCGACCCCGAGCACCCGCAGCAGCTGGAGCGCCCGCTCGTGGTCCAGCTGGTCGTAGGCCTCGCGCCAGCGCCCGGTGACACCGTACGACGCGGTCACGACCACGTCGGCCACGCGCTCCCGAGCGGGCAGACGGTCGGACAGCGACGCGCTCGCGAGACCGATCCGGGGCCGCAGCTCGAACACGTCGACCGTGCCGAGGACCTCCCCGAGCACCGCCGCCACGCCGGACGTCGGGTGCATCCGCGCCGCGGCGATCTGGAGCAGCGTCGTCTTTCCCGCCCCGTTCGGGCCCAGCACCACCCAGCGCTCACCCTCGCTGACCGACCAGTCGACGTCGTCGAGCAGCGTGCTGCCGCCACGGACCACCGTGACCCCGGCGAGCTCGAGCACGTCACTCATGGGACTCGACCCTAACGGGGCCGGGCGGACGCGCCGTGCGCGCCCCGGCACCTCGCCGTACCCGTCGTAGCCTGGACCGATGACGTCCGTGGACGACCTGCCGCGCTCGGCACTCCTGGCCGCCTGGGGTGGTGCCGCCCTGCGCGGCGACGTCAGCATCGCCAGGGCGGTGCGAGCCGTCCAGGGAGACGACGAGCCGCACGGCGTCGAGCTCGCCGACGACCCGTTGCTCCGCAGCTGCGACGACCTGCCCGGCCTCCTTGCCTCGCTGTCCGCGGCCGGCACCGCCGGGCTTCGTGTCGTCCTGCCCGTGCCCGGAGACCTCACCGGGCTGGCCGGCCCGGGCGTGGTGAACGTCGAGGCGCTCGACGCCGGCGAGTGCCTCCTCACCGTCGGCGGTCCCCCGCTGGCGCTCGTGCCGGTCGTCGAGGCGTTCGGCTCGGCGGCCGACACGGGCCACCTCGTGCGGTGGTGGGTGCACGACGCCAACGTGCCACCCCCTGAGTCGACGAGCACGGGCGACGTCGAGCGCACGCTTCGTGAGGCACTCGCGGTCGCGACCCGTCAGCTCGACGGCCTCGGCCTCGGCGACTCCAGCCTCGGCCGAGCAGGTGCCGACCTGGCCGGCCGGCTCTCCGACGTCCGCTACGGCGCCGGTCCCTCAGCCGCGCTCCCCGAGGAGCTCCCGGCCCGTTCACGGCGACTTCTGGACCTGGCGTGGCGGGTGCACACCATCGTCGAGCTCGCCGGGGAGGACGACGGCGGAGCCGTGAGCGGGTGGGAGGCGACCCGGCGCTCCCGCGCCCTCGAGGGCTTGGGAGCGGCCGCGAGGCAGGCCGTGGTCGCGGCCCTCAACGCCACGTGCTCGGCCACCGCGCTCTCGTCCCACGACGTCACCCCGACCCCCGGCTGGTGACGGCGCTGGGGCTAGCGGCGACAGCAGTGCGGGCGCTCGACAGCCCGGCTCAGCGCAGCACCGTCTCGTAGACCTCCATCGTCCGATCCGCCACGCTGTCCCACGAGAACGCCTGGACGGCCCTCTCCCGACCGGCCCCGCCCATCTTCTGGGCACGCGGGACGTCCGCGAGCAGCTCGGCGAGCGCGGCTGCCAGGTCGGCGACGAACCGGTCCGGGTCCAGCGGTGTCCCGGTGCCGTCGTCCGCCTGCTCGACGGGCACGAGGCGCCCGGTCACCCCGTCGTCCACCACCTCCGGGATCCCGCCGGTGGCGGTCGCCACGACCGGCGCTCCGCACGCCATGGCCTCGAGGTTGACGATGCCCAGCGGCTCGTACAGCGACGGGCAGACGAACACCGTGGCCGACGAGAGCAGCGCCACGACCTCCGACCGCGGCAGCATGCGGTCGATCCACACCACGTCGTCCCGCTGCAGCCGCAACGACGCCACGAGCCCCTGCACCTCGGCCATGATCTCCGGCGTGTCGGGCGCTCCGGCACAGAGCACCACCTGGACGTCCGGGTCGAGCCGAGCGGCCGCCCGCAGGAAGTGTGGCAACCCCTTCTGGCGCGTGATCCGGCCGACGAACACCACGCTGCGCCGGTCCGGGTCCACACCGAGCGCCCGGACGACGTCTGGCTGCTCCTCGCGCCGCCACCGCGACGTGTCGACACCGTTGTGCACGACGTGCACGCGGTCCGGGTCGACGAACGGGTAGCACCGCAGCACGTCGCGCCGCATGCCCCCGCTCACGGCGATCACGGCGTCGGCGCCCGCGTACGCGGTCCGTTCCGCCCACGACGACACCGTGTAGCCACCGCCGAGCTGCTCGGCCTTCCACGGACGGAGCGGCTCGAGGCTGTGCGCGGTGAGCACGTGCGGACGCCCGTGCAGCAGGCCAGCCAGGTGCCCGGCGAGCGCGGTGTACCAGGTGTGGGAGTGCACGACGTCCGCGCCGGCGCAGCCCTGAGCCATGGGCAGGTCGACGCCCAGGGCGACCAGCGCGCCGTTGGCCCCGGTCAGCTCCGTGAGGTCGGGGTAGGCCGTCGTGCCCGGCTCGGCCCGGTCGTCGCCGAAGCACCGTACGCGCACGTCGAGCTCGGGGCGGCCGCGAAGGGCCCGCACCAGCTCGGCCACGTGGACGCCGGCTCCTCCGTAGACCTGCGGCGGGTACTCACGGCTCAAGACGTCGATACGCACGGCGCAACGCTAGCGGCGCCCAGGGCCTCGAGCGTGTCGAGCGGCGCTCGCCCTCCTCGCCGTCACGGCCAACGGGCTCTAGGGTCTCGACATGGCGGCGCGCACGCGAAACCCCAAGGTCCTGGCGATCGTGCTCGCCGGGGGTGAGGGCAAGCGGCTCATGCCGCTGACGGCCGATCGCGCGAAGCCGGCGGTGCCGTTCGGCGGCATCTACCGGCTCATCGACTTCGCGCTCTCGAACGTCGTGAACTCCGGCTACCTGCGCGTCGTCGTCCTCACCCAGTACAAGTCCCACTCGCTCGACCGGCACATCGCCAAGACCTGGCGCATGTCGACCATGCTCGGCAACTACGTGGCGCCGGTCCCGGCGCAGCAGCGGGTGGGCAAGCGCTGGTACCTGGGCAGCGCGGACGCCATCTTCCAGAGCCTCAACCTCATGCACGACGAGCGGCCCGACGTCGTGGTCGTGGTGGGCGCCGACCACGTGTACCGCATGGACTTCCGTCAGATGGTGCAGCAGCACGTCGCGAGCGGCGCGGGCGTGACCGTTGCGGCGATCCGCCAGCCCATCGGCACCGCCGACCAGTTCGGCGTGATCGAGGTGGCGGACGACGACCCGCACCGGATCGCGAGGTTCCGGGAGAAGCCGACCGACCCGGTGGGACTGCCGGACGCCCCGGACCAGGTGCTCGCCTCGATGGGCAACTACGTCTTCGACGCCGATGCGCTGATGGACGCCGTCACCCGGGACAGCGTCCGTGAGGACTCTCGGCACGACATGGGCGGCGACATCGTGCCCGACTTCGTCCTTCGTGGCGGTGCGGGCGTGTACGACTTCCGCGACAACGACGTGCCGGGCTCCACCGACCGCGACCGCGACTACTGGCGCGACGTCGGCACCATCGACTCGTACTACGCGGCCCACATGGACCTCATCTCGGTCCTTCCCGTCTTCAACCTCTACAACTACGAGTGGCCGCTGTACACCGACACCGGCTTCTACCCGCCGGCGAAGTTCGTCCACGGCTGGCACGGGCGCATCGGGCACGCGGTGAACTCCACGGTGTCTCCCGGCGTCGTCGTGTCCGGTGCGATGGTCGAGAACTCCGTCCTGTCGCCAGGCACCTACGTGCACTCCTGGTCGAGCGTGAGCGACAGCGTGCTGCTCGACGGGGTGCAGGTCGGCAGGCACGCCGTCGTCCGCCGGGCGATCGTGGACAAGAACGTCGTGATCCCCGAGAACGCCCGCATCGGGCTCGACCCCGAGGAGGACCGCGCCAACGGCCTCTCCGTGACCGACTCCGGGCTCGTCGTCATCGGCAAGGGCCAGGTGGTCCCTGGCTGAGACGGCGGGGCGTCGTCTCCCGACGCTCGGCTACCCTTCGCGGGTGGTCGAGGTCCCGCCCCGCTCGGTCGACGAGCCCACCGTCCTGATCACGCTCACCGGTCCCGACCGCCCGGGCGTCAGCGCCGCCCTCTTCGGCGCCCTCGGGACGACGCGGGCTCGCGTCATCGACGTCGAGCAGGTGGTCGTCCGGGGTCACCTCACGCTGGCCGTGCTCCTGGCCACCGGCGGAGAAGCTGTGGAGCGGCTCGAGGGGCCAGCGGTCGCACTCGCGTCCTCGCTGGGCATGTCCGTGACCGTGCGCACCGGGCGAGGCGACAACGCCACGCGTCCGAGCGGGCGGCTGCACGTGACGGTGCTCGCGTCCCCGCTGCTGCCCGCCACGGTCGCGGCGGTCGCGGACCGGATCGCCGCCGAGGGGGCCAACATCGACCGCATCCGCCGCCTGTCGCGTTGGCCGGTGACGACGGTCGAGCTCGACGTGAGCGGCGGGGACGTCGGCGCCCTGCGGGCCGCCCTCGCGGGGGTGGCGGTGCAGCATGCCGTCGACATCGCGGTCGCCCCCGCTGGTCTGGTCCGTCGCGGTCGGCGTCTCGTCGTCATGGACGTCGACTCCACGCTCATCCAGGACGAGGTCATCGAGCTGTTGGCCGCGCACGCGGGGCGTGCGGCCGAGGTGGCGGACGTCACCGCGCGGGCGATGGCGGGCGAGCTCGACTTCACGCAGAGTCTCCACGAGCGGGTCGCGTGCCTCGCCGGACTCCCCGTGGAGGTGCTGGCGCGCACGCGCGACGCCGTCCGGCTCACTCCCGGTGCGCGCACCCTCGTCCGCACTCTCACCCGGCTCGGGTTCACCGTGGCGCTCGTCTCGGGCGGCTTCGCCGAGGTCGTGGAGCCGCTCGCCGAGAGGCTCGGCATCCGCCTCACGCGGGCCAACCGGCTCGAGGTGGAGGACGGTCGGCTGACGGGCCGGGTGCTCGGCGACGTGGTCGATCGTGCCGGCAAGGCCGACGCTCTGCGCCAGTTCGCCCTGGACGAGGGCCTGCCGCTCAGCCGGACCATCGCCGTGGGCGACGGCGCGAACGACGTCGACATGCTCGTGGCCGCAGGGCTCGGGATCGCGTTCAACGCGAAGCCGCTCGTGCGGGCGCAGGCGGACACCTCGGTGACCGTGCCGTACCTGGACTCCGTGCTCTACCTCCTCGGGATCCCCCGCCAGGAGATCGAGGAGGCTGACGCCGAGGACGGCATCACGCAGCATGGTCACGCCGTGACGTGGAGTGAGCCGCTACCACGCTGAGTGAGGTGGTCATGCCCTTCGGAGGAGCGAGCCGCCGGGGCGCCACGACCCGGCGACTGGCTGGGTACCGTCAGCGCCGTGACCCATCGACGACGGCCGCTCGGCGTCGTGGCCGTCGTCAGCGCTATGGCTGTCTGCGCCGCGACGCTGCTCGCCAGCTGCACCCCCGCCACCCAGGTCGAGGGGGTCAAGTTCACGAGCAGCCCGACCCTGAGAACCCAGACCCCGAGCACTGACACCCCCAGCACCGACACCCTGAGTCCCACTGCGGACGGCGGCCTGGCCGTTCGGCTGAACCCCTCGGCCATCACGGTGGACGCCGGCCAGCCGGTCACTCTCGAGATGCAGTACGCCGACGCTCACGGTGGCCTGATCGGCACCGTCGAGAACTTCGGCGACGGGGGGATCGGTGGGCTGGGGCTCAGCGACTGTCACGAGAGCGAGGCGAACCCGTCGACCGGCTCCAGGACGCTGCACCACGTGTGGCAGGCGCCTGGTACGTACACCGTCTCCGTCACGGTGACGACCCTCTCGTGCACGCACGGGCAGGAAGAGGTCACCGCCAGCGCGCAGGTCACGGTGCGCTGAGAGCGGCTCTGCCCTACTGCCCCATCGCGTGCACGCCGCCGTCCACGTGGATCATCTCGCCGGTGGTGGCGGGGAACCAGTCGGACAGCAGCGCGCAGCAGGCGCGGGCCGTCGGCTCGGCGTCCCGGACGTCCCAGCCGAGGGGAGCGCGTTCGTCCCAGGTGCTCTCGAAGGTCTCGAACGCCGGGATGCTCGTCGCCGCCGTCGTCCGGATCGGACCGGCTGCGACCACGTTCGCCCGGATGCCCTTCGGTCCGAGGTCCCGAGCCAAGTACCTCGACGTGGACTCGAACGCCGCCTTGGCCACACCCATCCAGTCGTAGACCGGCCAGGCGAAACGAGCGTCGAAGGTCAGCCCGACGATGCTCCCTCCGGGTTGCATCATCGGCAGCGCCGCCTGAGCCACGGCCTTGAGCGAGTAGGCGCTCACGTGCAGGGCGGTGGAGACGTCCTCCCACGTGGCGTCCATGAAGCTGAAGGCACCCGGCGGTGCGAAGCCGATGGAGTGGAGCACGCCGTCCACACCGTCGACGTGCGCGCGAAGCCGGTCCGCCAGCGACGCGAGGTGCTCGGTGTCCTGCACGTCGAGCTCGACCACGGGCGGCGTCTGCGGCAGCCGCCGCGCGATCGCCGTCGTGATCTTCATGGTGCGTCCGAACGACGTGAGCACCACCTGAGCACCCTGCTCCTGCGCGATCCGCGCGACGTGGAAGGCGATGGACGAGTCCGTCAGCACGCCCGTGACGAGAAGGCGCTTGCCCTCGAGGATCCCCATGTCAGTGCCCCATCCCGAGTCCGCCGTCCACCGGCAGGACCGCTCCGCTGACGTAGGCCGCGGCGTCGCTCGCGGCGAACTGCACGACCTGGGCGACCTCGTCGGCCTGACCGAACCGGCCGGCCGGGATCGCACCCAGGTACGCCTTCTGCTGCGTCTCGGGCAGCGCCGCCGTCATGTCGGTCTCGATGAAGCCCGGCGCCACGACGTTCGCGGTGATGCCCCGACCACCCAGCTCTCGGGTGATCGAACGGGCGAGGCCCACGAGCCCTGCCTTCGACGAGGCGTAGTTGGCCTGGCCCGGAGAGCCGTAGAGCCCTACGACGCTGGAGATGAAGATGATCCGGCCCTTGCGGCGACGGATCATGCCGGTGCTGGCCCGCCGCGCGCACCGGAACGCACCCGTGAGGTTGGTGTCGAGCACGCCCGTGAACTCCTCGTCCTTCATGCGCATGAGCAGCGTGTCGTTGGTGATGCCGGCGTTGGCCACCAGCACCTCGACCGGGCCGTGCGCCTCCTCGGCCTCGTGGAACGCCGCGTCGACGGACTCGCTGTCGGTGACGTCGCAGCGCACGGTGAGGACGCCGAGGTCGGTGAGCTCGGACGGCGGCTGGCCGGACCGGCTGGTCACCGCGACGGCGTCGCCGGCGGCGGCGAGCCGGCGGGCGATGGCGAGGCCGATCCCCCGGTTGCCCCCGGTGACGAGCACGCTTCGCCGGGCGGTGGACGCAGGGGCGGCACGCCCGTCGGGGCTCTCCGGGTTCGGTGCAGCAGAGGTCATGGTGCGAGACGCTATCGGCTACCGACACGTAGGTCGGAGCCGAGGTCCGGTGCGTCGCGGCATCCGGCAGACGCGTGCGCCCGCGGGCCGGGTCCGGTGCGCCTGTCCCGTCGCCACGACGTACCGTGGAGACGTGCCAGCGTCCGACCCGGCAGGGCGATCTCGCCGTCAAGCCTCCCCCGGCGAGCCGGAGACGTTCTCGATCTCCACGGCCCACGAGTCGCTGGACGACGAGATGCACCATCGGATGAAGCGGTACCTCATCTCGATGTCCGTCCGCACCGTCTGCTTCGTCCTCGCCGTCGTGTTCTCCGGCTGGCTCCGCTGGACGATGGCGGCCGCCGCCATCGTGCTGCCCTACGTGGCCGTCGTCATGGCGAACGCCGGCCCCCGCAAGACCGCGCACACCGCCGAGAAGTACACGCCTGAGGTCAGGGCGATCGGCACCGACCCGACGCGCCCCGTCGAGCAGGAGCCCCCTGGCTGACGCCGGCGATCGCTCTGCGGTGAGACCAGGGGTGACACCACCAGGTCGGCTAGGTGACACTGAGCGGGTGGACGAGCCTGCGCTCCCCGATCTCGTGTGCAGCGCCCGGGCGTGCCGGCAGCACGCCGTGTGGGCGTTGCGTTGGAACAACCCGAAGCTGCACACGCCGGACCGCCGCAAGACCTGGCTCGCCTGCGACGAGCACCGTGAGTCGCTGTCTCAGTTCCTCTCCATGCGCGGGTTCCTGCGCGAGACCCTTGCCGCCACCGAGCTTCAGCGCCACTGACGGCTGCTCCGGCGCCGCTCGCGGCCGAGATCGGCGGACGGCTACCCGCCGATGGCTGACATGGGCCGCTGCGGCTGGAGGAAGCTCGGGTCGTCGATACCGTGCCCCGCCTTCTTGCCGGCCATGCACCGCACCATCAGCTCGGCGAGCTCCTCGTCGGTGGCACCAGCCCGTAGGGGCGCACGGAGGTCGTCCTCCGACCGCGCGAACAGGCAGTTGCGCAGCTGACCGTCCGCCGTGAGACGAACCCGGTCGCACGCACCGCAGAACGGGGCGGTCACGCTGGCGACGACCCCCACGCGGGCGGGTCCTCCGTCGACGAGCCAGGTCTGCGCGGGCGCGCTCCCCCGGTCCCGCTCGTCGGGCGACAGCGTGAACCGGCGCGCCAGGTGGTCGAGGATCTCGGCCTGCGTCACCATGCCCTCACGCGTCCAGCGGTGGTCGGCATCGAGCGGCATCTGCTCGATGAATCGCAGCTCGTACCCCCGCTCGAGGCACCACTCGAGCAGGTCGGGCGCGGACTCGTCGTTGATGCCCCGCATGGCGACCGCGTTGACCTTGACGGGCGTGAGCCCAGCCGCGGCGGCGGCGGCGAGCCCACGGACGACGTCGTCGATCCGGTCGCGACGGGTGAGCTTCGTGAAGGCGTCGCGGTCGACGGTGTCGAGACTGACGTTCACCCGGTCGAGGCCCGCCTCCGCCAGCGGCGCGGCCAGCCGGTCCAGCCCCACCCCGTTCGTCGTCATCGCCAGGCGCGGCCGCGGCTCCAGCTGGGCGAACCGTCGGACGATACCCGGCAGGCCACGACGCAGCAGCGGCTCCCCGCCAGTCAGCCGGACGTCCGTGACGCCCAGCGAGACGGCGACCCGGACGAGCCGCACCATCTCGTCGTCCGTCAGCATCTCCGGCTTCGGCAGCCAGTCGAGCCCCTCAGCGGGCATGCAGTAGACGCAGCGAAGGTTGCACCGGTCCGTCACAGACACCCGGAGGTCCGTGGCGACTCGGCCGAACCGGTCCGCGAGGGCGCCTCGCCCCTCAGCTGGCACGACGCCCTCTCGCACCGCTGACCCGCCGGACCCCTCGCCCAGCCGGATGCCGTCCGGGCCACTCGCGTGCTGCCTCATGGCCCCACCCTACGTGCCCTGGCGAGCACCACACCGGGACCACGACCGGCCAACCGTTCTCGGTCCCCCACGCCCGGCGCAGACCGCTGACCGCAGACCGCAACGGACGGCTGCGGGCCTGGTCACCTGCTCGAGCCCGGACGCGGCTGCTGCAGGTACCGTCGCACCATGAGCGTCCTCGCCTGGCTCCGTCGCCATCGCGAGGTGATCTCCCTGTGGGTACTGGCCGTGCTGTTCGCCTGCGCATGCGTGCTCCTGGGGCGTTGGCAGCTGCACCGCTTCCAGGAGAAGCACGCCACGTCCCAGCTGGTCAACCGCAACCAGGCGGCGGCGCCCGTGCCCCTGGCCGAGCTGCTCGCGAGCCCTTCTGCTCCGCTCCGGGAGTCGGACCAGTACCGCGCCGTCACCGTGCAGGGCACCTACGACACCGGCGGCACCCGGCTGGTACGCAACCGCCCGCACCGCGGTGACGCTGCCGACGCCAACTTCGGCTACGAGATCGTCGTTCCTCTCGTGCTGAGCGACGGCTCCGCCTTCCTGGTCGATCGCGGCTGGGTGCCGAACGGCCGGTCCGGGAGCGCACCGGGCGGCCGGCCGGACGTCGTCCCCGAGCCGCCGTCCGGCACGGTGACCGTCATCGCGCAGCTGCGGGCCAGCGAGCCTGAGCGAGGCCAGGGCCTGCCTGCAGGGCAGGTCAGCAGCGTCTGGGTGCCGGGCATCGCTCGCAGCACCGGTCACACCGCCTATCGGGCCTACGGGGCGCTGCTCACGGAGACGCCGGCGCCCGCGGATGCCCCCGCGCGGCTCGACCCGGTGCGCACCGAGGGCGGCGAGGGCATCAACGCCTCCTACGCCGTCCAGTGGATCGTCTTCGCCCTCCTCGGGCTCGGATTCCCGGTCTGGGTCGTCCGTCGCCGCCGGGAAGCTGCCGCCGAGGCAGCCGAGGACGAGCAGCCGCGGCAGACCACCACGGACGACCCCGGACCGCGCTCGGGAGCCGTGAGCGGGACGAACGCCCCGTCCGGCCGCTCTGGTCCGCTGGGCATGGCTGGAGCACCGGTCGTCGTCGCACCACCGAGGCAGCCGAAGCCGCGCAAGCGTCGACACCACGTGTGGGACGACGAGGACGAGTAGCGCGGGGATCCTCACCCACCTGACGACGGAGGGTGACAGACTGATCACATGGACCTCGGACTCACCGACCGCGTCTACATCGTGACGGGCGCTTCGCGAGGGCTCGGCTGGGCCGCGGCTGAGCAGCTCGCAGCAGAGGGCGCACGCCTCGTGCTGAGCAGCCGCAGTGCCGAGCACCTGGAGGAGCGGGCCCGCTCGCTCGGCGGCGCAGATCGTGCCCTGGCCGTGCCGGGAGACCTCGCCGACCCGGGCCTGCCGGGCCGGCTGGTCGCCTCGGCCAACGCGCGGTACGGCCGGCTCGACGGCGCCCTCGTCAGCGTCGGCGGTCCCCCGCCCGGCGGCACCGGCGACCTGAGCGACGCCCAGTGGAAGGACGCCTTCGAGAGCGTGTTCCTCGGCCCCCTGCGCCTGGCCCGTGCGGTGGTCGACGCCACCAGCATCGAGGGCTCGTCCATCGTCTTCGTGCTCTCCACGTCCGTCCGGATGCCGATTGCCGGGCTCGCCGCGTCGAACGGCATCCGACCCGGCCTGGCCATGGTGGCCAAGACGATGGCCGACGAGGTGGGCCATCGCGGCATCCGCGTCAACGCGCTGCTGCCCGGCCGCATCGACACCGACCGCGTGCGCGAGCTGGATGCCGGCGCTGACGACCCGGCCGAGTCGCGACGCCGCAGCGAAGCAAGCATCCCGCTGCGTCGCTACGGCCAGCCCGGCGAGTTCGGCCGGGTGGCGACCTTCCTGCTGTCCCCCGCGGCGTCCTACGTCACCGGCACGGTGCTGACCGTGGACGGCGGCGCCACGCGCGCGCTCTGACAGAACGCGTCCGTCAGGTGACGACGCCGCCGGTCGGCGCGTTGTCCTCCTGCTCGGCGAACTGGGTGCGGTAGAGCTCGGCGTAGAGGCCGTCGGCGGCCAGGAGCTCGTGGTGGCGTCCACGCTCGACGACCCGCCCGGAGTCCACGACGAGGATCTGGTCGGCGTCCCGCACGGTCGACAGCCGGTGCGCGATGACGAGGGACGTGCGACCGACGAGGGCGGTGGCGAGCGCACGCTGCACCGCCGCCTCGCTCTCGGAGTCCAGGTGGGCGGTTGCCTCGTCGAGAACCACGACGGACGGTGCCTTGAGGAGCAGCCGTGCGATGGCGAGTCGTTGTTTCTCCCCGCCGGACAGCCGGTAGCCGCGGTCGCCGACGACCGTGTCGAGGCCGTCCGGGAGATGAGTGATGAGCTCCCAGATCTGGGCGTCCTTGCAGGCCTGCTCCAGCTCGGCGTCGGACGCCTCCGGACGGGCGTAGAGCAGGTTGCCGCGAATCGTGTCGTGGAACATGTGTGCGTCCTGCGTGACGACCCCGACCACCCGGTGCAGTGATTCCTGGGTGACGTCGCGCACGTCGTGGCCGCCGACGCGCACGGCCCCGGCCTGGACGTCGTAGAGCCGGCTGACCAGCCCGGTGATGGTCGTCTTGCCGGCGCCCGAGGGGCCGACCAGGGCCACGAGCTGGCCCGGGTCGACCCGGAACGTGACGTCCTTGAGCACCTGGTCCGAGGGCGCTCGTTCGAGCCGAGCCACCGACTCGAGGGAAGCCAGCGACACCTCCTCCGCGGACGGGTAACGGAACCCCACGTGGTCGAGCTCCACCGACGTGGACGCCTCGTCCGCAGGCAGCTCGATCGCGTCCGGACGGTCTGCTACCAGTGGCGCGAGGTCGAGCACCTCGAAGACCCGGTCGAAGCTGACCAGTGCGCTCATGACGTCGACGCGCGCGTTGGACAGCGCGGTCAGCGGGCCGTACAGGCGGCTGAGCAGCAGG
>DASSTJ010000116.1:0-43746 GCA_035707965.1 Actinomycetales bacterium
GTACGCCGAGCTGGCCGCTCGGAGCAGCCGAGTGGCCAACGCGCTCTCCGGTCTGGGAGTGGGCCCAAGGCGACCACGTCGTCCTGCTGCTCGGCCGCACGGCGCACCTCTACGAGCTGGCGCTCGGCGCTCTCAAGATCCGCGCGGTCGTGTGCACCCTCTTCGCCGCGTTCGGCCCCGAGCCGATCCGGGCCCGGCTGGAGCTCGGCCGTGATGGGGTCGAAGGTCCCGCGCGGCAGGTGAGCCGCGAGACAGACGTCAGCGGGCGCGGCGGCGCAGACGTTCCACGTCGAGCAGGACGACGGACCGTGCTTCGAGCCGCAGCCAGCCTCGGGTCGCGAAGTCGGCGAGCGCCTTGTTCACCGTCTCGCGTGACGCCCCGACGAGCTGCGCGAGCTCCTCCTGGGTGAGGTCGTGCGCCACCAGGACGCCCTCGTCCGTCGTCCGCCCGAACCGCGCTGCGAGGTCGAGCAGCGACTTGGCGACGCGGCCAGGGACGTCGGAGAACACGAGGTCCGCGAGCGCCTCGTTGGTGCGGCGCAGGCGCTGGGCCAACGCCTTGAGCAGCTGCTGCGCGACCTCGGGGTGACGCAGCAGCCAGGGCTGCAGGGCGTCATGGCCCAGGCCGATCAGCCGGCTCTCGCTCACGGACACGGCGGCGGCGGTGCGCGCGCCGGGGTCGAACAGGCTGAGCTCACCGAACATCTCACCGGGGCCGAGGATCGCCAGCAGGTTCTCCCGCCCGTCCGAGCTGGTGCGGCCGAGCTTGATCTTGCCCTCGACGATCACGTACAGACGGTCACCACGGTCACCCTCGGCGAAGAGCTGCTCGCCCCGGGCGAGGGTCACCTCGACCATGGACTCCATCAGCGACGCCGCCGCCTGGTCGTCGAGGGCGGTGAACAAGGGCGCACGTCGGACGATGTCGTTGTCCACTGCTGCTCCTTCTGGCCGTCGCGGAGTCCTCCGCAGGGCAGTCTGCCCTACGAGGGGGAACGAGGCAGCAGGCCGGGTCGTCGCGCCGCTCAGGACGCGGCCGGCTCGCCGACCAGCGGCTGCTCCAGGCACGTGGTCGGGTCGTGCCGGTAACGGCGCAGGAGCTCGGCTGTCGCCTCGTCCAGGTGCAGCTGGGCGACCTCGGCCGCGTGGGTCAGCGTGCGCTCAGTCCGGACGAGCTCGGTCAGCAGCGTGCTGCCCGGCACGTCGTGCTGCCCGTCCCCCGTCAGTGCCAGCGCGGCCTGGACGACCGGGGTCAGCAGCGACGCGTCGTCGTCCGTGGGCGCGCTGACGCCGGCGAGCCGGGCGACCTCGAGGTCGCCGCGCGCGCGCACGAGCCGGCGCAGCCAGGTGAGGCGTGCGTGCTCGTCGGTCAGACGACGACGTCGGGCACGCAGGGCGGCGAGGTCGAGCTCTGACAGCATGTCGTGAAGATCGACGGGGGCGTCGGGCTCTTGAGGTGTTGAGCTCGGCTCTCACCCGAGCGGGCCAGCACCGGCTACCCGTCGGTCCCGCACCGTAGTCTTTCCGCGTGCCACCGACCGCCGACGCCGCCTCCGACCGTGCCACCCCGCCGGCGCGGGCCGTGCGGGCGCGGCCCGCTGGCCGGCCCCGCCGGCCGGCCGAGCCGGTCACCGGCGCAGCGCTGACCCGACGCGCGCGTCGCGGGTTCCGCGAGCTCGCCCAGCTGTACCCCCACGCCCGCTGCGAGCTCGACTTCGCCAACCCGCTGCAGCTGCTGGTCGCCACGGTGCTGTCGGCGCAGACGACGGACGCCCGCGTCAACCTCGTCACGCCCGCGCTGTTCGAGCGCTACCCGGACGCCGCGGCGTTCGCGGGCGCCGATCGCGCCGAGCTCGAGGACATGCTGCGGTCCACCGGCTTCTTCCGGCAGAAGGCGAAGGCGGTGACGACGCTGTGCCAGCAGCTGGTCGAGCGCTTCGACGGCGAGGTGCCGGCGCGCCTCGAAGACCTGGTGACCCTGCCGGGCGTCGGCCGCAAGACGGCCAACGTGGTGCTCAGCAACGCCTTCGGTGTGCCGGGCATCGCGGTCGACACGCACGTCGGCCGGGTGTCTCGCCGACTGGGGTGGACGGACGAGACCGATCCGGTGAAGGTCGAGCACGCTCTCGGCGCGCTGTTCCCCCGGCGCGACTGGGCGATGGTGTCGCACCTGCTGATCTTCCACGGCCGGCGCACCTGTCACGCCAAGAGGCCGGCCTGCGGCGCCTGCCCACTCGACCACCTGTGCCCGTCCTACGGCGAGGGCGAGACCGACCCAGCCAAGGCGGCCAGGCTGCTGACCTACGAGCGCGCCGCGGAGGCGGCCGAGTGACCTCGCTCCCGGACGACTGGCTGGACCGCATCGCCGCGGTACCAGGGCGTGCCCGCGCCGAGGACCTCTCGCGGTTCGTGCCTCCGGACGACGGCGGGCGACCTTCCGCTGTCCTCCTGCTGTTCAGCGAGGGCGTCGACGCGAGCGGCGCCGGCCCGGACGTGCTGCTCACCGAGCGCTCGGCCACGATGCGTTCGCACCCGGGTCAGGTGTCCTTCCCCGGTGGGGCGCTCGAGGCGGACGACGAGGGGCCGGTCGACGCCGCGCTGCGCGAGGCGGTGGAGGAGACGGGCCTCGACCGGCACGGCGTGGACGTCCTGGGGCAGCTGCCCAGCCTCTTCCTTCCACCCAGCGGCTACGTCGTGACGCCGGTGCTCGGACGGTGGAGCACGCCGTCCCCGGTCGCTGCCGTCGACCGCGCGGAGGTCGCGCGCGTGGTCCGTGCGCCCCTGGCCGAGCTGCTCGACCCCGCCAACCGCTTCGTGTCGCGCCACCCGAGCGGCTACGTGGGCCCCGCGTTCCGGGTGCAGGGGCTGTACGTCTGGGGGTTCACCGCCGGGCTGCTGTCTCGCCTGCTGGCGCTGGCCGGCCTGGAGCAGCCCTGGGACCGCTCGCGCCAGGAGGACCTACCGGCCGAGATCCTGGCGCTCCTGCCGTGATCGACGTCGTCCTCGCGCTGGTGCTACTGGCCTACGCCATCTCGGGGTTTCGCCAGGGGCTGCTGGTCAGCGTCCTGTCGCTGCTGGGGTTCCTCGGCGGCGGCGCTCTCGGCATGTGGCTGCTGCCGCGGCTGCTGGAACGCTGGTTGTCGGTCGGCTCGGCCGACGTCCGTCGGGTCGTCGTCCTCGTCGTCGGGGTGATCCTGCTGGCGTCGTTGGGCCAGGCGCTGCTCGTGTCGATCGGCACGCGCCTCCGGCGGCGGGTGACCGCAGCGCCGGCGCGCTGGGCGGACGCGCTGCTCGGCGTCGTGGCGAGCGTCGTCGCGGTCTGCCTGCTGGTCTGGGTGATCGCCGGTGCGCTGCGCAGCGGGCCGTCGGCCTCCCTGTCGCGAGCCATCGGGCAGTCGCGCATCGTCGCGGCCATCGACGCCGTCGTCCCGGCCAGCAGCGCGCGAGTGTTCAGCGGCTTCCGCAACCTGCTGGACGCCGAGGGCTTCCCTCGGGTCTTCGAGGGTTTCGGCGCCGAGCCCATCCTGCCGGTCCAGCCGCCGGACGCCTCCGTGCTCGACAGTGCTGGCGTGCGTGCGGCTGCCGGCAGCATCGTCAAGATCACCGGAGACGCCCGGGCGTGCGACCGGTCTCAGGAGGGCAGCGGCTGGGTGCTCGCGCCCGAACGCGTCGTGACCAACGCCCACGTCGTCGCCGGGGTGCGCGACCCGCAGGTGCGGATCGGCGGCGAGGGCCGTCGGTACGCCGCGCGGGTGGTGGTGTTCGACCCGGTGCGCGACCTGGCGGTCCTCGACGTCCCCCGGCTGCCGGCGCGGCCGCTTCCCCTGGGCGACGACCTGGGTCGCGGCGACCCGGCCGTGGTGGCGGGTTTCCCGCTCGACGGGCCTTACCGGCTCGACTCGGCGCGCGTGCGTGACGTCATCACGGCTCGCGGCGAGGACATCTACGGCCGGCGTCCGTCCACCCGGCAGGTGTACTCCCTGTACGCGACGGTGCAGCCCGGCAACTCGGGCGGCCCGCTCCTCGACGCCCGGGGCCGGGTGGTCGGCGTGGTCTTCGCGAAGAGCCTGGACGACGCGTCGACCGGTTACGCGCTCACGCTGAAGGAGTCGGAGCCGGTGCTGGACAAGGGGCGGGCGGCCAGCAGCCCGGTGCCGGTCGGCGGCTGCGCGGCTGGGTGACCGGCGAGCGAACCGCGGCGCGCGCGCTCACCGCGGGTCGGCAAGCCACTCGACCAGCAGCTGGCTCACGTCGTGCGGTCTCTCCTCCGGCAGGTAGTGGCCGGCGTCCAGCTCGACGTAGCGGTAGGGGCCGGTCACGTGCTGCTCGCTGCCGCGCGCGCTCGCCGGCAGGACGACCGCGTCGCGGGTGCCCTGGAGGTGCAGGACGGGGACGTCGACTCCTCGGCTGACCGCATCGACGAACCGCCGCCCGTCCGCCCGCACCTGCGAACGGACGACCCAGCGGAAGTACTCCATGGCTGAGTGGGCGACGAACGGCACCGTCATGGCCTCGACGTAACGGTTCACGACGAGCTGCGCGTGCTCGCCGCTGCCCGGCCAGGCCGGGTCCCCTCCCGAGCGCAGCAGCGTCGCGACCCGACGTGGGTCACGGGTCAGCTGCCGCTCGGGCACGACCGGCCGCTGGTAGCCGAGCACGTGCGCCAGCGCCCGTCGCTGCGCCCACGACCTGCCGAGGGCCGAGCGCAGCCGCAGCGGGTGCGGCATGCTCACCGCCGCGACGCGGTCGGTGACGGTCGGCTCGAGCGCCGGCATGGACCACGCGATCCACGCCCCCCAGTCGTGCCCGACCACCGAGGCGGACGGCGAGCCCAGGGAGCGGACGACCGCGGCGGCGTCGGAGGCGGACGTCAGCGTGTCGTAGCCGCGCGGCGGCTTGTCGGACGCCCCGTAACCCCGCAGGTCCATGGCGACGGCGCGGTAGCCGGCATCCGCCAGTGCGGTCAGCTGGTGTCGCCAGGCCCACCACATCTGGGGAAACCCGTGCAGCAGCAGGACCAGCGGCCCTTCGCCGGCCTCGGCGACGTGGAAGCGGGCGCCGTTGGCAGAGACGAACCGGTGGCGCCACGGGCCGTCGTACAGCACGTGCGTGGCATCGACCGTCATGCGTCGAGTGTGCCGTGCCGTGACTCGAGGTCGTGCGACGGAGCCGTGCGCTGACGGGCGACCGCCTAGGAGCGCGCCGACGTGAGCGCCCCGACGGTGTCCCTGGTGGTGCGGACGGTCCGCTCCGGCGGGCCGATCTTCGACAGCCGGGACTTGCCGACGAGCGCGAGCACGGCGGTCAGCAGCAGCAGGGCGGCCGCCACCACGAGGAACGCCAGCCAGGGGGCCAGGCCGGCCGCCACGAGGCCGTACGCCGCCGCGATCAGGAGCAGGACCAGCGCGAGGAACGCGAACACGCCGGCGACGAGGAACATCGCGGCGCCCATCACGCCGGCGACGACGTCCTTCTTCACCTCCGCCTTGGCCAGGGCGACCTCGGACCGCACGATCGTCGACAGGTCGCGCGAGGCGTCGGCCACGAGCTGGCCGAGCGTGCGTTCGCCCTGCACGAGCTCCGGGACGTCCAGCGCCTTCTGGGTGGCACGTGCGCTCATGCGAACCTCCTGTGGCGGGCGGCCGGGACGACAGCGAGCCTACTGAGGGCGCAGGGGCGCCGCTCGCCCGACGACGGCGCAGGTGGAGACCCTCTCGTCGAGCACGGCCCGTGGCGGCGCCACGTCCACTACGCTGACGGGCGGAGCGCCGGGAAGTCTGGTCGGCCGCGTCCGCCGAGCGGCGGCGTGCAGCGCACGGGCACCCCCCTGCCCGGGACCGGAGGCTCCTCGTGAGATCGCGACCCGAGGTGGCCCGTCGTGCCGCGCGCGTGTTCTCGCGGGTGTCCGGTCGTGAGCGCCGGCGGCTGCTCGAGGTGCTGCGCGCCGAGACCGTGGGGGGCGTGCTGCTGCTCCTGGGGGCCGCCGTCGCGCTGCTGTGGGCCAGCTCGCCCTGGAGCGCCACGTACGAGGCCCTGCGCGGCGCGGCGTTCGGCCCGGAGTCGCTGCACCTGCGGCTGACGGTGGCGCAGTGGGCGTCCGACGGGCTGCTGGCCATCTTCTTCTTCGTCGCCGGCCTCGAGCTCAAGCACGAGCTGGTCGCCGGTGATCTCAGCGACCCGACCCGCGCGGTGCTCCCGGTCGTCGCCGCGCTCTCCGGCGTAGCGGTGCCGGCCCTCATCTTCCTCGCGATCACCTGGGGCCACGGGTCGGCGATGCGCGGGTGGGCGGTGCCGACCGCCACTGACATCGCGTTCGCCCTCGCCGTGCTGGCACTTGCAGGCAGCCATCTGCCCAGCGGGCTGCGGTCCTTCCTGCTGACGCTGGCGGTCGTCGACGACATCGTGGCGATCGTCATCATCGGGTTCTTCTACTCGGACGACGTCCGACTGCTGCCTCTGGTCGGTGCGGTGCTCGTCGTGGCGGGATTCGGTGCAGGAGTCCAGCACCCGGCCGCGCGCCGGCTGCTGCACCGGCGGGGCGTCGGCGGGCGGACGTTCACCTCGGTGCTCGTCGCGCTCGCACTCACCGCCTGGGCGCTCGTGCACGCGTCCGGAGTCCACGCCACGGTGGCCGGGGTCGTGCTGGGTCTGGCCGTGCCGGTGCGTTCGCTGAATGGCGCCTTCTCGCCGGCCGAGCGCCTGGCCCACGTGCTACGACCGCTGTCCTCCGGTCTCGCGGTGCCGGTCTTCGCCCTCATGGCCGCCGGGGTCGCTGTGTCCGGGGCGGCGCTGCGCGGGGCGGCCCACGACCTGGTGGCCGTAGCGGTCGTGGTCGCGCTGGTCGTCGGCAAGACCGTCGGCGTCTTCGGCGGCACGTGGCTGACGGTGCGGTTCACGCGCGCGCAGCTCGACGACGAGCTCGCCTGGAGCGACGTGCTGGGCGTCTCGATGCTGGCGGGCATCGGCTTCACCGTCAGCCTGCTCGTCGGCGAGCTGGCCTTCGGCGTGGGCAGCGCGCACGACGACCACGTGAAGATGGCGGTGCTGTCCGGCTCGGTGCTCGCGTCCGTGCTCGGCATCACGGTGCTGCGCCGGCGCAACGCCGCGCACCGTCGGATCGCGGCTGCCGAGGCGTCGTCCTGACGTCGTTCCCGGGACGGGACGCGTCGGGGCCGGCGTGGAACCCGCTGCCAGGTCCACCTGTGGCGCTCGCCCGCGGCCGTCCCCTAAGAGCCCTCTGCCAGGATGAGCAGCGATGGCAGCTCCTCTGGTGACCACGACCTCGCGACTCGGCCCCGCCGAACGGCTGGAGTCCTGGCGCCGCCTCGGCGACGCCGAGGTCGACGTGCTCGTCGTGGGAGGTGGCGTGACGGGCGCCGGTGTCGCGCTCGACGCCGCCACCCGGGGGCTCAGCACCGCCCTCGTGGAGGCGCGCGACCTCGCGAGCGGCACGTCGTCGCGCTCCAGCAAGCTCTTCCACGGGGGCCTGCGCTACCTGGAGCAGCTGAACTTCCGGCTCGTCGCAGAGGCGCTCCGCGAGCGCGAGCTCATGCTCACCCGCGTGGCCCCGCACCTCGTGCGGCCGCTGCCCTTCCTGTACCCGTTGACGCACCGCGGTTGGGAGCGGCCGTACGTGGCCGCTGGCCTGACCCTGTACGACCAGATGGGCGGAGCGCGTTCGGTGCCGCGGCAGAAGCACCTCTCGCGCAGCGGCGCCCTGAAGAGGTTCCCGGGCCTGCGTCGGGACGCCCTCGTGGGCGCCGTCCAGTACTACGACGCCCAGGCCGACGACGCCCGCTTCACCCTCAGTGTCGCCCGTACCGCCGCGCAGTACGGGGCGCTGGTGCGCACGTCGACCGAGGTGGTGCAGATGCTGCGCGAGGCCGACCGAGTCGTCGGCGCGGTCGTGCGGGACGTCGAGAACGGTGCTGAGCAGCGCGTGCGGGCTCGGGTGGTCATCAACGCCACCGGCGTCTGGACCGACGACCTCCAGAGCATGAGCGGCGGGCGCGGACGGTTCCGGGTGCGGGCCAGCAAGGGCGTGCACCTGGTCGTGCCGCGCGACCGCATCGCCGGCGAGACCGGGCTGATCCTGCGCACCGAGCGCAGCGTTCTGTTCGTCATCCCCTGGGGGCAGCACTGGATCGTCGGTACCACCGACACCGACTGGACGCACGACCTCGCCCACCCGGCCGCGACCGCGGCGGACGTCGACTTCATCCTCGACACCGTGAACGGCGTCCTGGCGACCCCGTTGCGACGGGACGACGTCGTCGGCGTCTACGCCGGGCTGCGGCCCTTGCTCGCCGGCGAGAGCGAGGACACCAGCCAGCTCTCGCGCGAGCACGCCGTCGCACGCCCTCAGCCGGGCCTCATCTCGATCGCGGGCGGCAAGTTCACCACCTACCGCGTGATGGCCGCCGATGCCGTGGACGCCGCCGCCGCGGACCTGGCCTGGGCCGGAGGACGGGGCTCGCTCACGCCGTCCGTCACCGCGCACGTGCCGCTGGTGGGTGCCGACGGCTACGCGGCCATGCTCAACCTCGTCCCCGAGCTGGGCCGGCAGACCGGCCTCGCGCCCTGGCGGGTCGAGCACCTGCTGGGCCGGTACGGCTCGCTGCTGACGGAGGTGCTGACCCTTGCCGACGGCGAGCCCTCCCTGCTCGAGCCGATGCCGTGCGCCCAGGAGTACCTCAAGGTCGAGCTGCGCTACGGCGCCAGCTACGAGGCGGCGCTGCACCTGGACGACCTCCTGGCTCGCCGCACCCGCCTGTCGATCGAGACGCGCGACCGGGGCGTCGACTCGGCGCCACTGGCGGCCGAGCTGGTGCGCGACGTCCTCGGCTGGGACGACGCCACCGTCGCGAGCGAGCTCGAGGCGTACTCCGCGCGCGTCGAGGCGGAGCGCCGCAGCCAGCAGCTCGCCGACGACGCCGCCAGCGACGCCGCGCGGCGCCGGGCGCCCGACGTCCGGCCGGGGCTGCGCAGCGTCACCGCCACGCGTTGACCCTGCACTTCTGACGCGTTTACCACCTCACGAGGGTTGGTGTGGGGTGGCAAAGGCGTCAGAAGTCGCAGGGTGCGCGGGCGGTGGTTCCCTCCACGGCAGTGCCAGCATGCGTGTCACAGTGTGCAGGCACCACCAGGCGCAGGGGAGGGGCATGGACGACGAGAGCTTCCGCCGCTTCGTCGTGGCTCGTCGCCCAGCGCTGCTGCGCACCGCATGGCTGCTGACCGGCGACGCCGACGAGGCGGAAGACCTGGTGCAGACGGCGCTGGAGTGCACGGCCCGGCACTGGCGGCGGGTGGCGGCCAGAGGTGACGCGGAACCCTACGTGCGACGGGCGCTGCACCACGCTCACATCTCCGCCTGGCGGCGCACCCGCAGTCGCGTGCGTGAGGTGCTCGGGCACCAGACGGCGGAGTCCGAGGTCGACGACCGCACGTCCGACCGTGACACCGCGATGCTGATGCGCCAGGCACTCGCACGGCTGACACCCCGGCAGCGCGCTGTGCTCGTGCTGCGCTACTACGAGGATCT
Organism: Actinomycetales bacterium; assembly: GCA_035707965.1. GTDB lineage: Bacteria > Actinomycetota > Actinomycetes > Actinomycetales > Angustibacteraceae > DASSTJ01. The sequence goes on from DASSTJ010000116.1 coordinate 9,542, forward strand.
CACCGAACCGCAGGTGGCCTCCGTCATGGGTACGAGCGTCGGGACGGTGAAGTCGCAGGTACGCCACGCCCTGGGGCGCCTGCGGCAGCTCGCTCCTGAGCTCGGCGAGGTGGCACCGCGCGACCCGTCCTCGGTCGAGGGGCGGCTGGGTCTGCTGGAGCGGGAGGCAAGCTCGTGAACGACGTGCTGCGCAGCGGGCTGCTGGCGCTGGCCGAGCGGACGCCCGCTGCCCGTGCCACGGACGACGAGGCGGCCCGACGGGCCTGGCGACGTCGCCGGCTGGCCGCTCCGCCGAGAGTCGTCGCGGTGGCACTCGTCTGCGGTCTCGTGGCGCTGGCGGTGGTCGTCGGTCTCGACGCTCTCGGACGTGCGCCGGTCGTGCCGGCTCAGGGCTCCGGGTCGCTGCCCGCGCGTCTCGTCGTCCCGCCGGTGGGCACGCCGCTCGTCACCGAGCAGCCAATCGAGCGGGCCGCGTACGTCATCGCGACCGGCGGCCTCCGGCGGGGCACGTTCTCACGCGGGATCGCGCCCGTCGCAGTCTCTGCGGACGGCGGCGCGTACCGCGTCGTGCCGTGGCACGACGGCGACCACGGGATCGCGCTCTCGCCGGACGGCCGTCGGCTGGCCTGGGTCGTGGGTGACACTCCCCGCGTCGTCACGAAGACCGTCGTGCTGACGCTCGCCTCGGGCGAGCTGCTTGAGGTGCCAGACGCGCCAACGGCCGCCGAAGGCACGGCCTGGTCGGACGACGGCAGCCGACTTCTCGTGTGGGGTGCGACGCGGATCTCGGAGAACACCGCCCAGGGCGGCCGCGTCGAGGTGCGTGATGCCACGACGCTGAGGCTGCTCAGCGAGGACGCGACGCACCCCGGCCCTGCCGCGATGGTGGGTGGCCGGCTCCTCGTACCGCACCAGGAGTCGGGCACCCGTCAGACCGTGGTCTGGCTCGACCGCGCCGTCGTCTCGCCGGATGGCCAGCGGGCCGCGCAGGTCGTGATGCCGATCATCGACGGGACCGCCGCGGGTGAGCTCGTCGTGCATCCCGTCGGTCGCGCGGTCGACTCCTTCACGCCCGTCCTGAGGCTCCGGGCTGCCTACGCCGAGGCCCTGGCCTGGACGCGGGACGGGATCGTGGTGGCGACCTACGCCGGTGCTCGGCTGCGGGCGCCCGCTGGGGTCGAGGTGCTCGACCCCTCCACAGCAGCGGTCGTGCGCACGCTGACGTCGCTACCGGCGGACGCCGACCCCGACCTCGTCGTGGACGTCGATCCCCAGGTGCTGGCCGTTGCGGCCGGCGTGCTCGCGAGCGGCCAGGTCACGGACAGCCGTCCGCGCACGTGGCCGTGGTACAGCGCCGAGCGCGTCCGCTGGTGGGTGTCGGACCCCTTGGCAGCGGGGCTGCAGGTGGGACTGGCGCTGCTGGCCCTCCTCGGCGTCCTGGGCGTGGTGCACCTGGCACGCCGCGCACGGTTCGCCTGAGAGACCGGGAGCCTGGCCACCGCAGGCGGTGGCCAGGCTCCCGGTTCCTCGCACCGACGAGGGCCTCAGCCCTCGCTGGACGTCGTCGCCGCCGCCAGGTTCGCCTGGATGAGGTCCATCACCGACGAGTCGGCAAGGGTCGTGCTGTCGCCGGGCTCCCGCTTCTCCGCGACGTCCTTGAGCAGGCGCCGCATGATCTTGCCGGACCGCGTCTTGGGCAGCTCGGGCACGACCATGATGGACCGCGGCTTCGCGATCGCGCCGATCTGCTTCGCGACGTGGTCGCGCAGCTGCTTGACCACGTCGTCGCCCCCGCCGTGCGCGCTCTCGCGCAAGATGACGAACGCCTCGATGGACTGGCCGGTCGTGGCCTCCGCCGCGCCGACGACCGCGGCCTCCGCGACCATCGGGTGCGACACGAGCGCCGACTCGATCTCCGTGGTCGACATGCGGTGGCCGGAGACGTTGATGACGTCGTCCACGCGACCGAGGAGCCAGAAGTCACCCTCCTCGTCGAGCTTGGCGCCGTCGCCGGCCAGGTAGACGCCGGGGAAGCGCGACCAGTACGTGTTGCGGTACCGGTCGTCGTCCCCCCACAGCGTGCGCAGCATGGCGGGCCACGGCTGCGTCAGCACGAGGTAGCCTGCGCCGCCCGGCTCCACGGCCTTGCCGGACTCGTCGTAGACGGCGGCCTCGACGCCGGGGATCGGGGTCATCGCCGACCCCGGCTTGCCCGAGGTCACGCCCGGCATCGGGCTGATCATGATCATGCCGGTCTCGGTCTGCCACCAGGTGTCGACCACCGGGCACCGGTCGCCACCGATGTGCGTGCGGTACCAGATGTACGCCTCGGGGTTGATCGGCTCGCCCACCGACCCGATGATCCGCAGGGAGCTCAGGTCGAACTTCGCCGGGATGTCCTCCCCCCACTTCATGAATGTCCGGATCGCCGTGGGGGCGCAGTAGAGGATCGTCACCTTGTACTTCTGGATGATCTCCCACCAGCGGCCCTGGTGCGGGGTGTCGGGCGTGCCCTCGTACATGACGGACGACGTGCCGTTGGCCAGCGGGCCGTAGACGATGTACGAGTGGCCGGTGACCCAGCCGATGTCAGCGGCCGTCCAGAAGATGTCGCTGTCGGGCTTGAGGTCGAAGACGGCCCAGTGCGTGTACGCGCAGCCGACCAGGTAGCCGCCGGTCGTGTGCAGGACGCCCTTCGGCTTCCCCGTCGTACCGCTCGAGTACATGATGTAGAGCGGGTGCTCGGAGTCGAAGAACTCGCACTGGTGCTCGGTGCTCTGCTTGTCCATGACGTCGTGCCACCAGACGTCACGGTCGTCGTTCCACGCGACGTCCTGGCCCGTCCGCTTCACGACGACGACCGTGCGGACCGCCGGGCAGTTGGCGACCGCCTCGTCCACGGTGGGCTTCAGGGCCGACGCCTTGCCGCGCCGGTTGGCGCCGTCCGCCGTGATGACCACCTCGACGCCGCAGTCGAGCACCCGGTCCTCGATGGACTGAGCCGAGAAGCCGGCGAAGATGACGGTGTGGGGCGCGCCGATCCGGGCGCACGCCAGCATGGCGACGACGGTCTCCGGGATCATCGGCATGTAGATGGCGACGCGGTCGCCGGTCTTGACGCCGAGCTCGGTCAGCCCGTTCGCGGCCTGGCAGACGCGCTTCAGCAGCTCGGCGTACGTGATCTCGTGCGACTCGCCGTTCTCGGCCTCGTAGTAGTAGGCGACCTTGTCGCCCTTGCCTGCCTCGACGTGGCGGTCGAGGCAGTTGTACGCGGCGTTGAGCTTGCCACCGACGTACCACTTCGAGTGGGGTGCGTCGCTCCAGTCGAGGACCTCGCTGAACGGCTCCGACCAGCTGATCCGCTCGGCCTGCTTGCGCCAGAACGCGAGGCGGTCAGCGCTCGCCTCGGCGTACGTGTCGGCGGTCACGTTGGCATGAGCGGCCAGCTCGGCCGGGGGGTCGAAGTGTCGGGTCTCGCGCGACAGGTTCGACAGCTCAGGATTGGTGGTCATCTTTGCTCCGTCCTCGATGAAACACGTGCGATGCACCCGACTCGGTTGTTCCAGCCAACTCTGTTCCGCACGGCGCGGCAAGGGTGGGGCCGTGCGGGCGCGAGGCGGCGCGGTCTCGTGGGCCGCAGGGGGAGTGACCGCGCCGCCTCGCGTGCTCACATCGGCCAGACCGGCACGGCCGCCCGCTTGTTGGTGAAGTTGAAGACCGAGGCGAACGAGCCGTACCAGGCGAAGATCGCCGTGAGGATGCCGATGTAGCCGCCGATCTTCGTCCAGCTGTCCGAGGTGGCGAGGGCGCCGACCGTCAGCAGCGCGAACGTCACGGTCAGTGCCACGAACACTGCGGCGACGACGCCGGAGACGCGGAAGGACGCGAGCATCATGTAGGCCGTGAAGATGGTCCAGCCCAGCAGGTAGGTGCCGACGCCCTTCTCGGCGTCCGCACCGGCGGCGCTGAGATCGGTGTGCGCGACCAGGTACCAGAAGGAGAGCCAGAAGGCGCCGTACGACGAGAACGCGACGGCACCGAATGTGTTGCCCTTCGCGAACTCCCACATGCCGGCGAGCAGCTGGGCCAGCCCGCCGTAGAACAGCGCGAGGCCGAGGACGACGCCTTCGACCGTCTTGGGGAGGATCCCCGCGTTCACGATGCTGAGGAAGAACGTCGTCATCGCGAAGCCTGCGAGCCCGAGGGGCGCGGGATCCGCGAGGTGCGCACCCGGAGGGAGGATCCGCTCCGGAGCGAGGTCGGTGGTCTGCTGGGCCATGGCTGTCCTTTCGCCGGTGGGGCAGTGGCTGCCGCGATGGCGACGCTAGGAGCCCCCGCGATGTGACGTGAACCACTCGATGGCGTGATGCGGTTACCGGTCGCCGGGCCGCGACGTGCGGTCGCCGACGCCGCGCTCAGCGGTCCCCGGGCTGCGACGAGCGGTCGATGCCACCCGCCGGTCGACGTGCACGGACTCCGGCGTGTGCAACCGCACCATGATCCGCGCGACGTGGGCGGGGACACGCGACGGCGTCGCGAGCGACACCACCACGCTCGTCAGCAGAGCCAGCGGGATCGACCAGGCTGCCGGCTGCGCCATCAGCGCGGCCGGCCAGCCGGGCGGTGCCAGGTGGAGCACCGTGGTGAGCACAGCGGCGCTGGCCGTCAGCCCGCCGACGAGCAGGCCGCTGACCGCGCCGGTCGACGACAGCCGAGGCCACCAGATGCCGAGAACCAGCAGCGGGCAGAAGGTCGACGCAGCGACGGCGAAGGCCAGTCCCACGGTGTCGGCCAGCCCGAGCGAGGCCTGCGTCGACGACAGCGCGAACGGGATGCCGACCGCGACGACGGTGGCGGTGCGGAACCCCGGCACGGTGCCGCGACGCCCGCGCTGGCTGGTCGCCGACGTGCGCAGCAGGTCCTGGTCGAGGACGCCGCAGACCGAGACGGCGAGGCCGGACGACGTGGACAGGAACGCCGCGAAGGCGCCGGCGGCGACCAACGCTCCCAGCAGCTGACCGGCCGTGCCGCCGACCAGCCGTTCGGGCAGCAGGAGCGCCACCGAGTCGGTGTGCCCGGACGCCACCAGGTCCGGCGTGTAGAGCCGTCCGAGCACTCCGTACACGGGCGGGAACAGGTAGAACGCCGACAGCATCATGAGCACCGTCAGGGTGGTGCGCCGGGCGGCTCCGCCGTCCGGGTTCGTGTAGAACCGCACGAGCACGTGGGGCAGCCCCATGGTGCCGAGGAAGAGCGCCAGCATGATCGAGTAGGTCTGGTAGACGCCGTGCGCGGTGGGTCGGGCGCCGTAGGGCTGCACCCAGCCGACACCCGCCGGCAGAGGGTCCACCGCCCCGCGCTGGTGCCACGCCGCCAGGAGAAGCATCGCCGGGAGGGCGATGGCGGTGAGCTTCACCCAGTACTGGAACGCCTGCACGAGCGTGATCGACCGCATGCCACCGGACGCCACGACGGTGCCCACGACGACGGTGACGACCAGGCTGCCCACCCAGGTCGGCAGCCCGGTCGCGGTGCGCAGCGTGATGCCGGCGCCGGTGAGCTGCGGCCAGAGGTAGAGCCAGCCGATGGCGACGACGAGCACGGCGGCGACGCGTCGCACCGTCGTGGAGCCCAGCCTGGCCTCCGCGAAGTCTGCCAGCGTGTAGGCCCCCGACCGGCGCAGGGGAGCCGCTACGAGCACCAGCAGCACGAGGTAGCCCACGGTGTAGCCGACCGGGAACCACAGCATGTCGGCGCCGCCCGCCAGCACCAGGCCGGCGACTCCCAGGAAGGACGCCGCCGAGAGGTACTCGCCGCTGATGGCCGAGGCGTTCGCCCGCGGTGACACGCTGCGGCTGGCGACGTAGAAGTCGCTGGTGGTGCGCGAGATGCGGAGCCCGAAGACGCCGACCGCGACAGATGCCAGCGTCACCAGGGCGATGCCTGCGAGCGGCAGGGCGTTCACCCGTTGCCCCGGGTCCCGTCGGGCGCCGACGGGCGGCGGACGGCGGGTGGCGACGTCCCGTGCGGGTCCTCACCTCTCGCACGGTCGAGCGCCGCCGCGAAGTCGCGCTCGACGTGCTCGGCCTGACGCACGTAGAGGTAGGCGAGCAGCACGACGTACGGGTAGACACCGGCACCGAGCACCAGCCAGGGCAACGGCACGCCCCCGATGCGGTAGGTGCTGCTGGAGGGGAGGTAGCGGAACACGAGGGGCAGGGTCCCGAGCGTCACGCCGACGACGAGCAGCACGAGAGCGGCGAGGCGCAGCTGGCTGCGCACCAGCGTGCGCATGTAGACGTGGCCGAGGTCGGTCTCCTCGTCGATCTCGCGGACGGCTGGTCGGGACGAGCCTCGCCGCACCGCAGCCATCCGCGGGCTGGTCACCCGGACGCGAGATGGCGGCGGCTGTGTCACCGGGCGCCTCCCTCGCCACTCGGGTCGATCTGGCCGACGGGTCGGCCCTGGCCCGCGAGGCGGTCCCGGACGGCGCGGCTGTGCCGCCGGCTGACAGGCAGGTCCGTGCCGTCCACCCGCAGGGACCAACGACCCGACTCGACGCGCAGCTCGTCGACGTACCGCAGGGCGACGAGCGTGCTGCGGTGGATGCGGACGAAGCCCGCGGTCGTCCACCGCTGCTCGAGGCTGCTGAGCGGGGCCCGCACGAGGTGCGACCCGTCCGCGGTGTGCAGTCGCGCGTAGTCGCCCTGTGCCTCCACCCACCGCACCTGCGACCGCTGCACGAAGCGGGTCACCCCACCGAGCTCGACGAGGATCGTCTCGTCGTCGTTCTCCTCGCGCTCCGGCATCGCCGTGGGGGAGACGACCCGTCGCACCGCCTCCGCCAGGCGCTCGGGCCGGACGGGCTTCATGACGTAGTCGACCGCCTGCAGCTCGAACGCGTCGACCGCGGTGTCGTCGTACGCCGTGATGAAGACGACCGCCGGCCGCTGCGTGAACCGGGCCAGGATGCGGGCCAGGTCGACGCCGGTCAGCCCGGGCATGCGGACGTCGCTGAACACGACGTCGAAGGGCTCGGACTCGAGGCGTCGCAAGGCTTCTGCCGCGCTGCCGGCCGACTGCACCGACCCGATGCGCGAGTCCAGCCCGAGGAGGTAGACCAGCTCGTCCCGGGCTGGGGGCTCGTCGTCGACGACGAGGGCGCGCAGCGCGACCGGTGCGACCACCCTGCGGACGATACGACCTCGGGCTCGCCTCCGCGAACCTCCCCGGCCCGCCGAGGGAGGTCAGCGGGCGCTGACCCCCGGTGAGAACTTGGGCAGCGTGAAGCTGACTCGGGTACCGGCGCCGGGAGCGGTCTCCACCACGAGGCCGTGCCGGTCGCCGTAGACCTGCCGAAGCCGGGCGTCGACGTTCGCGAGGCCGACGGAGTCGCGGTCCGACTCCCCGGCCAGAGCGGCACGGACGTCGTCCGGGTCGGAGCCGACACCGTCGTCCTCCACGACGACCGTCGTCCACGTCTCGTGGTCCGACGCCGTCACGGTGATGTTGCCGACGCCTTCACGGGCCTCCAGCCCGTGCCGGATCGCGTTCTCCACCAACGGTTGGATGACCAGGAACGGCACTGCCGTCTGGAGCACCTCGGGCGCCACGAGCAGCGAGAGCTGCAGGCGGTCGCCGAACCGGGCGCGCTCCAGCTCGACGTAGCGCTCGACGTTGCGCAGCTCGTCCGCGAGAGAGGTGAACTCGCCGCCGCTCCGGAAGGCGTAGCGGGTGAACTCGGCGAACTCGACGAGCAGCTCGCGTGCGCGTTCGGGGTCGGTGCGGACGAAGGTCGCGATGGCCGTGAGCGCGTTGTAGAGGAAGTGCGGGCTGATCTGAGCACGCAGGGCACGCAGCTCCGCCTCCACCGCGCGCGTGCGCTCGTGGTCGAGCTCGGCCAGCTCGACCTGGTCGGACACCCAGGCGGCCACCTCGTCCGTGGCGCGCACCAGCCCGGGAGACGTGGCGCGACCGTAGGCGGCGAGCGCACCCACGACCGTCTCGTCGCTGACGAGCGGCGCGATCACGGCGCGGCGCACCGAGCACGTGGGGTCGTCGCACGCCACGACGTCCTCGCCGAGCACGACCGTGCGTCCGGTGGCGAGCACCTGAGCGGCGTGGCGCCCCGCCTGCGACGCGTGATGAGTGCCGGCGCCGTCCCACGCCAACGTGCTGCCGCTCGCGTCGGTGAGCGCGAGGGCCGTCGTGTCCAGGAGCGCGCGCAGGTGCCGGGCCGAGCGTGTCGCGCCGTCCGGCGTCAGCCCGTCGCGCAGCGTGCGGCCGGCGAGCGAAGCCCGGTGCAGGGTGACGTACGTGGCGCGGTCCGCGGTGGATCCGAAGTCGCGCCGACGACGGACGACGAAGGCGACAGCCAGGGCGAGGACGAGCGCCAGCCCGAGCGCCAGCAACGGCACGACCGTGAAGTGGTCGCCCGACGTCCGGCTCGCGAGCGGCATCACGGCGCGAGAGTAGTCCTGCGACAGCCGGCCACAGCGTCAGCGGTCCGGCGTCGTCGGGACGCCGGACCGCTGGCTGTCGTCGATCAGGGGAGGTAGTAGTTCGGGTTCGGCAGCTTGAAGGCGCGGTCGGCGAAGCCACCCTTGAGGTCGCTGTACTGGTCACCGAAGTTGCCGATGATGTCGTAGCCCAGCGACTCGATGTGCTTGCGGGTGGCGGACTTGTAGTGGATGGTCGTGCACTTGCCGTCCGGGTCGCCGGCGCACGCCTTCTGCAGGTAGACCGGGTAGTCGTTCACGGCCGGCTTCGTGAAGAGGCCGTCCTCGCCGTCGGGAAGCATCGTGGGAGCCGGGTAACCGGCGTCGATGCCGATGCCGTCGTGCGTCAGGTTGCCGAGGGTCGCGGCCTCCTGCGTGTCAGGCCGGCCCGTCAGGTAGAAGACCGCGATGTGGTGCTTCGCGGCCCAGGTCACCATGTCGACCATGCCGGGCACCGCCGGGAACAGCTGGCCGTTGACGTAGTCGGCGTTGGTCGTGGGGTTGTAGGCCCAGTTGCTCGCGATCTCGTAGTTCCAGGTGAGCAGCGTCGTGTCGTCGACGTCCAGCACGATCGCCGGCTTGGCCTTCTTGTGGTGCGACGCGTGGTGGTTGCCGCGCTGGACCTGCGCTGCCAACCAACGCTTGCCCGAGCGAGCGACGCCGCTCGCCTCCTTGGCGTAGTTGCTGTCGTCAGGCGACACGCCCGTGCCCATGGGGTCGCCGTAGTAGTTCCGGATCTGCTGCCGCAGCACGTCGATGTTCGTGATCTGGTTCGCGGACTTCGGCGTGAAGGTGTGGATGGCCGGGCCGGTGGTGGCAGCGACCGCTGCTCCCCCTCCGACCACTGTGATGCTGAGCAGGCCCGCGACGGCGGCGGTCCTCAGTCGACGACTCATCGTTCTCCTCCAATGGGAAGGCGGGCGGTGCAGTGCATCGGCCGGTATACGCCTGTCGTCCCGACTGCCGCAATAGTCCGGTCCTGGCCCAATCTGACCAGGCCACTTCGTGCCAGGACGGACGACACCCGTAGGGTCGCGGCCGTGGAGCGGACGTCGTCGGGCCTGAGCGCGGCAGTGACGCAGCTGGTGCGGCTGCCCGGCGTGGAGGAGGCGGTCGACGCGGCGCGCGACGCGTGCACGCAGCTGCGGTGGCACCAGGCCCTTCGGCGTCGGACGGCCGAGGCGGCGGCCGAGAGCACCGCCCGGGCAGCCCGGGCGAGCGCGGCGATGGAGGGGGCCGAGCTGCCCCTCGACGTCGTCCGCGACATGCTGCGGGGAGCCGTCGCTGCGCCGGGCGACGCGGTCGGCCGGGTCGTCTCCGGCGCGTTGCGGGCGACCGCCGAGTCACGCCAGCTCAGCCGGGTGCTCAGCACCGCTCCGTGGCAGGCGCTCGCGCGGCTGCACACGGCCGCCGCCGCGGGCCTGGTGGACGACGAGGCCCTCGGCAGGCCGCGTCGCGACGACGAGGAGCCGCGCGACCTCGCCGGGCCGGGGGTGCCGCCGTCCGGCGCCGAGCTGCACGGCCGCCTCGACGGTCTGGTCGAGCTGCTGACCCTGCCGGGTGACGTCCCGGCGCTCGTCGTGGCCGCGCTGGCGCACGCCGAGGTGATGGCGATGCGCCCCTTCGTCGCGGGTAACGGGCTCGTCGCGCGCTCGCTCTTCCGGGCGCTGGTGGTCGAGCGCGGGCTGGACCCGACCGGCGTCGCCGTGCCGGAGCACGGGCTGCAGGCCCTGGGTCTGCCCGCCTACGCGTCGGCGCTGACCGGCTACGCGGGCGGGTCCAGCGAGGGTGTGGCTGGGTGGCTGGTCCACTGCGGGGACGCCGTCCGCCTCGGTGCCGCGGAGGGTGTGCGGGTTGCCGACGCGGTGCGGGCCGGCCGTCTCACGCGCTGAGTCAGCGGCAGGCGCGCAGCATGGCCGCCGTGACGACGGACCCGATGCCGGCGCCCATGACGTTCTGCCAGTCGGCGTCGGTCGGCGGGTCGTGGCGTCCGATGTCGGTGTCGAGGAAGCCGAGCCACGACTGCGCGCTCTCGTAGCTCGCGACGTCGCGGACGCACCGGTTGACGTGCACGACGAGCCGCAGGTCGAGCGTGCCCTGCGGTTCGATGTCGGTGGGCAGGGACGGTGACATCGAGATCGTGACGCCGGTCAACGGGACGAGGGCGGCCGGATCGCTCTGGAGCCAGATCCGGCGAGCCTGCGTGGCCATGTTCGTGAACCGGATGAACGGCCGGTCCACGGTGCCGCTCAGGTTCGCGGTGACGTAGGAGTGGTTCGGCTCGGCGCCACCGCACATGCTCTGGTCCTGCTGGAGCTGCTCGGTACCGATCGAGGTGACGTCGAGCTCGTGGACCTGCCGGTCCTCGCTGCGCACCGGCACCCGGACCGGCCCGAGGTCGCTGCCGCAGGGCAGCGGCACCTGGACCATGACGAGCGTGGTGCCCCCGTTCGCCGCCACCGACGGGTGGGGTGTGGAGGCGTCGATCAGCGGGTCGGACGCCGTCGCCTGCTGCGAGCGGGGCGAGAGGACCGGCTCGATCCTGCGGGGGCCGAAGTTGGTGACCCGCACCGTGATCGTGGCCATGCGCACCCCGTTGATCCCGGTGACGAGCTGGTTCTCGGCGATCGCTACCGCGTTGACCTCCGACCGGGCCTGGGCCAGCTCCTGACCGACGCCGTGCTCGTGGACGACGTACCCCCCGAGCACGGCGCCCGCCACGAGCGCAGCCGTGGCGAGCACGGCCGGCAGGTGGAGCAGGCGCTGGACGACGGCCCGGCTGCGGCCGGGGGCCGGTGCGGCAGGCGGCTCTGCCGTCCGTGACCTGGGATCGGGCGCCACCTCGGGCGGCTCGCCGAGGTCATAGGGCTCGGGGGCGCGCGGCGACCGCTCGGTCGGCCCTCGGTCGCCGCCGATGACCGAGCCGTGCTCGTCGATCACCTCGAACCCCACGTCTCCATCATGCCGCCAGCTCGTCGTGATGAGCAGGCCGTCGTGATGAGCAGGCGTCGGCATCAGCGGTGACGAAGGCGACCCGGCGTCAGCCAGGACGACGCCCCGCCGGGGGCGGGGCGTCGTCGTCGCACGACCACGGGTTACCAGGCGTGCTCGGTGTCGGCGGAACGGGACGAGCCCGTTCACAGCCGGTCCATCAGTGGACTAACCGCACGTGGGTACCTGGAGGGCCGTGCGGGGCCACCGCTGGCGGTGGCTCCTGACTCCTTCCTACCCGGTCCTGACGGGGAAGTGAAGACTTGACTTTCGAGGGCTCATAGGGGACGAAAGCGACACGCCGAGCAGGGCGCGCACGCGGCTGTCGTGACCTGTCGGATAAGCATTGCTCCGGGGGTCGCGGGGGTGGACACTGGTTCCGCCGGCTGTTCGCGGCCGTGCCAGGCGCGCCGGTTCATCCCCCCCGAACCGGAGCGTCGGACGGCCCCCGTTGTCCCCCCGACGGGGGCCGTCGCCATCCCGATCTCGCGCGCCCCCCGCGGTCTGCGGGGCGTCCACAGGGGAGCGTCGTCGTCCCACCGTCCACAGGTGCGCGCCGGCAAGCGCGGCCTCGTGCGTCAGCGCGCCACGGTGGTCTCGCCCGACAACCGGGCGTCACCGACCTGGGGAGCATGCGTGGTTGCGCGCCGACGGCAGGCAGCAGGGCCCGGACCGGACGGGGCTCCTCGGGGGCCGGCCGTCCTGGTCGTCACCGCCGACGCGGCCCTGACCGACGCCGTCCGTCGGCTGGCCGCAGCCGCCGCCGTGACCGTGCAGGTGGTGGCGGAGCCGCCCGACGCGGTCGTCTGGCAGTCGGCTCGGCTGGTCCTGGTCGGTGGCGACGCGGCGAGGAGGGTCGCCGTCTGCCTGCCGCGTCGGGACGAGGTGGTTCTCGTCAGCTCCGGCCGTGCCAGCAGAGACGTCTGGCAGCTGGCGGTCGCGGTCGGGGCGAACCAGGTCGCCGTTCTCCCGGACGCCGACGTCTGGCTCGTGGAGCGGCTCGCGTCCGCCACCGACCTGCCGACGCGCGCCCGGGTGGTCGCCGTCGTGGGTGGCTGCGGTGGTGCTGGCGCGTCGGTGCTGGCGACGGGCCTCGCCGTGACGGCGGCCCAGGGCGGACGACGCGTGCTGCTGGCGGATCTCGACCCACTGGGTGGTGGGCTCGACCTCGCTCTCGGTGCCGACGCCGTACCCGGCCTGCGATGGCCGGACCTCGCGGGTGCGAGGGGGCGTCTCCCGTCGTCCACCGTCCACGACGCGTTGCCGCGGCTCGGTGAGCTCGCCGTCCTGGCGTGGGGTCGTGGCGAGCCCGTCGACGTCCCGGCGCGTGCCGTGGAGGCGGTGCTCGGCTCGGCCGCGCGCACGCACGACCTCGTCGTCGTGGACCTGCCACGGGCGGGCGACGAGAGCCTGGCGAACGCGGCTGTGCGCGACCTCCACGAGTTGCTCGTGGTCGTGCCCGCACGCGTCCGCGCCACCGCCGCGGCCGCGGCGGCGGTGCGACGCTGGCGTCCGCGCGTGCCGTCCCTGCAGATCGTCGTGCGGCGCTCCCCAGGTGATCGGCTGCCGGCGCGGGCGGTGGCGGATGCGCTCCAGGTGCCGCTCGCCCTCGAGATGCGGGACGAACCGCGTGTCGACGCTGTCCTGGACCGCGGCGAGCCACCCGCAGCGCGCCGGTCTGGTCCGCTGCGCCGGGCGTGCGAGCAGTGGCTCGAGACGCAGGCGTCGTCGGCGCCTGCCGCATGAGCGCCTCGGGGGCCTCGGGCTCGTCCCACCGGAGCGTGACCAGGAGCGTCGACCCCGTGCTCGTGGAGCAGGTGCGCCTGGAGCTCGCGCGGGACCCGGGGCCGGTCACGTCCGGACGGGTGGCTGCGGCGGTGCGCTCGGTGGGCGCGGTGCTCGGTGACCTCGGCCTGCTCGACGTCACTGACGCGCTGAAGGCAGAGCTCGTGGGCGCCGGGCCGCTGGAGCCGTTGCTCGCCGACCCCCTCGTCACGGACGTGCTGGTCAACGCCGACCGAGGCGTGTGGGTTGACCGTGGCCAGGGCCTGGAGCAGGTGCGGCTCAGGCTCGGTTCGGAGGCGGACGTCCGACGGCTCGCCGTGCGGCTGGCGGCGACAGCCGGTCGGCGGCTGGACGACGCATGCCCCTACGTGGACGCGCGTCTGCCCGGCGGGGTCCGGTTGCACGCCGTCCTCCCGCCGCTCGCGCAGGAAGGGACGCACCTGAGCCTGCGGGTGCCGCACCGGCGCGTGCTCACCCTCGACGACCTGGGCACGGCCGGCACCGTCCCGCCGTCGTGGCAGCCGATCCTGCGGACGGTCGTCGAGAGCCGGTGCGCCTTCCTCGTCACGGGTGGCACCGGGTGTGGCAAGACGACGGTGCTGGGCGGCCTGCTGTCCCTCGTCCCGACGTGCGAGCGGGTCGTGGTCGTCGAGGACTGCAGCGAGCTGCGCGTCGACCATCCCCACGTCGTCCGCCTGGAGTCCCGGCCGCCGAACGTGGAGGGCCAGGGAGCCGTCACCATGACCGACCTGGTCCGCCAGGCGCTGCGCATGCGGCCGGACCGACTCGTCGTCGGCGAGGTCAGGGGTGCGGAGGTGCGCGAGCTGTTGACCGCCCTCAACACAGGTCACGAGGGCGGGTGCGGCACCATCCACGCCAACGCGGCCCGCGAGGTGCCGGCCCGGCTCGAGGCCCTCGCCGCTCTCGCGGGCCTGCAGCGCGACGCGGTCGCCGCCCAGGCAGCCGGGGCGATCGACCTCGTCCTCCACCTGCGGCGGCTGGGTGGGCTGCGCCGGCTCACCGAGATCGCTGTCGTGCAGCGCGGTCGCACCGGCCTGGAGGTGGTGCCGGCACTTCTCGCGCACGAGTCCGACCCGGCGGCGGACGGCAGCCGTGGGCCAGGGTGGCCGGCCCTTCGGGAACGGTTGGCGCGGTGATCGGCGTCTCGGCCGCCCTGGCGTGCGCGATGCTGGCCGGTGCGGCGGTTCTCGTGCGCCCGCCCCCGACCCGTGCCGTCGGCGACGTGGTGGGGTCGGTGGACGACGGCAGCCAGTCGGCCGGGGCGACCTGGGCGGGGCGCGCCGTCCGAACCCGGTGGGTGCGAGCGGTGCACCGTCGACGACGGCCTTCCGCGGCGGCCGCGGCGGACGAGGTGCTCGACCTCGTCGGCGACCTCGCCGCCCTGGTGCGCGCCGGGGCCTCACCGGACCATGCCTGGACGACGGTGGTCGACCTGCGAGCCGTGCGCGGCGGCTGCGCCGCGAGCCCACACCTCGGGGGGACCGCCTCGTGCGCCCGAGAGGCGCTCGAGCACTGGGCCGCCGTGCCCGATGCGCCATCAGCGGTCGACGTCCTGCGGGCCGCGTGGTCCCTCAGCGACGACGTCGGCGCACCCCTCGCCGAGCTGCTCGAGACCGTGGCCGCGGGCATCCGGTACGACCGGCAGCTGGACACCGACGTCGCGGTCGCGCTCGCGGCTCCCCGAGCCACCGCCAGGCTGCTCGGGCTACTGCCCGTGGCGGGCCTCGCGCTGGGGCAGCTCGTCGGCGCCCATCCCGTGCGGGTCCTGCTGCAGACACCGGTGGGGCGGCTCTGCGGTCTCGCGGCGGTACTGCTGGCGCTCGTCGGGCAGCTGTGGACGCGCCGTCTCGTCTCGCTCACTCTGGCGGCGTCGCGTGCGTGACCTCACCATCGTGGCCGCGCTGCTGCTGGCGGCAGCGGTCGTGGTGTGGCCTCGTCCCCCGGCCGAGCGTGCGGGTCGCCTGCGGCCTCTGGCGGGGAGTCGGCCTGGGCCGCGGCCCGCGTCGCGCGCCACAGGATCGCTGTCGGTCGCGCTGGTGATCCAGCTCGTGGCCGCGGCCATGGATGCCGGCCTCCCCGCACCGCAGGCCGTGGAGGCGGCGGCCCGTGCCGCGGGACCGTCGGTCTGGTCCGAGCTCGAGGCCAGCCTGCGGCTGTGGCGTCTGGGCGAGACCGCGGCTGCGGCGTGGGACCGGGTCGACACGCGGTGGCGCCCACTCGTGCGCTGCCTCGTCCTGTCGGACACCACCGGGGTGTCTGCCGCGGCGGTGCTCCGAGCTGCGGCTCGGGACCTGCGGGAAGCGCGACGGCGCGTCGCGCGCGTCGACGCGCACCGCCTCGGTGTGCGGCTCGTGCTGCCGCTCGGACTCACCACGCTGCCTGCTTTCGTGCTCTGCGCCGTGGTCCCGGTCGTGCTGGGTCTCGCGGGTTCTGTGCTCGTCGGCGACTGAGTGGGTGTCGCGGTCGTCCGCAGCCGTTCGTGCACAGGCTGCGCCGGCTGCCCCACCGTCCACAGGGACGCCGCCGGCCCGGCGGCGACGTCGGTCTGTGCAGCACGGTGGCCGTGTCGACGACGCCTGTCGTCCGGCATTTCCGAGAGAAGGAGGAGTTCCATGACGCGTCGCACCGTGTCGCGGGTGCGCAGGGGTGCAGGACGAGCCGCACGGGAGCGGGTCCGGCGTGCCCGCGGGGCCCTGGACGACGCCGGCATGGCCACGGCGGAGTACGCCATCGGCACCCTCGCCGCGTGCGGCTTCGCGGCGCTGCTGGTGGCGATCCTCAAGGGCGGCGAGGTGAAGCGCCTGCTGCTCGGCATCATCACGAAGGCGCTGGCCCTCGGTGGCTGATGTCGACGCCGCCACCTGGAGGATGGCGCTGGGGCGGCCGCCGAGGTCACGGCAGGACGTCGGCACGGTGACGGCCGAGCTCGCGGTCGCGATGCCAGCCGTGACCGTCCTGCTCGCGGCCGTGCTGTCCGTCGGTCAGGCGGTGCTCACCCAGGTCGCGTGCCTGGACGCCGCTCGGGCGGGGGCCCGGGCGGCGTCCCGCGGCGACGACCCCGGCGCCGTGCGGCAGGTTGCCGCCGAGGCGGCGCACGGTTCCACGGACTCGGACGGCACCCACGTCTCGGTGGTGCGTGCCGGTTCGCACGTCACCGTCACCGTGTCACGGCCGTTGCGGCTGCTGGCCTTCGGGCCGTCCGTGCAGGTACGGGCGCAAGCCGTGGCCCAGTCCGAGCAGCCACGTGAGGCGCTCGGATGACCCAGCGGCCGGCGCCCTCGGAGCGAGGCAGCGCCACCGTGCTCGTGCTCGGCGTGTGTCTCCTGACCGTCGTGCTGCTGACGACGGTCGCGGCCCTCGGCTCCGCTCTCGTTGCCCGGCATCGCGCCGAGTCCGTGGCCGACCTCGCCGCGCTGGCGGCAGCCGACGTCCTCGTGGGCCGCGCCGCGGGGCAGCCCTGCGCCGCGGCTCGCGCCGCGGTGGCCGCGAACAGCCGCGGTGACGTGACCGTGGTGGAGTGCCGGCCCGAGCGCGATGCCGTCGAGGTCGAGGTCACGGTGCGTCCCGTCGGCTGGGTCGCAGCCGTTGGCTCGGCCACGGCACGGGCACGAGCCGGCCCGGCGACGTCCCCTCCGCCGTGACGGAGGCCCCGGATGGCCGACGGCGGGTGGGTCAGCTGCTGAGGCGGACGAGCTCGGCCAGGAGCAACCCCGCCCCCGCCTTGTCGAGCGGCTCGTTGCCGTTGCCGCACTTGGGCGACTGCACGCACGACGGGCAGCCGGCGAGGCAGGTGCAGGACAGCAGAGCCTGGTGGGTCGCCGCCCACCAGGTTGCCGCCGCCCCGAAACCGCGCTCGGCAAAGCCGGCGCCGCCTGCCTGACCGTCGTGAACGGCGATGGTCGGTCGTCCCGTGTCGGCGTGGCGCACGGTCGACACCCCACCTACGTCCCAACGGTCGCAGGTGGCGACGAGCGGCAGGATGCCGATGGCGGCGTGCTCGGCGGCGTGCAGCGCCCCCGGGAGGTCGGCCGGCTCGATACCGAGCTCCAGAAGGCGGTCGGCCGAGAGCGTCCACCAGACCGCCTTCGTCGAGAGCGAGCGCACCGGGAGGTCGAGCGGTTCCTCGCCGAGCACCTCTCCGGAGCCGAGGCGGCGCCGCAAGAAGGAGGTCACCTGCACCGAGACGTCGGCGGGTCCGAAGCAGAGCTCCAGGTCGCCGTGCCGCTGCACGGTCAGCGGCTCGCCCAGTCGGACGTCCGTGACCGAGCGGGCGTGCGTCGTCCAGTCAGGTGCCGCTCGCTCGACGAGAGCGACGTGCTCGTCGAGGTCCAGCCCCCGCACCAGGAAGGTCGCGCCCTGGTGCACGTAGACCGCTCCGGTGTGCACCGTGCGGTCGGCGGCGCCGGCGTCGACGGTGCCGAGCACGCGGCCGGTCTCCTCTTCCACGACGCGGACGGGCTCGCCCCCGGTGCCGCGCAGGTCGACGTGGTCGGTGGCGCGGTCCGCACGCGCCCAGAACCAGCCGGCCGGTCGCCGGCGCAGCACGCCTCCGGCGACGAGCACGTCGAGCACCGCCCCGCTGGTGGCCCCGAACAGCGTGAGGTCTGCCGGCGTCAGCGGCAGCTCGGCGGCAGCAGCCGCCAGGTGGGGCGCGAGCACGTACGGGTTCTGGGGATCGAGCACGGTCTGCTCGGTCGTCGCGCCGAACACCGCCTCCGGGTGGTGCACCAGGTAGGTGTCGAGCGGGTCGTCCGCGGCCACGAGCACGGCAAGGGCGTCCTGCCCGGAACGGCCGGCCCGACCGACCTGCTGCCACAGGGACGAACGCCGGCCCGGCCAGCCGGCGAGCAGGACGGCGTCCAGGCCGGAGACGTCGACACCCAGCTCGAGCGCGTTCGTCGCCGCGAGGCCGAGCAGGGAGCCGTCGCGCAGCGCGCGCTCGAGGCGTCGGCGGTCCTCGGGCAGATAGCCACCGCGGTAGGCCGCGACCCGGTCGGGCAGGTCGGGGTCGACGTCCGCCAGCAGTCGTCGCGTCTGGGCCGCGACCGTCTCCACGCCGCGGCGCGAGCGCACGAACGCCAGGGTGCGCACGCCGGCGCTCGTGAGGTCCGCGAGGAGGTCGGCGGTCTCGGCCAGGGCGCTGCGGCGGGTGGGCGCTCCGCCTTCGCCGCCGCCCTCGAGCAGCGGAGGCTCCCACAGGACGACGTCGGTGGCGCCCCGCGGCGACGCGTCGTCCTCCACGGCGCGCACGGGCAGTCCGGTCAGGCGGCCTGCGTGCTCCGCCGGGTCGCTCACCGTGGCCGACGCGAGCACGAGCACCGGGTCCCCCCCGTACCGCGCGGCCACCCGCCGCAGTCGCCGCAGCACGGCGGCGACGTGCGAGCCGAACACGCCCCGGTAGTGATGGCACTCGTCGACGACGACGTACCGCAGCCCACGAAGGAAAGGTGCCCAGCGCTCGTGACCGGGCAGCAGCGAGTGGTGCAGCAGGTCCGGGTTGGTGAGGACGTAGTCGGCGTGCTCCCGCACCCAGCGACGCTCGTCGGGGGGCGTGTCGCCGTCGTACGTCGCCGCTCGGGGCGCCGACAGGCCCAGCGCGGACAGTGCAGCGAGCTGGTCGGCCGCGAGCGCCTTGGTCGGGCTGAGGTAGAGCGCGGTCGCGCGGCGGGTGCCAGGCCCTTGCGGGGACCTCAGGTCGCTCAGCACCGGCAGCAGGTAGGCGAGCGACTTGCCGCTCGCGGTGCCGGTGGCGATGACGACGTGCTGGCCGGAGTGCGCCAGCTCGGCGGCGGCCACCTGGTGGGCCCACGGCCGATCGATCCCCCGGTCCTGCAGCGCCCGGACCAGGTCGTCGTCAGCCCATGCCGGCCACGGCTCGGTGCGACCGCTGCGCGCCGGCAGGTGCTCGACGTGCAGCACCCGGTCCGCACGGGGACCGGTCGGACGCACCAGCGACAGCAGGTCGGTCGCGGGTCGGGGTGTGGCCACGCTCCATGCTCCCCGTCGGGCACGCGGCGCGCCGCACCGGGCCGACCCGCCGCGGCGAGACTGCCCGCTCCATCACGTCACGATCCGGCCGTGAGTGGTTCAATGAGCCACCCAGGCGTTGCACCAGGAGGAACAGTGGACCTATCCGTCAGCACGCGTGAGCAGGGCGGGCGCACGATCGTCGAGGTGGGCGGCGAGATCGACGTCTACAGCGCCCCGACGCTGCGCGACCAGCTCAACACGCTGGTCGCCGACGGTCGCTACGACCTCGTCGTCGACATGCGCAATGTCGACTTCCTCGACTCCACGGGGCTCGGTGTGCTCGTCGGTGGGCTGAAGCGCGTGCGGTCGCACGACGGCTCCCTCCACCTGGTGTGCGCCCAGGACCGGGTCCTCAAGGTCTTCCGCATCACCGGCCTCACCAAGGTCTTCGCGATCCACGACAGCGTCGAGGAGGCGCTGGCCGACCAGCCCACCGGCTGAGGCCTGCGCCACAGGCACTTGGCGAGGCCGTTCGCCCACGGGATAAAGTCCGGGGCGAGCGTCCCCGGTCCTGGAGCGACATCGCGTCCCGGGGACGCACCCACGTCAAGGAGGACGGATGCACGGGCTCATCCATGCCGTAAGTGCCCCAGGGGTCGTCGAGGCGACCATCAGCGGCTCGAACATCACCTACGTGGCCGTCGTCGCGGTCATCGCGGTGCTGGCCCTGGTCATGGCGGTCACCTTCCGCCGGCAGGTGCTGGCGAGCCCTGAGGGCACCGACCGCATGAAGGAGATCGGCCACGCGGTGCAGGAGGGCGCCTCCGCGTACCTGGCCCGTCAGTTCAAGACGCTCGGCGTCTTCGTCGTCATCGTCTTCTTCCTGCTGTTCGCGCTGCCCGCGGACACGGGTGGCCAGCGCATCGGTCGCTCGGTCTTCTTCGTGGTCGGTGCCCTGTTCTCCGCGGCCATCGGCTACCTGGGCATGTCCCTCGCGGTGCGTGCCAACGTGCGCGTCGCCGAGGCAGCACGCCAGGGCGACCGCGACGGTGGCATGCGTGTCGCCTTCCGTACCGGTGGCACCGTCGGCATGGCGACGGTGGGCCTCGGCCTGCTCGGCGCGGCCGTCGTCGTCCTCATCTACCGTGGGGACGCCCCCAAGGTGCTGGAGGGCTTCGGCTTCGGCGCAGCGCTGCTCGCGATGTTCATGCGTGTCGGCGGCGGCATCTTCACCAAGGCGGCGGACGTCGGCGCCGACCTCGTCGGCAAGGTGGAGCAGAACATCCCGGAGGACGACCCGCGCAACGCGGCGACCATCGCCGACAACGTCGGCGACAACGTCGGTGACTGCGCGGGCATGGCGGCCGACCTCTTCGAGTCCTACGCGGTCACCCTCGTCGCCGCACTGATCCTCGGCAAGGCCGCCTTTGGCGACAGCGGTCTCGTCTTCCCGCTCATCGTGCCGGCGATCGGTGCAGTCACCGCCGTGCTCGGTGTCTTCGTCGTCAAGCCGCGTGGCGGCGAGAGCGGCCTGACGGCCATCAACCGGGGCTTCTACATCTCCGCGTTCTTCTCCGCCGTCGTGTGCTGCATCGCAGCGTTCCTCTACCTCCCGAGCTCGTTCGCCGAGCTGACGAACGCCAGCGGGCGCGTCGCGTCGCTCGACGGTGACCCGCGCATGGTGGCCAGCGCCGCCGTCGTCCTGGGCATCGTGCTGGCGGGCATCATCCTGTGGCTGACCGGCTACTTCACCGGCACGGACAAGAAGCCCACGCAGGACGTGGCGCGCACCTCGCTGACGGGAGCCGCCACGGTCGTGCTCTCCGGGATCGGCGTCGGGTTCGAGTCCGCCGTCTACACCGCGGTGATCATCGGTGGAGCGGTCTACCTGGCGTTCGTGCTGGGTGGCAGCACCGTGATCCTGTCGCTGTTCCTCATCGCGCTCGCCGGCACCGGGTTGCTGACCACGGTCGGCGTCATCGTGGCCATGGACACCTTCGGCCCGGTCAGCGACAACGCCCAGGGCATCGCGGAGATGTCGGGCGACATCGACGAGAACGGCGCCCAGATCCTCACCGACCTCGACGCCGTCGGCAACACCACGAAGGCGATCACGAAGGGCATCGCGATCGCGACCGCCGTGCTGGCCGCGACGGCACTCTTCGGCTCCTACACGGATGCCGTGGGATCGGCGATCGCCAAGACGGGCGTCGACCTGAGTGCTCTGGGCGTCGCCGTCCAGACGACCTTCGACTTCCAGATCATCACGCCGTCCAACCTGTTCGGACTGATCCTCGGCGCAGCGGTCGTCTTCATGTTCTCGGGCCTGGCGATCAACGCGGTGACGCGCGCCGCCGGGGCCATCGTCTTCGAGGTGCGCCGCCAGTTCCGCGACCACCCCGGGATCATGGACTACACCGAGAAGCCGGAGTACGGCCGCGTCGTGGACATCTGCACGCGCGACTCGCTCCGTGAGCTGGCGACGCCAGGCCTGCTGGCAGCCCTCGCGCCGGTCGCCGTCGGGTTCGGGCTCGGCATCGGCCCGCTCGCCGGCTACCTCGCCGGCGCCATCGGCGCGGGCGTGCTGATGGCCGTCTTCCTCGCGAACTCCGGCGGCGCCTGGGACAACGCCAAGAAGATCGTCGAGGACGGTACGCACGGCGGCAAGGGTTCGGACGCGCACGCCGCGACCGTCATCGGCGACACGGTCGGCGACCCGTTCAAGGACACGGCCGGTCCGGCGCTCAACCCGCTCATCAAGGTGATGAACCTGGTGGCGGTGCTCATCGCACCCGCGATCGTGCAGCTGTCCATCGGCGACAACGCGAGCGGTCCGATCCGTTACGGCATCGCGCTCGCTGCGGTCGTCATCATCATCGCGGCCGTCACGGTGTCCAAGCGACGTTCCATCTCGTTCGGTGACGACTCGACCGACGCTGGCGGCACGGTGGCCGGCACGGACGACGACGGCGCGGAGCACACCGCTCCGGGCGAGGTCGTCGCCGAGGCGACGCAGGAGCCGACGAAGACGCTCTGATCGAGCGCACGCAGAAGGCCCCCGGTCACCCGACCGGGGGCCTTCGCCGTCCCCCGAGCCGACCGTTCCCCGGAACTTGGTTGCCTTTGTGCACGCTATTTCCGTCTGAGGCGTACACAAAGGCAACCAAGTTCCCGAGGGTGCGTGCGGCGGTGGCTACTCGGTGTCCTCCTCGTCGAGGGGCTCGGCGTGCAGCAGCCCGTCGACGTCCGAGAGCACCTCGACCAGCTGCTGGGTGGACTTCTTCCCGGCCAGGCCCAGGACCACCCGGATGTGCGCTGGCTCGTCGTCCGACACCGACTCGTGCTGCAGGGTCGTGACGATCCAGCCGGCCCGGGTGCAGGCGGCGATGAGGCTGCGCAGGACGCCGAGGCCGTCGACGTACTCGACGCGCACCCGGGCGACGACCGTTCGGGAGCCGGGTAGCCGCCGAGCCAGCGCGGAGTAGCCGAAGATCGCCACGAAGTGCAGGCCGGAGACGACGAGCGCCAGCACGGGCAGCCCGGCCGCGGACGCCATGCCGATCGCGGCCGTCTCCCAGATGCTCGCGGCGGTGGTCAGCCCCCGGACCGCGCCGTGACGGGTCAAGATCAGGCCGGCACCGAGGAAGCCGACGCCCGAGACGATCTGGGCAGCCACGCGGGAGGGGTCGAGCCGCACGTTGGCGGCCAGCACGTCGGAGAAGCCGTAGGTGCCGACGAGCAGCATGAGCGCGGACGTCGTGCCGACGATCGCCTGGGTGCGCAGCCCTGCGCTCTTGCCGCGCAGCTGGCGTTCGAGCCCGATCAACGACGACAGGACGAAGGCCAGCAGCAGGGCACCGATCTGGTCCCAGCCCTGCCCGTGGTGCTCGAACCAGCCCGCGCTCACCAGCGCGCCTGTAGCAGTGGGCAGGAGCAACGGAGCCGTCGTCAGGGTCGGCACGTGATCACCTCTGTGAGCACCTTGCCACGAGCCCGCGCGGGTGTCCT
Source organism: Actinomycetales bacterium (assembly GCA_035707965.1). Taxonomy (GTDB): domain Bacteria; phylum Actinomycetota; class Actinomycetes; order Actinomycetales; family Angustibacteraceae; genus DASSTJ01. The sequence continues at coordinate 32,815 of DASSTJ010000116.1, forward strand.
TCCCGGACGCCGCGGCGGCCGGGAGGAGGACCGACCACCAGACTGGACGCATGACCACCCGCGCAGCGCTGACCACCGCGCAGCCGCTGACCACCGCGCAGCCGCTGACCACCGCGCAGCCGATGACCACCGCGCAGCCGATGACCGCCGCGCAGCCGATGACCACCGCGCAGCCGATGACCACCGCGCAGCGATGACCACCGCGCAGCCTGCCGACGTCCCGGTCGCGCACGGGGATGCGCTGGGGCGGCTGGCCCTCGACATCGAGCCCTTCACGGTGGATGCCGTCCAGGGGGCGCTGGGCGAGGTGGCCGCGGCCGCCCTCGGCCGCGACGACCCGGTGCCGGCACGGCGGGCGCTCGCGCACGACGACGACCCGGCGGCCGTGCTGGCGCTGCTGTGGCTGCTGGGTGGCCCGGTGGCTCGGCGCCGGCTGGACCGCGCTCTGCCCCGGACGACGACCGACGGCCTGGAACGGCTCGGGCTCGTGCGGGCGGCCGGTACCGGTGCGGACGACGAGGTGCTGGCGGCCGTCGACCTGCGACCCATCGAGTCGGACGGCGCGACGTGGTGGCTGGCCAGCGACGTCGGCGAGATGGTCGCCGGTGGCCCGCTGCGGCACGACCACGTCCTCGGCCTGGGCGGCGCCTCGACGACCCTTGCTGCGTGGACCCCCCGAGAACCGGTGGGGCGCGCGCTGGACGTCGGCACCGGGTCCGGCGTCCAGGCTCTGTACCTGGCGCGGCACGCGCGCCGGGTCACAGCCACCGACCTGTCGCGCCGGGCGCTGGCGTTCGCCCGGTTCAACGCGGCGCTCAACGCCCGGGCGTCCGGGCCGTTCTCCGGACGCGAGCTCGACCTTCGGCACGGCAGCCTGTGGGAGCCCGTGGCCGGTGAGCAGTTCGACCTGGTGGTGAGCAACCCGCCGTTCGTCATCTCCCCGCGCACCGCTGTCGCGTCCGGCGGCGCACCGGTCTACGAGTACCGGGACGGCGGGCTGGTCGGGGACGCGGTCGTGGCCGCCATGGTGGGCGGCCTGGGGACGATGCTGGCGCCCGGCGGGATGGGACAGCTGCTCGGCAACTGGGAGCACCGTGCGGCCGAGGGCTGGCGGGACCGCGTGTCGTCGTGGCTGCCCGAGGGGCTCGACGTGTGGGTGGTGCAGCGCGAGGTGCTCGACCCGGCGCAGTACGCCGAGACCTGGGCCAGGGACGGCGGGCACGTGCCCGGCACCTCGGACTACCAGAGCCTGGTCGAGGCGTACCTGGAGGACTTCGAGGCGCGCGGCGTGGAGGCTGTCGGCTTCGGGGTGGTCACCGCGCGACGTCCCGACGACGCGTGCGATCGGCCGTTCGTGCGTCGGCTCGAAGAGGTGACGGGGCCGGTCGGGGGCGGAGGGCCGATGGGCACGGTCGTCACCGAGGTGCTCGCGGCGGAGCGGTGGCTCGCGGCGACGCCCGACGAGGGGCTGCTCGACGTCCGTCTGCGCCTGGCTCCCGACGTGACGGAGGAACGGTTCGGCACCCCGGGTGCCGAGCACCCGCAGGTCGTGCTGCTGCGTCAGGGCGGTGGGCTGCAGCGGGCCGTCCGCGCTGGTACCGCCCTGGCCGGGCTGGTGGGCGCCTGTGACGGCGACCTGTCGATCGGGCAGATCGTCGGCGCTCTCGCGACGTTGCTCGACGAGCCGGTCGACTCGCTGAGGGGGGCACTGCTGCCCCAGGTCCGCGGTCTGGTGGCCGACGGGCTCCTGCACCGCTGAGTGGCGTGCCCGGCGGCGGCTGCGCGACAGCCTGGTGCGGAGCATGGATCCGCAGGCGTTACCGTCGTCTACGTCCGCAGCCCGCGGGCAGCGCTGTGGCAGCACCGTGCAGGGGCAGCACCACCAGAACGTGAGAGGCAGGCCTGTGGCCCGTTCCACCACCGACTCCGCTCGACGACGTCTCGTCATCGTCGAGTCGCCGGCGAAGGCGAAGACCATCGCCGGCTATCTCGGCGAGGGCTTCGACGTGGAGGCGAGCGTTGGCCACATCCGTGACCTGCCGCAGCCCAGCGAGCTGCCGGCGGAGATGAAGAAGGGGCCGTTCGGCAAGTTCGCCGTCGACGTCGACAACGGCTTCGAGCCGTACTACGTCGTCGACGCGGACAAGAAGAAGAAGGTCGCCGAGCTCAAGCGGCTGCTGAAGGACGCCGACGAGCTCTACCTCGCCACCGACGAGGACCGCGAGGGCGAGGCCATCGCCTGGCACCTGCTGGAGACGTTGCAGCCCAAGGTCCCGGTGCACCGCATGGTCTTCCACGAGATCACGCGCGAGGCGCTCCAGCGGGCTCTGACCGCCACGCGTGACATCGACGACCGGCTCGTCGACGCCCAGGAGACACGCCGCATCCTCGACCGCCTCTACGGCTACGAGCTCTCCCCGGTGCTGTGGCGCAAGGTGCGGCCGCGGCTCTCCGCCGGGCGCGTGCAGTCCGTGGCGACGCGGCTCGTCGTCGAGCGGGAGCGCGAGCGCATGGCCTTCCGCTCGGCGTCCTACTGGGACCTGCTGGGCCAGTTCGCGGTCGACGCCGGTGCGGGCTTCGGTGCGCGACTGACGTCCGTGGACGGGTCCCGGGTGGCCACCGGCAAGGACTTCGACGACTCCGGGACACTGCGCACGTCGGGCACGGTCCACCTCGACCAGGCCGCGGCCGAGGCACTCGCGTCGGCGCTCGCGGACGCGCCCTTCGCGGTGCGGTCGGTCGAGGAGAAGCCGTACACCCGTCGTCCGGCCGCTCCGTTCACCACGTCGACACTGCAGCAGGAGGCCAGTCGCAAGCTGCGGTTCTCGTCGCGGCACGCCATGCGGGTGGCGCAGACCTTGTACGAGAACGGGTTCATCACCTACATGCGCACCGACTCGACGGTGCTGTCCAACGAGGCGCTGTCGGCCGCCCGCTCTCAGGCGGCCGAGCTCTACGGGCCCGAGTACGTCCCTGAGAAGCCCCGCACGTACGCCAACAAGTCGAAGAACGCGCAAGAGGCGCACGAGGCGATCCGTCCGGCGGGCGACCGCTTCCGCACGCCGGCGCAGGTCGCGCACCAGCTGCGCGGTGACGAGTTCCGGCTGTACGAGCTGATCTGGAAGCGCACGGTCGCGAGCCAGATGGCCGACGCCCGGGGATCCACGGCCTCGGTTCGGCTGGGCGCCTCCGCCTCCGACGGCCGGGCCGTCGAGTTCTCGGCGAGCGGCACCGTCATCACGTTCCGCGGCTTCCTGGCGGCGTACGAGGAGGGCCGCGACGAGACGCGTGAGAACGAACGCGAGGGTGGCGACAGCGAGCGCCGGCTCCCGGCGATGGAGGCGGGACAGGCGCTCGACACCCGCGAGCTCTCCACGGCCGGGCACGAGACCAGCCCCCCGCCGCGCTACACGGAGGCCAGCCTCGTCAAGGCGCTGGAGGAGCGCGGCATCGGCCGTCCCTCCACCTACGCGTCGACGATCTCGACGATCATGGACCGCGGCTACGTGGGCAGCCGCGGCAACGCGCTGGTGCCGTCGTGGCTCGCGTTCGCCGTCGTCCGGTTGCTCGAGGAGCACTTCCCGCGGCTGGTCGACTACGACTTCACGGCCGCCATGGAGAGCGACCTCGACAAGATCGCGGACGGCGAGCAGGACCGCGCCGAGTGGCTGGCGCAGTTCTACTTCGGCGACGGCGACGGTGCGGCGACCACGACACCCGACGGCGGCCGGCGGGGTCCGAGTGCCGGCCTCAAGAACCTGGCTGACCACCTCGACGAGATCGACGCCCGCGAGATCAGCACCGTGCCGCTGGGTGAGGGCGTGGTGCTGCGCGTGGGCCGCTACGGCCCGTACGTCGAGGAGGACGGCCCGGACGGCCAGCCGAAGCGGGCCACGGTGCCGGAGGACCTGGCCCCCGACGAGCTCACCGTCGACAAGGCGCGCGAGCTGCTCAGCATGGCGGGCGACGACGGACGCGTCCTGGGCACCGACCCGGCGACCGGCCGCGACATCGTCGTCAAGGCGGGTCGGTTCGGGCCGTACGTCACCGAGGTGATCGACCAGCCGACGACGTCGGAGCCGGCCGACGAGGGCGAGAAGCCTACGAAGCGTGCCGCCAAGAAGGCGGCCGGGCCCAAGCCGCGTACGGCCAGCCTCTTCAAGGACATGTCGGTAGACACCGTCGGTCTCGACCAGGCGCTGCGACTGCTGTCGCTGCCCCGGGTCGTCGGGGTCGACCCGGCGTCGGGCGACGAGATCACGGCCCAGAACGGCCGGTACGGGCCGTACCTGAAGAAGGGCACGGACTCCCGGTCGCTCACGAGCGAGTCGCAGATCTTCGACATCACGCTCGACGAGGCGCTGGCCGTCTACGCGGAGCCCAAGCGTGGCCGCGGCCGGGCGAGCACTCCGCCGCTGCGTGAGCTCGGTCAGGACCCGACGTCCTCCCAGCCGGTCGTCGTCAAGGAGGGCCGCTTCGGCCCCTACGTGACGGACGGCGAGGTCAACGCCACGCTGCGCAAGGACGACGACCCGGCCACGATCACGCCGGAGCGGGCCTTCGAGCTGCTGGCCGACAAGCGCGCGAAGGGCCCGGCACCCACGAAGCGTGCTCGCAAGGCGCCCGCGAAGAAGACGACGGCGAAGAAGACGACGGCGAAGAAGACGACGGCGAAGAAGACGGCCGCGACCACGAAGTAGGCCCTGGCGGCACGGCGCGGACCGTGTCCGCGCCGGCGGTCCGGCCGCCGCTGGTGTCAGGCGTCTCCCGTAGTCTTCCGACGTGCCCGACGCCAGCGCGCCTGCCCCTGACGACCCCCGCGCTGACCCCGTGTCAGCGACCGGGGCGGTGCCGTCGTCCCCGCCGGAGGCACCCGACCACGACGTGCGGGCCGTGCTGGCGATCACCCCCTTCCGTCGGCTCTGGCTGGCGCTCGGGCTCTCCAGCTTCGGCGACTGGCTCGGCCTTCTCGCCACGACGTCGTTGGCGAGCGCGCTCGCGACCGGCACGTCCGCCAAGCTGCTGGCCGTCTCCGGCGTGTTCATCCTGCGTCTCGCACCGGCCGTCGTCTTCGGCCCGCTCGCCGGCGTGGTCGCCGACCGGCTCAACCGGCGGTGGACGCTGGTCTACGGTGACGTGCTGCGCTTCGCGCTGTTCTGCACCATCCCGATGGTCGGCACCCTGTGGTGGCTGTTCGTGGCCACGATCCTCATCGAGGTGGTCGGCCTGTTCTGGATGCCCGCCAAGGAGGCGACCGTCCCGAACCTGGTGCCACGCAAGCGGCTGGAGGCGGCCAACCAGCTGAGCCTGGTGGTCACCTACGGCTCGGCGCCGGTCGCGGCCGTGGCCTTCCTCGGCGTCACGCTGCTCAACGGCGTCCTCGACAACGTCATCCCGCCGCTCGCCGGCGATCCGACGTACCTGGCTCTCTACCTGAACGCGGCTACCTACCTGGTCTCGGCGCTGGTGATCTGGCGGCTCGACTTCCCCAAGCCCACCACGCACCTGGCGCGTGAGCAGTCGATCTGGCGCACGGCCCTGGAAGGCTGGCGTTACGTCGGGCACACCCCGCTCGTGCGTGGTCTCGTCCTGGGCATGCTCGGGGCGTTCGCCGCGGGTGGTTTCGTCATCGGCCTGGCACGCGCGTTCGTGTACGACCTGGGTGCGGGCTCGCCGGGCTACGGCACGCTGTTCGCCGCGGTGTTCCTCGGCCTCGCCCTCGGCATGTGGGTCGGGCCCCGGCTGCTGTCCGAGTTCTCGCGGCGACGGCTGTTCGGCCTGTCGATCGCGGTCGCCGGCGTCTGGCTCGTGCTGCTCTCGCTCGTGCCCAACATCGTGCTCGCGGTCTTCTTCACGGTCGGCCTCGGCTTCTGCGCGGGCCTGGCCTGGGTGACGGGGTACACGCTGCTCGGTCTCGAGGTCGGCGACGAGGTGCGCGGGCGCACGTTCGCGTTCCTTCTGTCGATGGTGCGCGTCGTCCTGGTCAGCGTGCTGGCGATCGGGCCGGCCGTCGCGGCTCTGCTGTCGGCGACCCTCGGGCTGCCGCACACCCTGCACCTCAACGACGAGGTCTCGCTGACCTACACCGGCGTCATGGCCACGTTCCTGCTCGCCGGTCTCATGGCGCTGACGATCGGAGTGGTGTCGCTCCGCGCGATGGACGACGGCACCGGCCCGTCCTTGCGGGCGGAGCTGCTCGAGGCGCTGCGGGTGCGCCAGCTCGACGTCGCGTCGCCGCGCCAGGCCTCGATGCCTGGCCGCTTCGTCGCGTTCGAGGGTGGCGACGGCTCCGGCAAGTCCACCCAGGTGCGGCTGCTCGGCGCCTGGCTGCGCGCCCAGGGATACGAGACGGTGGTGACGCACGAGCCGGGAGCCACGGAGACGGGCGAGCGCCTGCGGGAGGTGCTTCTCGGCGGCGCCGACCTCGTCCCGCGCGCCGAGGCGCTGCTCTTCGCCGCAGACCGCGCCCACCACGTCGAGACGGTGGTGCGCCCTGCGCTGCTGTCCGGTGCCGTGGTGGTCACCGACCGGTACGTCGACTCGTCCATCGCCTACCAAGGCGCCGGGCGCGCGCTCGCGTCGTCCGAGGTCGCCAAGCTCTCACGGTGGGCGACCCAGGGCCTCGTCCCTGACCTCACCGTGGTGCTGGACGTCGACCCAGGGCTCGGCCGGCAGCGCCGAGGTGACGAGCCCGACCGGCTGGAGTCCGAGCCGCACGACTTCCACGTCCGGGTGCGCGACCGCTTCCGCGAGCTGGCCCAGCGGGCGCCGTCCCGCTACCTGCTGGTCGACGGGAGCAGCGACCCGGACGAGATCGCTGGGCAGGTGCGGGCGCGACTGGTCGCCCTCCTGCCCGAGTCCCCGGTGGCCCGCGAGGCACGGCTGGCTCGCGAGGCCCAGCAGCGGGCGGACGCCGAGGCCCGCGCTCGGCAGGAGGCGGCGGACCGACTGGTGGCTGAGCGGCGCGAGCACGAGGCGGCAGCCGAGCGGCAGCGCGAGCTGGCAGGCCGCGCGGCCCGCGAGGCCGCTGAGCTGGAGGCCAGGGAACGGGCCGAGCGTGATCGGGCCGAAGCCCGACGGGTGCAGGACGAGCAGGCGGCGGCCGAGCGCGCGGCGCGCGCCCAGGCGGAGGCGGAGCGCACGGCCCAGGCGGTGCGTGAGCGGGCCTCCGACGAGGTCGGCCGGCTGGAGGCGAACGGACGCGCCCTGTCCGAGGCGGTCGACCGACGCAGCGAGGAGACGGCAGAGCTCCCGGTGGTGGAGCGCACCGCTGCGCTGCCCGCGTCGCGTCCGGAGGCCGGTGAGCAGCCGGGAGGCGACGCGTCAGCGCGGGACCGGCGCGACCACGAGACCCAGCAGCTCCCGGCCGTGAAGCCTGCGCTGGACGACGAGATCTTCGGCGCCTCGAACGACCGGCACCCATGAGCGTCTGGGACGAGGTGGTGGGACAGCAGCCCACGGTCGACACGCTGCAGGCGGCCGTCACCAGCGCGCGCGCGGACGGCGCTGCCATGACACACGCCTGGCTGTTCACCGGGCCGCCCGGTTCCGGGCGTTCCATCGCGGCTCGCGCCTTCGCCGCCGCGCTCGAGTGCGACGACGCGGAGGCCGGCTGCGGCGCCTGCCACAGCTGCCGCACCGTGCTCGCCGGCTCGCACCCTGACGTCACGCAGGTGCGCACCGAGAAGGTCGTCATCCCGGTCGAGGACGCGCGCGCGCTGGTTCCGCTGGCCCAGCGGGCACCGTCCACCGGGCGCTGGCGGGTCATCCTCGTCGAGGACGCGGACCGGCTGAACGACGCGTCGGGCAACGCGCTGCTGAAGGCGCTCGAGGAGCCGACCGCGCGCACCGTGTGGCTGCTCTGCGCCCCGACGGCCGACGACGTGCTCGTCACGATCCGCAGCCGCACACGCCGGGTGGCCCTGCGCACACCGCCGGTGGCGGCGGTCGTTGAGCTGCTCGTGAGCCGCGACGGCGTCGACCCGACGATGGCCGGCTTCGCGGCGCGAGCGGCGCAGAGCCACATCGGCCTGGCTCGCCGGCTGGCGCTGGACGAGCAGGCACGCATCCGCCGCCGCTCGGTGGTGCGGGTCCCCACGGAGGTGCGCAGCGTGGGTGAGGCCGTCCTGCAGGCTGCGGCGCTGCTGGCGACCGCCACGGAGGAGGCGGCTGCGGCCACCACCGAACGTGACGAGCAGGAACGCGTCGACCTGCTGCGCGCGCTCGGGGCCGACCCGTCGGCGCGGACGCAGCCGCCGCACGTCCGTGGCCAGCTCGCCGACCTGCAGCGCGACCAGAAGCGGCGCGCCCGTCGTTTCGTGGGCGACATGGTCGACCGCTCGCTCGTCGACCTCCTGTCCGTCTACCGCGACGTGCTGGTGCTCCTGGCCGACCCGCACGCCGACCTGGTCAACGCCGAGGTGCGTCCCGACCTGGAGCGCCTGGCCGCGGTGATCGGGTCTGACGGTGCGCTCCTGCGGATGGAGGCGGTGCGCGAGGCGCGGCTGCGTCTCGGCACCACCATGAACGTGCTCCTCGCCCTCGAGGCGATGATGCTGGCCCTGCGCACGCAACGTTGAGCCGAGGGGACCGATGACGAACCGACGACCGACGGGGCCGACCCGCGAGGGCAGACGACCACGCAGGCACGTCACCGTGGTCGTCACCCTCCTGGTGGCCGTGAGCGCGCTCGCCGGGTGCTCGTTCGGTGGCTCCGGGAGCAGCGGGGCGTCAGCGCCGCCGTCCGCGTCGGCGTCCCCCGCGCCGGTGCCTCCCGACCTGGGCGCGTTCTACGACCAGAAGCTCACCTGGGCCGGCTGCGGGGGCGACTTCCAGTGCAGCCACCTCACCGTGCCCGTCGACTACGCCGAACCCGCCGGTGCGACGCTGCGGCTCGCGATCATCCGCCTGCGCGCGAGCGACCAGCGCGACCGCATCGGGTCCCTGGTGATCAACCCCGGCGGCCCGGGCGGTTCCGGGATCGACTACGCCCGCGCGGCGCGCGCCGTGATCAGCGAGCGGGTGCGCGAGCACTACGACGTCGTCGGGTTCGACCCTCGCGGCGTGGGCGAGAGCGACCCGGTGCAGTGCCTGACCGACGCGCAGACGGACACGCTGGTGGCCTCCGACCCGACGCCCGACGACAAGGCGGAGGTCGACACCACGGTCGAGCTGTTCAAGGGTCTGGCGGCCGGCTGTGAGAAGCGCACGGGCGCACTGCTGGCGCACGTGGGCACCAAGGACGCGGCGCGCGACATGGACGTCCTGCGGGCCGCGCTCGGCGACCCGCGGCTGTTCTACCTGGGCAAGTCCTACGGCACCTTCCTGGGGGCCGTGTACGCGCAGGAGTTCCCGAAGAACGTCGGCCGCATGGTGCTCGACGGGGCGATCGACCCGGCCCTCAGCGGCGAGCAGGTGGACCTGGGTCAGGCGAAGGGCTTCGAGCAGGCGACCCGCGCGTTCGTCGCCGACTGCGTGAAGGGGCGTGACTGCCCGCTCGGCAGCGACCTCGACCGGGGAATGGAGCGACTGCGGCAGCTGCTACACCGGCTCGACTCCTCCCCGCTGCCCACCAACGACCCGTCCCGGCCACTCACCGAGGGACTCGGCAGCCTCGGCATCGCGGTCGCCATGTACGACGAGGGGTACTGGCCGACCCTGCGGGCGGCGCTGGCTCAGGCGCTCGGCGGTGACGGCTCGGCGCTCCTCCAGCTGTCCGACGTCTACACCGACCGGGGCAGCGACGGGCGCTACGCGTCGAACCAGAACACGGTCATCTATGCGGTCAACTGCCTGGACCGGCCCTACCGCGGCGACGACCCTGTCGCCGAGGCAGAGCGCAACGTCACGACGTTCAGCAAGGCTGCGCCGACCTGGGGCGCGTTCCTTGCGTGGAGCGAGCTCCCGTGCGCCTACTGGCCGGTGAAGCCCAGCACGACCCCGGAGCCGATCCACGCCGAGGGCAGCGGCCCGATCGTCGTCGTGGGCACGACGCGTGACCCGGCTACCCCGTACGCCTGGGCGCAGGGCCTCGCCAAGGAGCTCGCCAACGGGCACCTGCTCACCTACTCCGGCGACGGGCACACGGCCTACCGGCGCGGCAGCCGGTGCATCGACAAGGCCGTCGACGCCTACCTGCTGCGGGGGGACGTCCCGAAGGACGGGACGCGCTGCAGCTGAGGCGTCCGGCCCGGGCACTGCCCGTGGTGATCGGGGCTGCCAGGCACCGCATGGGGTGGTGGCGCTCCCGGATCTCGTCCGGGGCTGAGGCGCCTGGCGCGGTTTCGAGCACTCGTGGCCTGCCCCTATACTTGTGCACCGTGCTCACAGGCACGCGCCGCCTTAGCTCAGTCGGCAGAGCGATTCACTCGTAATGAATAGGTCGTCGGTTCGATTCCGACAGGCGGCTCCACTCGCGCCCCCTCCGGCTCACGTCGGAGGGGGTTCGTCGTCTCTGCCCGGACGCGAAGACTGCGGTGACGTCAGGCGAGGACGTGCGGGACGCTCTGCACGGCCACGTAGGTCGCGACGCCGAGCAGGAGCACCGCGAAGGCGCGCGTGAGCACCTGGGGTCGCACGCGCGCGGCCAGCCTCCCGCCGACCAGGCTGCCCAGGACGGCGGCGGCCGTGAAGAGTCCGACCGTCGCCCAGTCGACCTGTGCGTCGGCGACCCGGGTGGCGACGGCCGTCGCGCTGTTGATCCCGATCACCAGCAGCGAGGTCCCGACGGCAACTCGCATGGGGTAGGACAACGCGAGCACGAGCGCCGGCACCAGCGCGAACCCGCCACCGACGCCGAAGAAGCCGGTGAGGAGTCCGACGACGGTCGCCGCCAGAACCACCTGGGCCGACCTGCCGACGTCGACACGGAAGGGCCGCAGCTGGACCAGCCCGCGCGTCGGCGCCGTCGGCGACTCGGCGGACGACGGTCGT
>DASSTJ010000117.1:0-11442 GCA_035707965.1 Actinomycetales bacterium
GGCCGCTGAGCCGGGACGAGATGGCCCAGGTTCTCGCGCGCGACATCCCCCGCGGGTCGTACGTCAACCTCGGCATCGGTGCACCCACCAAGGTCGGCGACCACCTCTCGCCGCACTCCGGGGTCGTCCTCCACACCGAGAACGGCATGCTCGGCATGGGGCCGGCAGCGACGGGCGACGCGATCGACCCCGACCTCATCAATGCCGGCAAGCTCCCGGTGACGGAGCTGCCCGGCGCCTCGTACTTCCATCACGCCGACTCGTTCGCCATGATGCGCGGCGGCCACCTCGACCTGTGCGTCCTCGGCGCCTACCAGGTGTCGGCGTCCGGGGATCTCGCCAACTGGCACACCGGTGAGCCCGACGCGATCCCAGCGGTAGGCGGCGCGATGGACCTGGCTGTCGGGGCCAAGCAGGTCTTCGTGCTGATGTCGCTGTTCACGAAGTCCGGCGAGCCCAAGCTCGTGAGGCAGTGCACGTACCCACTCACCGCGCTCCGGCGGGTGAACCGGGTCTACACGGACTTCGCCGCGTTCGAGATCACCGGGCCGGGCGAGGTCGTCGTCCGGGAGACGTGGGGCATCTCGTTCGACGAGCTTAGCTCCGCCGTCGACGTCCCCCTGAGGGAGGCGACGTCATGACCCCGGCTACCAGCAGGACGGAGAAGATGCTGCACAGGCCCCAGTTCTACATCGGCGGCGCGTGGGTCGACCCGGTCGAGCCGCGCAGCCTGGACGTCCTGGACCCCGCAACCGAGCAGGCGTTCGCCACGGTCAGCCTGGGGACGGCTCAGGACGTCGACCGCGCGGTAGGGGCAGCGCGTGAGGCCTTCGGTAGGTACTCCCAGACCAGCGTGGAGGACCGGTTGGGGTACCTCGAGCGGATCATCTCCGGCTTTCGGGCACGGCTGCCCGAGATCGCCCGGACGATGACGCGGGAGATGGGGTCACCGATCACCTTCTCGACGGAACGCCAGGCCACCGTCGCGCTGTTCCACTTCGAGGAGGCGGCCCGCGTGCTGAGGGCCTACCGCTTCGAGGAGCAGATGGGAGCGGGGCTGGTGCGGCGCGAGCCCATCGGCGTCTGCGGCCTCATCACGCCGTGGAACTGGCCGCTGAACCAGGTCGCATCGAAGGCGGCCCCGGCGCTCGCCACTGGCTGCACCGTGGTGCTCAAGCCCAGCGAGCTCGCGCCGCTCAGCGCCATGGTGCTTGCCGAGGTCATCCACGACGCAGGGCTGCCGCCCGGCGTCTTCAACCTCGTCAACGGCGACGGCCCCACGGTCGGTGAGGCCATCGCAGCCCATCCCGATGTCGACATGGTCTCGCTCACCGGCTCGACCGGCGCCGGCATCCGGGTGTCCAAGCTCGCGGCCGACACGGTGAAGCGCGTCTCGCTCGAGCTCGGTGGCAAGTCGGCCAACATCATCCTGCCCGACGCCGACCTGGAAGCAGCAGTCGTCGCCGGAGTGCACTCCTGCTACACCAACGGTGGGCAGAACTGTCAGTCGCCCACGCGGATGCTCGTGCACCGCTCGCAACGCGACGAGGCCTATGCCGCCGCGCGTCGGGCCGCCGAGGAGGTCCGTCTCGGGGATCCGCTCGACCCCACGACCACGATGGGGCCCGTCGTGAGCAGGGCTCAGATGGAGAAGATCACCGCGCTCGTGCAGTCCGGGATCGACGAGGGCGCGACGCTCGTAGCCGGCGGTCCAGGGCGCCCTGACGGGCTTGACGAGGGGTTCTACGTCCGTCCGACCGTCTTCGGCGACGTCACGTCCCAGATGCGGATCGCCCGCGAGGAGATCTTCGGCCCCGTGCTCTCGATCCTGCTCTACGAGACCGAGGACGAGGCCGTCGAGATCGCGAATGACACTCCGTTCGGGCTGGCAGGTTTCGTGCAGTCGAAGGACGTCGACCGCGCCCGCCGGGTCGCGAACCGCATTCGTGCCGGCCGCGTCTATCTCAACGGCGCCCCGTTCGACCGCAGCCTGCCGTTCGGCGGTTACAAGCAGTCCGGCAACGGTCGGGAGTTCGGGCGGTTCGGTTTCGAGGAGTACCTCGAGGTGAAGGCGGTGCTCGGCTATCCACAGTGACGAGAGGACGACATGGTGAACCTCGACCAGAGGGAACGCCTGGCGGCGATGCTGGACCGCGAGGAGCTGTTCGACCTGGTGAGGCGGGAACGCTTCGCTCGCGACCAGCGACTCTTCGACGTGATGCGTGACTGCTTCCACGACGACGCCTACGTGCGGACGACGTGGTACGACGGACGCGGCGGCGCGGCCTACGTGGAGGCGACGAAGACCTGGATGGCGCGCGCAGGGAACGGCAAGCACTGGGTCTTCCCGGCGTACGCCCAGGTCAACGGCGATCGGGCGACTGTCGAGAGTCCGGCGAAGATCTTCAGCCGGACCATGGTGGACGGGGTCGAGGTCGACTTCCACGCCTACTGCCGGTTCTTCTCACGCGCCGTCCGGGTCGACGGCTCGTGGAAGCTGATGACCTTCGAGGTCCTGATGGAGCGCGACGAGCTGCGCCCGGTCCACGCGGGTAGCGCGCTCCCGGTCGATGCTGCCCAGCTCGAGGGGCTTCGGCCGTCCTACCGGTTCCTCACCTGGATCCAGTCGACCCGTGGCGTGACAGTGAGCCAGGACTTGCTCGGTGATGACCGGCCGGCCGAGCTTGACTCGTTTCACCAAGGCGAGATGGCCTGGCTCGCAGGCCGGGCGTAGAGATCAGCGCCGAGCCTGCACGCTCGGCAGGCGACGCCACCTCAGCTGTGCTCGAGCGGGTCGGTGACGTCGGCGACCGTGGCTTGCAGCGCGCGGACGAGTTGCTCACCTGACACCGTCGCCGAGACGCCGTGAGCTCCGCCACCGATGGAGACAGTGCCGTTGACCCCCTCGTCCGCGATGACCGGCCACGGCTTCAGGGAGCCGAACGGCGTGATGGTGCCGCGCTCGAAGCCGGTGGCTGCGCGGGCAGTCTCGGCGTCCGGCATTGACAGCCGGTTCACCCCCAGGAGGGCACGCAGCTTGGGCCACGAGATCTGCCGGTCCCCCGGGACGAGGACGAACACGTAGTCGTCGTCACTTCGTCGCACGACGAGCGTCTTGATGATGCGGTCCGGCGTCACTCCCCTGGCCCGCGCGGCCTCCTCCAGCGACTTCACCGGACCGTGGCGCACCATGACGTGCTCGATGCCGCTCTCCGCCAGTGCCGCCGCCGCTCGTTCTTCGCCCGAGGTCATGCCTCACATCCTGCCGACCACGACTCCCGCCGCCCAGCCCGGCGCGCGACCGTGGCGCGGCGGGCGGACCGACTCGGCGTCGTGACCCGACCGCACGAGCAGCCAGGAGACGAGCGAGTTCGAGTTCCACATGTCACCGGTGCGGAACTCGTCGCGGCCCCAGATGGCGATCGGGAACTCCGGCAACAGCGAGAGCATCCGCTCGGCCGCGGTTCGCTCGCTGCTCAACCGCTGTGGGCTGTCCACGGCCTCGGTCGCGTCGGGGATCATGCCGCCGCGCCAGCAGCGCACCTCGTAACGGAACAGTCGCGAGCGCCCGAGCCACCGCATCCCGACCGGCCCCTCGCACACCACTCCCCGGTCTGGCGCGCCGATGCTCCAGACCGGGGCCATCTCGATGACGAACCGGTCCGCACCTAACCGCACCTCCAGCGCGGCGTGGTACAGGTCTTGGCGTTCTCGGTGCTGCAGTCGCGCACTGGCCCACTCGAAGATCCGACCGTTGATCCGCACGCAGTGCGTGTTGTCACCGGCGCCGAGCGGCAGCCAGTACAGGTCGACGCACGCGGAAGGCCGCGACTCGGCTGGCATGGTCGACACCTCCCACGACCAGCGAACGTCGCGGACCCGATCCACCGGTAGGTGCCAAGGTCACGCAGGCATCGCGAACCCGGATAAGAGGCCAGGTCACAAGCGCCACTCGATCGGTGTGTCCACGTCCGGCTCGTAGCAGCAGCGGGCACCGGTGCGCACGTGCGTGGTCAGGTGACGGGCAACGACGGGGTCGGCGGCGTGGATCACGTCCAGCGCCGTGGCGATCGCCTTGCGGACCGTGACGCGCGCCCGCTCGGCACTGCTGCCCACCGTCCGTCGGCGCCCGCCGATGCCCGTCGCCGCTGACACTTGTGCGAGCAAGGCCTCAGAGTCGACCCGCTAGGTCGATGCGGACGTCGAGTTCGTCCGGCCCCCAGTGCGTCGCCAGTGCGGCGTCCAGCGCGTATGACGTAGGCGCTGGGCATGGTGTCCTCCTGGGGTCGGGGTGGCTCTCACCCAGAAGGCGTGACTGCTGGCGTCACACCGTGCCGCGAGGCGGCATCGAGTCAGGTCTCGGCACGGCGGCGTCGGCCGTCGAGCACTCGCTCCAGCAGTCGCGGGTCCTCCGGCCACGCCTCCAGCAGCACCGGCCGCGGGATGCTGCGCGCCGCGTAGCGCAGCAGGAGCACCACGGCCACGACGTCGTCCAGCGGTCCGATCACCGGCAGGAACTCGGGGATCAGGTCGATCGGCGAGACCACCCACACCACGGCGACGAGCAGTGCGATCTTGGCCCGAGTCGGCACCCGCGAGTCACGGCGCAGACGCCGGGCCGCCGTCACGCAGGCCGGCAGGAACGCCGCGACGTCACGCAGCACGCCAGGCGGCAGTCGCCTGGCCAGCAGCACCATGACACCCCAGCTGGCCAGCACCACAGCGACGGCGATGCCGAGCAGCCACGCCCACTTCTCGACCACGGTGTCACGGTACGGCAGGGAACCCACGCATCACTCGGCACAACGTCACCGCAGGGACAGCACCGCGTCGCGGATCTGCTCGCTGGACGGCAGATCCAGCCGACAGCACGGCCCGCCGTGCACGGGCTGCCCCGTCAACACGTCCACTCCGTCGAGCACCAGGGTGGGCGACGGGTAGTCGCCGACGACGACCTCCAGCTGCTCGTCCATGCCGCATTCGGCGAGAAGGACCCGAACCTCATCGACGAGCCGACCGGCGAGAAGGCAGTCAGGAGCCTGCAGGACCTGTAGTCGCGCTTGACGTCCCGACCGCCCAGTCATCGCCACCTCCACGGGTCGAGCAATGCCTCCAGGGTAGGACGGACATAGCGCGAGCGTGGCTCCCGGTTGGCGCGGAGAGTCAGGCGACGATGCCGAACCCGCCGGTCCACGAGACCTTCTCGCCGGCCGCCAGACTGATCTGCAGGAAGCCCATGGCCTCGAGCTCGCGCGCACGCTTCAGCCCACCGGCGTCGATCGCCTTGAGGCCGCCGGACGTCACCACGCCGGCCAGCGTCGACTTGGCATCGGCGTCGTCCCCTGCGATGAGCACGGTCGTCGTGAGGGGGCCGACGGTTCCCGCCGAGAGCGTGCCGGCGAACGTCGTGTTGAACGCCTTGAGCACCCGTGAGCCGGGCAGCTTCGCGGCGATCTCGGCGGCGGCGGAGCTGTCGGCCGGCACGGTGAGCTCGTCGAACGTCTCGAAGTTCAGCGGCTTCGTGATGTCGACGACGATCTTGCCGTCGAGCTGGTCTGCGCGCTGCTCGAGCACCGCCGACACGGCCGGGTACGGCACGGCGAGGACGACGATGTCGCCGCTCGCGGCAGTGTTCACGTCGTTCTCGCCGAGCAGCTGCACGGTGTGTCCGCCGCGACCAGCGACGGCCGCGATGGCCTGGCCACGCGCGCCTCACCGACGCCGGCTGGGACACCATCGTCGGCGCTGCACCGGGTCATGTCGACGCCGTCCGCCGGCTCGTTCTCGACCCGCTCTCTCGACGGCAGCTCGCTCAGCTCACCACGATCGGCGACGCGCTGCTCGGGGTGCTGGACCCTGAGGGCCACATGACGCAGCCCGTCGACGAGGACGGCTGATCGGGGACTACCCAGCAGACCCGGTGGAGTCGGCCACCACGCCGCCCTCGCTGGGCCGTTCGCCTCTGCCGTGCCCCCGATCCAGCCCGGACGCTGGTGGTGCCGGGGACGGCGCAAGGAGGTCGTCATGGCAGTCGGCTGGCAGCTGCCCGTCATCTGGGTCGGGCTCGGGATCGTCGTCGTCGTCTGTGGCGTGCGTGCCTCCCGGAGTCACAGCGCCTACCGGGTCGGTGTCGTCGCGGTGAGCATGCTCTGGGTGGTGGCGGGTGCCGGCGCCAACGGCTACTTCCTCGCGCGCGGCGACGACTTCTCGGGCTTCGCGGACGGCGCCTCCACCTCCTTCGTGCACGACACGTGGGAGTCGCTCGTCGTGCCGCACCACACGCTGTTCATCGGCCTGCTGGTGGCCTTCGAGGCAGCGGCGGGACTGGCCGTGCTCGTCGAGGGCCTCGTACGGCAGACCGCCCTCCTGCTCCTGACCGCGTTCAACGTCGCTCTGCTGCCCTTCGGCTGGGGCTATCTGATCTGGTCGGTGCCGCTGGTCGTCGCGCTCATCCTGTTGTGGCGCGCGGGCACGCGTGGGCACCTCGTCGTCAGCCGTTCTGACGCGACGGTCGAGGCTGACGCGCCGAAGGCTGGTGCCACGCCATGACCGCGGCGTGAAGGTGCGCCAGCCCGAGTCGTCCCAGGACCACCGACTCTGGTCACACCCTCGTCAACCCCGCCACGCTGTGGCGAGGCAGGCGCGACCGGGTGCCTCCGACTCCAGGGAGCAGCCATGAACAGGCTCGAAGGACGAGTCGCCCTCGTCACCGGTGCGGCCAGCGGGATCGGGAAGGCCACCGCGCATCGGCTCAGCAGCGAGGGAGCCGCCGTACTGGTGACCGACATCCAGCAGGAGGCCGGCGAAGCGACCGTCGCCGAGCTCAACGACGCCGGCGGCCGGGCCGCGTTCTTCCGGCACGACGTCACGAGCGAGCAGGAGTGGGAGGACGCCTGCGCCCGAGCCGTCGAGGAGTTCGGCAGCCTCGACATCCTCGTCAACAACGCCGGCATGGGCGACATCAAGCCCATCGAGGAGACGACGCTGGCCGAGTGGGACCGCACGGTCGCCATCGACCAGACCGGCGTCTTCCTGGGAATGAAGATCGCGGGCCGGCACCTCAAGCGGTCTGAGCACGCCTCCGTGATCAACATCAGCTCGATCTTCGGGACGAGCGGCGGGTTCGGCGTCTCCCCCGCGTACCACGCGGCGAAGGGCGCCGTCCGCACGTTGACGAAGAACGTGTCCCTGCGCTGGGCGACCGAGGGCGTGCGGGTCAACTCGATCCACCCGGGCTTCATCGCGACACCGATCCTCGAGCAGTCGCGCGGCACGGACATCTGGGACGGCATGACGTCCCTGACCCCGATGGGCCACCTGGGTCGGCCCGAGGACATCGCCGCCGGTGTCGCCTATCTCGCGAGCGACGACGCCGCCTTCATCACGGGCCTCGAGCTCTACATCGACGGCGGCTACATAGCGCGGTGACGTGCCTGCCGCGCGCACGGCGGCAGCTCGGATGCACCGGTCGCCCTCATCTCGCCGGCGCCGGGCGCTGACAGCTGAGCAGAGGTCACGGCCGCGCGTCGCCGAGTCCTGTCGCCACGGCCTGGTACGAAGGGGTCTCGGACGTCGTCCGCGCAGCTGACCCACGAGCACCGGGGGGACCATGAGTCAGGCCACGACGGCGCCGCCAGAACCGGCGGTACCGCAGCACTCGATGCGTCGAGCCGTGCTCACCGCGTCGGTGTGGGGCCTCGCCGCGACGCTGCTCGGCGCCGGCCTGGCGGTGCTCATCATGCTGCCGTTCCGGCCGAGCGGAGCGGACGGCGGCTCGACGGGCTGGGAGGAGCTGGGCTGGGCCGTTCTGACGCTGCTCCTCGCGGCCACGTGCGCGCTGGTCTCCGGCGCGCTCGGCATCGGGTTCGGACTGCACCGCCGTCGCTCTCCGCGAGCCGTCGTCACCGGGCTCATGTTCATGCCGGTGGCGGTGGTGCTCGGTGTGGTCACGCAGGGGGTGGGCGTCCTGGTCGCGCCGGCCGCCGCGGTGTGGCTGGTCGACGGCTTGGCGAGGCCGCGGCCCGACAAGCTGGGTGACGCGCCGCCTTCGTCGGTTGAGACGCGCCTACCGGCGTGGCGCCGGGCCGCCGCCACCGGACTGGCCCAGCGGCTGGTGGCTGCCGTCGTCCTCACCACGCTGCTGACCACCTGGCTGCTCGATCGGCTGGGGCATCGCCTCGGCGGCGAGCTGCACGGCTCGTGGTACGTGTGGCTGGCGTGTCTGCCGGTGCTCGCCGCCGTGCCGACCGCGTTGCTGTGGCGCCGGACGTCGTGGCCTGCCCTGGCCGGGGTCGTGGCCGTGCTGGCCGGGGTCGCTGCGCTCGCGGCGCCTGGCGCGGTCGAGGGTGCGC
Source organism: Actinomycetales bacterium (assembly GCA_035707965.1). Lineage (GTDB taxonomy): Bacteria > Actinomycetota > Actinomycetes > Actinomycetales > Angustibacteraceae > DASSTJ01. The sequence goes on from DASSTJ010000117.1 coordinate 8,352, forward strand.
ACCCCACCGCGGCGAAGCTGAGGCACGACGTCCAGCAGCTCGGCGTGCCGGACGGCTACCGCGCGGCGAGCTCGACGAGCGCGCTCGTCGCTGGGGCGGCAGACCGGTACGGGTACGAGCTGCCCGTCGTCGTCCTCGTGGTGGCGCCGAATGCCGCCTCGGCGCCGCCGCAGGTCCCGACGCCCCTCCGGCCGGGCACGGACGGCACGCTGCCTGACGCTCCGCCTGGCTCGTCCGGCGCCGGCCCGCTGGCCGCGACCGCGGTCGGGCACGACGCAGCGAGGTCGATGAAGGACCGGCTCGTCGCTGCCGGCTGGAAGGAGGACCTCTCCGCCGTCGACACGTCGTCCACCTACTGGCTGCCACGTCCCGCTCGCAGCCTGCTGGACGCGAGCAGCACCCACAGGTTCTCCGACGGCCCCTGGGTGCGCGCGAATCTCGTCCCGGTGGACGACGCGGCCCTCCTGGTCGTCAGCACGCGACCGTGACGACAGACCTTCAGGAATGGCCGTGGTCCCGGCCGATGGCCGGGACCACGTGAGGAGGGCGCTCGCCCGGCCCACTCACGTTGGCGCCGTTCAGGCGCAGGCGTCGCGCAGAGTGCGTCGGACGGAGAGAATCACAGGCGCGGGCGGGACGAGCGTCACCTCGGGGGTATGGGGTGAGTTCTCGTGCGACGACCACCTTCCTTCCGGTGAGTCACGACCCCTTCTCTGGACAGAGACGCCGGCGCGTCGAGGCGGTGAGCGCTCCCGGGCCCACCCGCCGATCCCCGGGTGGTGGGGTCGGAACGCGAGCGCCCCCACGTCGAGGCAGAGACGGCCGAGCGTTCGGTCCGGTGGTCCGGCCGCGGCGGCGTGCCGCAGGTGCGTCACCGGCGGGATCGGCCACTCCGCGGCGACGATCGAGTCGAACTCGGCAGCCAGCAGCTCGGGATCGGCGCAGATCAGGTCGAGGAGCTGCTCGTCGATCGGTTGCCCGAGCACGTCCTGCCGCGCCGGACCAGGCGCTGCTGCGGTCGGCAGCACACCGGTGCCCAACGTCGGTGCTACGCCACCGCCGTCGCGGCGCATCAGCATGGTGTCCACCTCCATGGCTCCCGCTGGCTCGGATCCCGGGTGTGGGTCGCAGATCACGTGGATCTATGGCGACTGCTTCGCCATTCATATAGCACCTGCGCAATAGGATGGCAAGAGGGTGGCGCGCCCTCCGCTCGCGACCAGACAGTCAGGTATGGCCGCCCTGTCGGAGGTAACCGGCATGCTGGCGATGACGGTTGCCAACCACCGGGGAGGGCGCAGTGACCGACACAGGCTGGTCTGACGACCCCGCAGCGCTCAGCGATGCTGACCTGAAGGGTGCCCGGTTCGTCGGGACTGATCTCTCCGGGGCGGTGATGCGTGCGGTCGAGGTCACCGGACTGCAGATCGACACGCCGTGGCTGTTCGACGAGGGCTGCACACTCACGGTCAACGGCGTCGACGTCGTGCCACTCGTCGACGCCGAGCTCAACCGGCGCTTCCCGGGCCGGGCGCAGCGACATGCGTCGGATCCAGCGGGGCTTCGCTCAGCCTGGGCCGCGGTCGAGCGCACGTGGGCGGCGACTCTCGAGCGGGCCGCCGCGATGCCGACTGGCACCGTCGACGTGTCGGTGGACGGTGAGTGGTCGTTCGCGCAGACGTTGCGTCACCTCGTCATGGCCACGGACGTGTGGCTGCGCCAGACCATCCTCGGCGTCGAGCAGCCGTACCACCCCATCGGGCAGCCGTACGCAGAGTTCGAGAGCGACGGCTACGACGCGTCCGTCTTCAGCGCGACGACCCCCACCTACGACGAGGTGCTCGCGGTGCGCGCGGGCCGCGTCGCCATGGTCCGCGACTTCCTCGCCGACGTCACGCCTGCCGCCCTCGCCGAGCCGCGCCCCCACCCCTGGGCGCCCGGAAGGACGCGGAGCACCCTGTCGTGCCTGCACACGATCCTCAAGGAGGAGTGGGAGCACCACCGCTACGCCGTCCGCGACCTCGACAGCATGATGTGACGCTGGGCTCGACCGGACCATGCCGCACGACATCGCAGAGAAAAAGATCGCCGGGAACGACGAAGGCCCGGACCGCATGGTCGGGCCTTCGTCACAACGTGGGGTAACCACACAGGAGCCTGACCTGCGACGACTCGTCGCCACGGGCGTCTTCGTCACGCGCTAAGCGGCGTGCCGCCACAGTTCCCTTGACGTCGAGATACCCGCGGTCAGTCCAACGCGAGGGCGGCCGCCAGTCCAGCGTTGATGGCACGCATCGCTCGGACTGACAGGGCGCCGGTGACTGCGATGACCTCGTTCTCGTAGACCTCTACGATGTCGTCGCACACCGCGTAGCCGACGAACGCTTCAGGGTGCCCGAGCTCGACGATGCTGGGCAGGCTGGGCTTGGGTGAAGTGGTAAGCCTCACGGTCAGTACCTGCGGCAGCACGTTGTTGCGGCGTTTGTTGGAGACGACCACGAACAGCTTCGGCTCGTTCAGCCCGATGTCAGCGCGAAAGACCTGACCCCGCAGCAGCGGCCAGCTCACTCATCCGCCCAGGCGGGGCGCCGGCGCCGGGCGCTGGCCTGTCGGGTGGAGGCGTCCATCTCGGCGGCCAGCTTTGCGTAGCCAGCCTCCTCGACCTGGTGACGCACGGCGCGCAGCCCTGCTTCGAACACAGCCCGCAGGACGCTGGCCTCGCTCGCGCCCTCGCTGACAGGCGCGTCGACCAGGTCGGCGAGCGCGGCCCGGTGCGCGACCGAGTTCCGGATCTTGATGAGGTCCTCGACGTCTCGTGCGGTCAGGGGCAGGGACTTGCGCGTCGGCCGATGCAGCGTGTCCATGCTGCATATTGTGCCGCACTTTCTGCGCCACGGCAATGAGGGCGTTCGCCTTGCGATCGGCGTCACACCTCGGCCTAGCGATGCCGCGGCTGCGGATCCGCGGGGCCGGGTTCGGCACCGTCAAGACCCTGGAGGACTTCGACTTCGACGCCCAACCCGCCGTCCGCCAGCAGGTCGCCGCCCTGGCCTCCGGCGGGTTCCTCGCCGAGGCCCGCAACGTGGTCCTG
>DASSTJ010000118.1:0-40327 GCA_035707965.1 Actinomycetales bacterium
TTCGCGCGAAACGCGGGCAGAGGGGGCGTCAGAGCGGCGTGACGCCGGCCGCGACGAGCGGTCGTGCGGTCGCGCCCGAGCCGCGGGCGTGGACCGTCTCCCGGTCGAGGACCTCGAGCCCCACGACCCGCCAGCTGGGGAGTCCAGCGCTGCCGCGGTGGTCGCCCCACAGCCGCAGCGCGATGGCAGCGGCGTCGTCGACGTCCTCGGCCTCGTCCCAGAAGCGCAGCTCGACACGATCCGGCGCATATCGGATGGACAGCATGAACGGGCGTTCCTCGACCAACCGGTTCAAGGCGACTCGAAGCTGCTCCGGCGGGACCGGGTCACCCGTCAACGTGAGAGTGACGTGCCACAGCGGCCGCTCCACGGTCGTCAGGTCGACCTCCGCCACGTGTTGCCCTCCGGTCAGCGGCGCAGGAGCACGAGGTCGTCCCGGTGGACGACCTCCCGCTCGTACGCGGGTCCGAGCTCTCGGGCGAGGTCTCGGGTAGAGCGGCCGAGCAGGCCCGGCATCTCTGCTGCTGCATAGTTGACCAGTCCGCGGGCCACCGCGTGGCCGTTTTCCGTACACAGGTCGACCGGATCACCCGCATGGAAGCCACCATCGACCCCGGTGACTCCAGCGGGTAGCAGCGACATGCGCCGCTCGACCACCGCGGCGACCGCTCCGTCGTCGAGGATCAGCCGTCCGCGCGGACGCGTCGCGTGGGCGAGCCACAGCAGCCGGCTAGCCCGCCGTGCCCCGGTCGGGGCGAACCACGTCCCCACGTCACCACCCGCGAGCGCTGCCGACGCGTTCTCGGCGCTCGTCAGGAGCGTGGCGATGCCGGCCACCGTGGCGATGCCGGCTGCCTCGACCTTCGTCACCATGCCCCCCGTACCCACCGCGCTGCCCGTCGAGCGGAGGTCGACGCCGTCGAGGTCGGCGGCACCACGGACGACGGAGAGCCGGGTCGCCCCCGGTCTGCTGGGTGGGGCGTCGTAGAGCGCGTCCACGTCGGTGAGCAGCAGCAGCGCATCGGCCTGGACGAGGTGGGCGACGAGCGCGGCGAGCCGGTCGTTGTCGCCGAAGCGGATCTCGTCGGTCGCGACAGTGTCGTTCTCGTTGACGACGGGCAGGATGCCCAGCTGCAGCAGACGGTAGAGCGTGCGGCGCGCGTTCGCGTAGTGGCTGCGCCGGATCACGTCCTCGGCGGTGAGCAGCACCTGGCCGACCTGGACGCCGTGCCGGGCGAACGCCCCGCTGTAGCGGGCGACCAGCAGTCCCTGCCCGACGCTCGCTGCCGCCTGCTGCGTCGCCAGGTCACGGGGACGGCGGGCCAGACCCAGCGGTTCGAGCCCGGCCGCGATCGCCCCGGACGACACCAGCAGCACCTGGGCGCCCTGGCGCCGGTAGGCACCCAACGCGTCGACGAGCGCGACCAACCGTTCGGGGTCGAGCCCCGAGTCCGGGTGCGTCAACGAGCTGGAGCCGACCTTCACGACCACACGACGGGCCGAGGCGAGCTCGGACCGGTCGGTCAGCGCGCGCGACCGCTCAGGCATCGTCGTCGTCGTCCTCCCCGGCAGCACGGCCGTCGGGCGCGGGCCTCTCGCCGGACGCGTCGTCCGGGTCGGCCCAGTGGCCGGCGCGACGCTCGGCCGCCAGCTCCTCACGAGCGGCGGCCTTCGCCGTCTTCCGCTCCTCGTAGCGGGCGCGCTTGGCCTCCCGGGTGGGGCGGGAGTCGTCGAGCAGGCGGACGTCGGTGCCGCGCGGTCCGGCCAGCAGCTCGGCTCCCGCGGCCATGGTCGGCTCCCAGTCGAAGACGACGGCGTCGTCACCGGGGCCGATGGCCACCTCCGCCCCGGGGGTCGCGCCGGCCGTGAAGAGCGCGTCCTCGACACCGAGCCTGGCCAGCCGGTCGGCGAGGTAGCCCACGGCCTCCTCGTTGGCGAAGTCGGTCTGCCGCACCCACCGCTGCGGCCGCTCGCCCAGCACCCGGAAGACCGGTCCGTCGGCGGTGTCCTCGCGGCGGATCTCGAACCCGGCGTCGTTCACGGCCTTGGGCCGCAGGACGACGCGCGGTGGCGCGACCGTGGCGGTCGCGGCCCGTGCTGCGGCGACGTGCGCCGCCATGGCGAAGCCCAGCTCGCGCAGGCCGGCGTGCGAGACGGCCGAGACCGTGAAGACCTGCAGGCCACGCGCCTCGAACTCCGGCGTCACCAGCTCAGCGAGCTCGACGGCGTCCGGCACGTCGGCCTTGTTGAGGACGACGATGCGGGGACGCTCGGCCAGCGGTCGGCCGCCCAGCGACTCGTCCACCGTGTAGGCGGCGAGCTCGGCCTCGATGACCTCGAAGTCGGAGACCGGGTCGCGGCCTGGCTCGAGGGTGGCGCAGTCGATGACGTGCGCGAGCACCGCGCAGCGCTCGACGTGACGCAGGAACTCGAGGCCGAGTCCCTTGCCCTCGCTCGCTCCAGGGATCAGCCCGGGCACGTCGGCGACGGTGAAGCGCACGTCGCCCGCCTGGACGACGCCCAGGTTCGGCACCAGCGTGGTGAACGGGTAGTCGGCGATCTTCGGGCGGGCGGCGGACATGGCGGCGACCAGGCTCGACTTGCCCGCGCTCGGGAAGCCCACGAGCGCGACGTCGGCGAGCGACTTGAGCTCGAGCACGACGTCGCCGCCGTCACCGGGCTCGCCGAGGAGGGCGAAGCCGGGTGCCTTGCGCCGCGCGGACGCGAGCGCCGCGTTGCCGAGGCCGCCCCGACCGCCCTGGGCGACGACGAACCGGGTGCCGGCGCCGACCAGGTCAGCCAGCACGTCGCCGTCCGGTGTCGTCACCACCGTCCCGTCCGGGACGGGCAGGACGAGGTCCTGGCCGTCGAGGCCGCTGCGGTTGGAGCCCTGGCCCGGCTTGCCGCTGGTGGCGCGGCGGTGCGGCGACCGGTGGTAGTCGAGCAGCGTGGTCGTGCTCGGGTCGACGACCAGGACGACGTCGCCGCCGCGGCCGCCGTTGCCCCCGTCCGGCCCGCCGAGGGGCTTGAACTTCTCGCGGTGCACCGAGGCGCAGCCGTTGCCGCCGTCGCCGGCGGCGACGTGCAGCACGACGTGGTCGACGAACGACGCCATCGTGGGCCTCCGACGCTGTCGGACCGGGACGCTGCGACGCTAGCGCCTCGGCGCTGCGTGCGGGGTCGGCGGTCGCGGTGTGGACTGGGACTGGTACGAGGGGAACGACGGAAGGGGGCGGGCCGACACGGCCCGCCCCCTTCCGGGAGTTCGCTGGTGTGCGCGGCCGGTCAGGCCGGCGGCAGCACGCTCACGGTCTTGCGGCCCCGCTTGCTGCCGAACGTCACGGCGCCCTCGACGAGCGCGAACAGCGTGTCGTCGCCGCCACGACCCACGCCCTCACCGGGGTGGAAGTGCGTGCCGCGCTGCCGGACGATGATCTCGCCCGCGCCGACGACCTGACCACCGAAGCGCTTCACGCCGAGGCGCTGGGCGTTCGAGTCACGACCGTTGCGCGTGGACGACGCGCCCTTCTTGTGTGCCATGGCTTCTTCCTCGTTCTCTCAGGGCTGGACGACGGGACGAGACCCTCAGGCCTCGATCGCCGTGACCTTCACGCGGGTCTCGTGCTGACGGTGACCCTGACGCTTGCGGTACCCCGTCTTGTTCTTGTACTTCATGATCGTGATCTTCGGACCCTTGTGAGCGCCCACCACCTCGGCGCTGACCTTGACCTTGGCGAGCTTCGCGGCGTCGCTCGTCACGGTCTCGCCGTCGACCAGCAGCAGCGCGGGAAGGTCGATGGACTCGCCGGCCTGTGCCTGCACCTTGTCGATGACGACGACGTCGCCGACGGACACCTTCTCCTGACGGCCGCCAGCGCGGACGATCGCGTACACAGCAAGCTCACTCTCTCGTCGTTCGGGGTCCCCCCGGGCCGGCTGTCGCCGGCCTCCGGGCATGAGCGGCGGGCACCGGCAAGAGCCGTGCTCGGGCGCACGCGGGATGGCGCGCACGGAGCGCACCGACCCCTCAGGGTACGGATTCACGGTCCACCGGGTCAAACCGACGCCCGGCCGAGGCCTACGGCCGACCCGGAGGTCGTCGTGTCGGCACCGACGGCACGCATGGTGGCTGTGCCGTCATCGTCGAGTCTGACGACCTTCCGCTGTCGACATGCCTCGTCGTCCCGACCTCGACCGGCCGACGCGCGGCGTCATTTCGCCCGAGCTCGAGATCAGCGGAGTGAAGACTCGTCTCATGGCGGAGCAGCTGACCGTCGTCGACCCCGAGACTCGTCTGGGCGGGTTCGCCGGCCGTCTGAGCAGGTCCGAGCTGGACGCGCTCGACGACGCGCTCGAGGTCGTCCTCGGCCTGGACTGACGACGTACGCGAAGCCGAGCCCGAAACCGCTGATGACGCCGCACCCGGCGATGATCAACCCACAGCTGGCTGCTGCTCGGCGCGAACGACGCCACACGACGCCCCGCCGCCTGCGCCGCGGCCGGTCCGGCCCGCAGGTGGTGCCGGCCTACGGGTCGTGCCGCACGGGTCGTCCTGCGTCGACGCGTTCGCGCTGCGGCGCGACGGTGTAGCGAGGGTCGCGGGCTGAGGCCTGTCCCGCCTCGAAGATGCCGAACCGCGTGCACACCGAGGCCACCACGAGGGCCGCCCCCGAGACGGCGCTGAGAAGCCGGCTGCGGGACGACACCAGCGACCCGACCGCCCCGGCGGCGGTGAGCGCGGTGCTGGCCTTCATGAGCCGGCCGGCCAACCCCTGGTGGAGGGGCTCCGCCGTGATGCCCATCGAATTCTCCATGCGCCGCGCCGCCGCGAGCTCGAGGACCGCTCCGCCGACGGCCATCCGCCGGGCCGGCCCCGCCTGCTCGACCGGCGTCGTCACCATAGCCAGGCCGCCGGCGGCAGCCGCCGCCGAACCCACGAAGACGAAAGGAAGCTCGCGGTAGGCCTCGTGCCAGGACGGCGTCGCGGTGTCGGCGAGCAGCACCGCCGTGTACGCGGCCACGGGTGGGGCGGTGAGCCCGGCGACGAGACCTGCCGGACGACCGACCCCGGCGAGCAGTCCGAGAAGCCCGCGCTGCCGACGTCCGGACAGCAGCTCCGCCAGCTCGGCGACGGCGGTCACCCCCGCGACCGGCCCGTAGGCGGCGAGGATCCAGCTGCCCACCGACATCGGCGACGTCAGCTTCACGGTGCGCAGCATGTTGAGGAAGCGCGCGGGCCGGCCGAGGTCGTGGACGAGCGTCGCCATCGTGGCCGACATGCTCACGAGGGCGGTGAGCCGACCGGCGCGGCGCAGGGTGGGCCGGTCCGTGAGGTCGGCACCCGCGGCGAGCAGCGACGAGCCGGCCGAGAGGCCGCCGAAGAAGATGTAGGCCGGGATGTCGGACTGCCACGGCGAGGCCTTGACCACCGGCATCCCGTAGTACGACCGGAAGTCGGCGTCCGGCACCATCGACTGCTCCGCGCCGCCACGACGCCGCCGTCCCCCTGGCCTGCCCGGCGTCGCCCCCAGGCCCACGACGTTCACCGGCGCCTCCCCAGGAAGGAGAGCACCGCGCCGACGAACAGAGCACCCGCCGCCGCCGTGGCTCGGTTGAACATCGTGGGCAGGTCACGCGTGGTGACGACGGGGTCGGGCGGGAGCCCGTAGACCTCGGGCTCGTCGAGCAGGAGGAAGAAGGCGCCGGCGCCGCCGACACCGTCGTTCGGGTCGTTGCCGTAGAGACGAGCATCGGCGACGCCGTCGGCGTGCAGGCTCTCCAGCCGCTGACGCGCGCGCTCACGGAGCTCGTCGACGTCCCCGAACTGGATCGACTGCGTCGGGCACGCCTGCGCGCACGCCGGCGTCTGGCCGGCCCCGAGACGGTCGTAGCAGAGCGTGCACTTCTGAGCGACGCCGACGTTCTTCGCGCCGGCCGGCCCGGAGCGCCGCTCGATCACTCCGTACGGGCAGGCGGGCACGCAGTAGCCGCACCCGTTGCAGATGTCGTCCTGGACGACGACCGTGCCGAACTCCGTGCGGAACAGCGAGCCGGTCGGGCAGACGTCGAGGCACGCGGCGTGCGTGCAGTGCTTGCACACGTCGGACGACATCAACCACCGGAAGTCAGGCTTGTCGTCCGCCACCACCTCGGTCTGCTGGCCGTCGTCCGGCTCCCCACCGCGCCGGCCCACGGACGGCATACCGAGGTCGACCGGCGCACGACGGTCCGGCTGCTCGATGAACGCGACGTGCCGCCAGGTGTTGGCGCTCAGCGAGCCGGTGTTGTCGTACGACATGCCGAGGAGGTCGAACCCGTCGTCCGGCACCTCGTTCCACTCCTTGCACGCCACCTCGCAGGCCTTGCAGCCGATGCACACGCTGGTGTCGGTGAAGAAGCCCTTGCGCGCCGGCGGGTCGGCGTACCCGGCGTCGGCGGCCGGGTCGAGCGGTCCGAACAGCGCGTTCTTGCCGATCACGTGTGCCCCTTCGAGCCGTCGTCCGCGGTCGACGCCGTCACGATCGGCGCCTGCTGGCCCTGGTCCAGGCCGGCTCGCCGCACGTACCCCTGGACGTAGCGACGCAGCGCCGCGCCCGTCGGCCGCCGACCGGGCTGGACATCGCACGTGCCGACCTTGCTCTCCTGGATCAGCACGTTCGGGTCCAAGGTGATGCCGAACAGGTCGTTCGCGGAGTCGCCGGTCACCAGTCCGCCGGCTCCCCAGTGGTACGGCAGCCACACCTGGTGCACCACCCGGTTCTCGACGCGCAGCGGCGTCAGTCGGTCGGTCACCATGACGCGGCCCTCGATCGCCGAGCGGGCGGTCACGACGTGGCACCACCCCATGTGCTCCAGGCCCCGTTCAGCGGCCAGCGCCGGCGAGACCTCGACGAACATCTCGGGCTGCAGCTCGGACAGGTACGGCAGGTAGCGACTCATCCCTCCCGCAGTGTGGTGCTCGGTGAGGCGGCTCGTCGTGAACACGTAGGGGAACACCTCGACCTCGTCCGCGTCCGCCGGCGGGCTGGGGTTGAGCGGGTTGTCCGGCCGCCGGTACTCCTTGCGCGTCGGGTTGGCCTGCTGGCCGTAGAGCCGGTTGCGGACCGGGGACTCCACCGGCTCGTAGTGGGTCGGCAGCGGCCCGTCGATGAGTCCGTGCGCGACGAAGAGAGCGCCCTTGCCGTCGCCGTTCATGATGAAGGCGTCGTCGCCAGCCAGCGCAGCGACACCGGTCGCGTCGTCAGGTGGGCGGTACGACGGCGGCTTCGTCTTCTCGAAGTCGGGCACGTCGTGGCCGGTCCACTCGCCGCTCTCGCCGAGGTCCGGGTCCCACCAGACATAGGCCTTGCGCTCGCTCCACGGCCGGCCCTCGGGGTCGGCGGAGGCGCGGTTGTAGAGGATCCGCCGGTTCGCCGGCCACGCCCAGCCCCACTCCGGCGCCACCCACGACTGCTCCCGCCCGGGCTTGCGCCGGGCCGCCTGGTTCACCCCGTCCGCGAACACGCCGGTGTAGATCCAGCAGCCGCCCAGGGTGGACCCGTCCGCCTTCATCTCGGTGAAGGACGACAGGGGACGTCTCGTCGCGACCTCGTAGCCGTTGATCTCCATCAGGACAGCCTCGGCGCTGGGCTCGTCGTGCTCGCCCGAAGTGGGCAGGTCCCAGCTGAGGTCGAGCAGGGGACGGTCCCGCTCGTCGGTGGAGCCGGCCAGCCGCTCTCGGATCATGCGGCCGAGGTGGTAGAAGAACCACAGCTCCGAGCGGCAGTCGCCGACCGGGTCGACGGCCTTCTCGCGCCACTGGAGCATGCGCTGCGTCTGCGTGAACGTGCCGTTCTTCTCCACGTGTGACGCGGCTGGCAGCAGGAACACCTCGGTGCGGCACTCCTCCGGCACGATCTCGCCCGTCTCGACCTCGGGAGAGTTCTTCCAGAACGTCGCGGTCTCGATCTCGAACAGGTCGCGCACCACGAGCCAGTCGAGGTTGGCCATGCCGAGGCGCTGGGCACGCCCGTGGGCCGACCCGACGGCGGGGTTCTGGCCGAAGACGAAGTAGCCCTTGACCGTGCCGTCGATCATGTCCAGCACGGTCCGGTAGGTGCCGTGGTCGCCGGTCAGCTTGGGCACGTAGTCGAAGCAGAAGTCGTTCTCCGCCGTCGCGTGGTCGCCCCAGTAGGCCTTCAGCAGGTTGACGGCGTAGGCGTCGGCGAGGTCCCAGAAACCCTTGCCGCCAGGCTTGCGGATCTTGCCGATCCAGGACTCGAGGTCCGGGTGGTGCTCGGCGTGCGGCATCGGCAGGTAGCCGGGGAGGATGTCGAACAGGGTCGGGATGTCGGTCGAGCCCTGGATGCTCGCGTGGCCGCGCAACGCCATGATCCCCCCGCCGGTGCGGCCGATGTTGCCGAGCAGCAGCTGCAGGATCGCGGCCGTGCGGATGTACTGCACGCCGACGCTGTGCTGCGTCCAGCCCACGCTGTACACGAGCGCCGTCGTGCGTTCGCGGCCCGAGTTCGTCGTCCACGCCTCGCAGACCTCGCGGAACGCCTCCGGCGACACGCCGCAGACCTGCTCGACCAGCTCGGGGGTGTAGCGGGCGAAGTGCCGCTTGAGGACCTGGTAGACGCAGCGGGGGTCCTGCAGCGTCTCGTCACGCTGCGTGCCCTCGCCGCTGACGACGCCGTGGCTGCCGTGCTGCTGGGCGGACGACGTCTCCCGCTGGGTGTGCATGTGGTGCTGGGAACCAGCCTCGTCTTCCTCCCCGGCGTACTGCCAGCTGCTCGGGTCGTAGCTGCGCGTCTCGGCGTCGAACCCGGAGAACAGGCCCTCGAGGTCGTCGGCGTCGGTGAAGTCGCCGCTGACGATCGTCGCTGCGTTGGTGTACGCGAGGACGTACTCGCGGAAGTCGAGCTCGTTCGACAGGACGTAGTTGACGATGCCGCCCAGGAAGGCGATGTCGGTCCCGGCGCGCAGCGGCACGTAGGTGTGCGCCAGCGCGCTCGTCCTCGTGAACCGCGGGTCGACGTGGATGACCTTCGCCCCACGCAGCTTGGCCTCCATCACCCACTGGAAGCCGACCGGGTGGGCCTCCGCCATGTTGGACCCCTGGATGATGATGCAGTCAGCGTTGGCGAGGTCCTGCTGGAATGTGGTGGCGCCTCCGCGACCGAAGCTGGTCCCCAGACCGGGGACGGTGGCGGAGTGTCAAATACGCGCCTGGTTCTCGATCTGGATGGCCCCCATCGCCGTGAACAGCTTCTTGATGAGGTAGTTCTCCTCGTTGTCGAGGGTGGCCCCACCGAGACCGGCGATGCCGAGCGTCCGGCGGACCTTGCGCCCCTGCTCGTCCACGTCCTGCCAGGTGTCCCGTCGGACCTGCACGACCCGGTCCGCGATCATGCCCATCGCGGTCCCGAGGTCGAGGTCCTCCCACTCGGTGCCGTACGGCCGGCGGTACCGCACCTTCGTCTGCCGCAACGGGCTCGTCACGAGGTTCTTGCTCGCCGACCCCTTCGGGCACAGTCGCCCGCGCGAGACGGGGCTGTCCGGGTCGCCCTCGATCTGGATGACCTTCTCGTCCTTGACGAAGACCTTCTGGCCGCAGCCGACGGCACAGTACGGGCAGACGCTTCGCGCCACGCGGTCCGCCGTCTCGGTGCGGGCGACGACCTGGTCGGTGCGCTGCGAGCGCACGGCAGCGCCGCGCCCGAGCAGGTCCGCGCCGGTCGCCTGCCGCAGCACCGGCCAGGCGAGGAACGTCCTGCGCGCCGCCATGCCACCGCCTCCTCGAAGGCCGGTAGTACCCACGTGCTCCGGTTCGTGCCGGCGTCGTCACGACCGCAGCGATCCGACGTCGTCCCAGGAGCACACCAGGGGTGAGCGGTGTCGTCAAGCGGAAGCCCCGCTCACCGCTGCCGTCAGGTGGTGGCCGACGTCTCCGGCTCGTGCGGGCGCTCGTCCACGGTGTCGTGCTTGGCGGGCGGTCCGGCCGGCGCCGAGGCCGCACGGCGACGACGGCGCGGCTTCGCAGCCGGAGCCTCGGGCTCCTCGGTCGGTGCCTGGACGGCCTGCGGCTGCTCGTCGGGCGCCGGCTCGGCTGCCGCGGCGTCGACCGGCGCCTGCTCGACCGGCGCCTCGTCGACCGGTGCCTCATCGGCCGGGCGATCCGCTGCGACAGCCGTCTGACTTCCGTCCTGCGTCGTCGACGCCGACAGCAGCGCCACCGCAGCCTCGCCGGTCGGCTCCTCGTGGTGCTCGCCCTCGTGGTCCTCGCCGTCGTGGTGCTCGTCGTCGTGATGATCGGCGTGCCGAGCGAGGGAGGCGACGAGCCCCGCAGGGATGGGGCCGCGGGGCGGCTGCTGGGCGCTGCTGGCGCCGGAGCCGGAGCCGCCGGACGAGCCAGAGCCGCCCTTGCCCCGCCGGGACCGTCCCGAGCCGCCGTTGCCGCTGTTGCCGCCGGAGCCGTGGCCGTTACCGGAGCCGTTGCCGGAGCCGTTCTTCGACACGGGCTCGGAGTGCACGATGATGCCGCGGCCGTGGCAGTGGTCGCAGGGCTCGCTGAACACCTCCAGCAGGCCCTGGCCGACCCGCTTGCGCGTCATCTGCACGAGCCCGAGGGAGGTCACCTCCGCCACCTGGTGCTTCGTGCGGTCACGTCCGAGGCACTCCACGAGCCGGCGCAGCACGAGGTCGCGGTTGCTCTCGAGCACCATGTCGATGAAGTCCACGACGATGATGCCGCCGATGTCGCGCAGGCGGAGCTGACGGACGATCTCCTCGGCCGCCTCGAGGTTGTTGCGGGTGACCGTCTCCTCGAGGTTGCCGCCGGAGCCGGTGAACTTGCCGGTGTTCACGTCGACGACCGTCATGGCTTCCGTGCGGTCGATGACCAACGACCCGCCGCTCGGCAGGTACACCTTGCGGTCCATCGCCTTGGCGAGCTGCTCGTCGATGCGGTGGGCGACGAAGACGTCCTCCTCGGCCGTCCAGCGGGAGGCACGGTCGGCCAGGTCCGGCGCCACCTGCTGCAGGTAGGGCTGGACGACGTCCCACGCGCCGGCACCGCTGACGACGAGCTTGGCGAAGTCCTCGTTGAAGACGTCCCGCACCACGCGGATCGTCAGGTCCGGCTCGCCGTGCAGCAGCTTCGGCGCCGAGCCGCCCGAGCTCGAGCCGGCCTTCGCCTGGATCTCCTCCCACTGCTGGGTCAGCCGGGTGACGTCGCGCGCCAGCTCCTCCTCGGTGGCGCCCTCGGCGGCGGTGCGCACGATGACGCCGGCGTGCTCCGGGACGACCGTCTTGAGGATCTTCTTCAGCCGCGAGCGCTCGGTGTCGGGCAGCTTGCGCGAGATGCCGGTCATCGAGCTGTTCGGCACGTACACCAGGTAGCGGCCGGGCAGCGAGACCTGGCTCGTCAGCCGCGCACCCTTGTGGCCGAGCGGGTCCTTGGTGACCTGCACGAGCACGGTGTCGCCGGACTTCAGGGCCTGCTCGATGCGGCGGGGCTGGCCCTCGAGCCCGGCGGCGTCCCAGTTGACCTCGCCGGCGTAGAGCACGGCGTTGCGGCCCTTGCCGATGTCGACGAACGCCGCTTCCATGCTCGGCAGCACGTTCTGCACCCGACCGAGGTAGACGTTGCCGATCATCGAGCTGTTGGTCTCGTTGGCGACGTAGTGCTCGACCAGCACGTCGTCCTCGAGCACCGCGATCTGCGTCCGCCCGGAGCGCTCACGCACGATCATCGTGCGCTCGACGCTCTCGCGGCGGGCCAGGAACTCCGACTCGGTGATGATCTGCTTGCGTCGGCCCGCCTCGCGGCCGTCCCGACGGCGCTGCTTCTTCGCCTCGAGCCGCGTGGAGCCCTTGACGGACGCGACCTCGTCGTCGCCCCTGCGGCCGTTGCGCGACCTGCCTGAGCCGTTGGGCGCCTCGTCGGAGGTGTCGCTGGAGCCCGAACGGCGGCGACGCCGGCGTCGGCGCCGGCTCGACGAGCCGCTCTCGTCCTCGTCCCCGTGGTCGTCGTCCTGCTCCTGCGCCGCCTCGTCGTGGTCGCCGGCGGAGGCGTCCGCCTCGCCACGGTCCGCCTCGTCGGACGTCGACGCCCGGCCGCCGGAGGCGCCCTGACCCTCGCCGTCCTCGCCGTCGCCGCTCTGGCTGTCGCCGTCACCGCGGCGGCGGCGGCCACGACCGCCGCGCCGGCGACGCTTGCGCCCGCCCTGCTGCTCGTCGTCCTGCTCGTCCGTCGAGCCCTGCGCCGCGTCGTCCTCGCCCGACTCCGTGCTCTCGTCGTCGGCCCGCTCCGGGCGACCTTCACGGTCCTGGGCGGACTCCGCCGTGGCCTCGGTGTCGGCACCGACAGGTCCCGCGGGCGACGTCGCACGACGACGACGGCGGGGCGCAGCGGCCGGCTCCGGCGCCTGGAACAGCACCGCTGCGGCAGCGAGGCCGCCCCCACGCTCGTCGGTCTGCTCGTCGTCGGACTCCGCCTGCGCGCCGCGCACGACCGGGACGCCGACGCCCGTCAGCACGGACCCCGGCGCGTCGTCCGCAGCGCCCGGCAGCGCCGGCCGCTGGGCCGGCTCGGTGGCCGACTGGTCGGTCGTCGGCTGGTCGGTGACCGCCTGGTCGGTGGCGGCCTGCGCGCTCGCAGCGGCGGCCTTGCGCGAGCGAGTCGCACGCTTGCGGGCCGGCTTGGTGGACGCGCCGCCACCCTCAGGCGCCGGCTCGTCCGCGACAGGAGCCGACGAGGTCGGCTGGGTGCCACCGGCCGTCGCGTCACCCGCGGCGTCCTCGGTGCTGGCCGCGTCGGCGGATGCCTGGCCGGCCGCCGTCGCCTTCGTCGCGCGCTTGCGAGCAGCACGCTTGGCGGGCGGGGCCGCGGCCGTCTCGTCGCCGTCGCTCGAGGGCTCTGCCTGACCGCCGGCGCCCGTGCCGGCGTCCGGCTCCTGCGCCAGTGCGGCAGCCGGCGCCGCGGGCGCCTTCTTCGCCCGGCTGGCCCGAGCCCGCTTGGCAGCCGGTCGGCTCTCCTGCTCCGTCTGCTGGCCGCCCGCGCCCTCGGGGGCTGGTTCTGCGGCGGGCGGACCGGCCGGCCGGCTGGCGGCTCGGCGACGCGCCCGCGGAGCACTGGCCTGGCTCGTGTCGTCGCCCGCGCCCTTCGCTGCGGCGTCCGCACCCTGTGCTGCGTTGTCGGTGGTCGAGCTGTCCGTCATCGGGAGTCTCCCGTCGGCCCCGGGCGCCGTCCACACCCGTGCCGGCGCCGCGCGGGGCGGTCGCGTCGTCGTACCGCGGCTGCGGTCACGACGGAAGTCGTGGTCTGCGCCAGGCGCCCGCGTGCTCCGCGTGCGTCGTCAGGCGCCGCCGGCGTCGACGGTGGCCAAGGGGTCGGTCACCGTGCCGGCGTCGCTGAGGGGCCCCTGGGCCAGCCGGGTCACCTGGGGTGGTGACGGCGGCACCAGCTGAGCCACCACGCGCAGCGCGGCGAGGACGTCGTCGGGGCGGACGGCGGGTGTGGTGTGCCGTACGACCACCTGAAGTATCGCACAGTCGTCCTGATCGACGTCCTCGACGCGCGCGTGCACCACTGCGCCCCGGGCGTCGAACCGGCGCGGCCCGTTCTTGAAGAGCCGCTCCACCTCGACCGCGTCCCGCGCCATCAGCTGCTCGAGGGCGGCCGTGGCGGCCGCTCGTGTGACGCCGGGCAGCACGATCTTCCACTCGCTGGCCTCGAGACGGTCGGCCAGCGACCCGGCGTCCGCCTCGACGACCTGCAGCACGTCGAGCCCCGGCGGGAGGGAGCGGTCGAGGGCCTCTCGCACCGCCTCCGGATCGCAACGCTCGGTGACGGAGAGCTCGACGTACTCCGCCTCGCTCGCCGTGCCCGTCGGCGCCGAGTTCGCGTACGAGACCTTCGGGTGCGGGGTGAACCCGGCCGAGTACGCCATCGGGACGGCAGCGCGTCGCAACGCCCGCTCCAGCGCGCGCTGGAAGTCGCGGTGGCTGCTGAAGCGCAGCCGGCCGCGCTTGGCGTAGCGCAGCCGCAGCTTCTGGACGGCGGGAGCCGGAGCCGGCCCGTCGGGCATCGGCGCCTGCTGTCGGGGCGTCACCGGCTCAGCACCAGCCCCGGCGTCAGGGAGCCTGCCCACCGCACGCGATCACGACCCTGCCCGGTCACCGGGCGACCGTCAGCGGCAGCAGCGTCTTGCCGGTCGGGCCCACCTGGATCTCCGTACCCATCTGCGGGCAGACGCCGCAGTCGAAGCACGGCGTCCAGCGGCAGTCGTCCACCTCCACCTCGGACAGCGCGTCCTGCCAGTCCTCCCAGAGCCAGTCCTTGTCGAGGCCCGAGTCGAGGTGGTCCCACGGCAGCACCTCGGTGAAGTCGCGCTCCCGCGTCGTGTACCAGTCCACGTCCACCGGCTCGTCCGCGAACGCGACCTCCGCCGCCGCCATCCAGCGGCCGTACGAGAAGTGCTCGCTCCAGCCGTCGAAGCGCCCGCCGTCGCGCCAGACGGCCTCGATCACCCGGCCGACACGGCGGTCCCCGCGCGACAGCAGTCCCTCGACGATGCCGGGCTTGCCGTCGTGGTACCGGAAGCCGATCGCCTTGCCGTAGCTCTTGTCGGCCCGGATGGCGTCACGCAGCTTGGCGAGCCTCGCGTCGGTGGTCTCGGCGTCGAGCTGCGGCGCCCACTGGAACGGTGTGTGCGGCTTGGGCACGAAGCCGCCGATGCTCACCGTGCAGCGGATGTCCTTGCGTCCGCTGACCTCGCGCCCCTTGGCGATCACCCTGGTGGCCATGCCGGCGATCGCGAGCACGTCGTCGTCCGTCTCGGTGGGCAGACCGCACATGAAGTACAGCTTCACCTGGCGCCAGCCGGCCGAGTACGCGGCGGCGACCGTGCGGATGAGGTCGTCCTCGCTGACCATCTTGTTGATCACGCGCCGCAGCCGCTCGCTGCCGCCCTCAGGGGCGAACGTCAGGCCCGAGCGGCGGCCGCCCCGCGACAGCTCGCCCGCCAGGTCGATGTTGAAGGCGTCGACGCGGGTCGAGGGCAGCGACAGGCTCGTGTTGGTGCCCTCGTACCGGTCGGCGAGGCCCTTGGTGACGTCGGCGATCTCGGAGTGGTCCGCGCTCGACAGGCTGAGCAGCCCCACCTCCTCGAACCCGGTGGCCGCCAGGCCGCGCTCGACCATCTCGCCGATGCCGGTGATGCTGCGCTCGCGCACGGGCCGCGTGATCATGCCGGCCTGGCAGAAGCGGCAGCCACGGGTGCAGCCGCGGAAGATCTCGACGCTCATGCGCTCGTGCACGCTCTCGGCAAGCGGCACCAGCGGCTTCTTCGGGTACGGCCACGCGTCGAGGTCCATGACCGTGTGCTTGCTGACGCGCCACGGCACTCCGGCGCGGTTGGGCACGACGCGCTTGATGCGGCCGTCGGGCAGGTACTCGACGTCGTAGAACCGGGGGACGTAGACGCCGCCCGTCTTCGCCAGGCGCAGCAGCAGCTCGCCGCGCCCGCCGGGGCGGCCCTCGGCCTTCCACCGCCGGATGACGTCGGTGATCTCGAGCACCGCCTGCTCGCCGTCCCCCAGCACCGCCGCGTCGACGAAGTCGGCGATCGGCTCCGGGTTGAAGGCGGCGTGGCCCCCGGCGATGACGACCGGGTCCGCATCGGTGCGGTCGACGGCGTGCAGCGGGATGCCCGCCAGGTCGAGCGCGGTGAGCAGGTTGGTGTAGCCGAGCTCGGTCGAGAAGGAGATACCCAGCACGTCGAAGGCACCCACGGGCCGGTGGGCGTCGACGGTGAACTGCGGCACCCCGTGCTCACGCATGAGCGCCTCGAGGTCGGGCCACACCGAGTAGGTGCGCTCGGCCAGCACGTCGGGCTGCTCGTTGAGCACCTCGTAGAGGATCATCGACCCCTGGTTCGACACGCCGACCTCGTAGGCGTCCGGGTACATGAGCGCCCACCTGACCGTGGCGTCGTCCCACTCCTTGACCGTGGAGTTGAGCTCGCCCCCCACGTACTGGATGGGCTTGCTGACGCGGGCCAGCAGGGGCTCGAGCCGCGGGAAGACGGACTCGACCGGCATGACGACGACCTTCCGGAAGGGTGCGGAGCGGCATCCAGCCTAACCCGCGTGCCCCTGTCCCCCACGTCTGACGAAGTGGGGCATCGGCCCCGGCTCCTCGCGCGCAAGATGCATACATATCGGACACTAGTGCCGATGACGACGGACACCATGAGCGCGAGCAGACGCACCAGCGTGCCGACACCCGCTGCCCCGCCCGCCACGCACGACCCCGCCACGCACGACCGCGCCACGCACGACCGCGCCACGCCGTCCCGCCCGACCATCGCCGCCCTCACCGGGCTGCGAGCCGTCTCCGCGCTCTGGGTCGTGCTGTTCCACTACCGGTCCGACGTGCTCACGCTCGTCCCGGCGCTGCGCCCGCTCGAACCCGTCATGGCGGCCGGCTACCTCGGCGTCGACGTCTTCTTCGTCCTGAGCGGGTTCGTGCTCGCCTACAACTACTCGGAGCGGCTGGCGCGGTGGCGGCCGCGCGAGGCGGCGTCGTTCGTGCAGAACCGGGTCGCGAGGGTGTGGCCCGTGCACCTCGTCACGCTGCACGCCGACCTGCTCCAGGCGTGGGTGGTGGGCACGCTGGGTGTCACCGCCGGCGGCCACCGCCGCACCGTGAGCGCGTACCTGCAGAACCTCACGATGACCCACGCCTGGTGGAACGACCGGCCCAGCTTCAACGCCCCGGCCTGGTCGATCAGCGCCGAGTGGGCGGCCTACCTGGCGTGCCCGCTGCTGCTGCTCGCGCTCGCCCGCCTGCGCCGGGCCCGGGTGACCGTGGCGCTCGCCCTGCTCGGCTACGCCGTCATGCTCACCATCTTCGCGCTCTGGGCGCTACCGAACGGCAACGTGGCGCACGCCGGCATGCTTCGCCTGGCTGTCGAGTTCTGCGCCGGCGTGCTGGCGCTGCGCGTGTACCAGCGCAGCCCTCGGCTCCTCGGCCGCCTGGCGCTGCCGCTGGTCGTCGGCCTGGCCGCTGTCGTCCTGCTCGTGCCGGCGGCGCACCACGGCTACTGGCTCGCGCCGGCGCTCGGCCTGCTGGTGCTGTGCCTGGCGCTGGACGCCGGCCCGCTGGCCCGGGTGCTCGCCCGACGGACATTCGTCTTCTGGGGCGAGGCCTCCTACTGCCTCTACATGACGCACGTGCTGCTCATGCCTGGGCTGCACGCCGTGCTGTCGCCGTCCGACGTCGCCTCGAACGGGCCGCTCGTGCGGGTGGGAGTGCTCACCGGCTACGCCGTGGTGCTCGCGGGGGCGGCGGTGCTGCTCCACCGGTACGTGGAGGTGCCGGCGCGGAACCGCCTGCGCAGCCGGTCGGTGCCGGGGCCGCCCCGCGCGGTCGCCCCCTGACGCACTTCGTCGCCGACGTGTACGCCACGACCGGCGTGTCGCGTCAACAAGGGCTACGACGTGCGTACCAGGGCTCTCCAGTGGCCGGGCACCGGCGGCGCCCCTACGGTGCGGTGCATGGGTGCACTCATCGTGCTGCTGCTCGTCGCCTTCGTCGTCCTCGCCGTGGTCGGCTTCGTGATCAAGGGCCTGCTCTGGCTGGCGATCCTGGGCCTCGTGCTGTTCCTGCTGACCGCGGTCGGTGGCTGGGTGAGCCGCAAGACCGGCACCTGATGCGGCTCTGAGCCTCACCCAGCTGCCGGCGGTCAGCGAGTGCGGGCCGACATGCCGAGGTGCACGTTCTGCAGCAGGCCGATCGCCAGCCAGGACGCGAACATGCTCGAGCCGCCGTACGACACGAACGGCAAGGGCAGGCCGGTGACCGGCATGATCCCGAGGTTCATGCCGATGTTCTCGAAGACCTGGAACGTGAACCAGCACACGACGCCGACGGCGACCAGGCGGCCGAAGAGCTCCTCGGCGCGGTGCGCCACGACCAGCCCCCGCCAGAGCACGACCGCCTGGAGCACGAGCAGCAGCGACGACCCGACGAAGCCGAGCTCCTCCCCCGCGACCGAGAAGACGAAGTCGGTCTGCTGATAGGGAACGAACCCTCCCTGCGTCTGCGACCCGTGGAACAGGCCCTCGCCCTCGACGCCGCCGGAGCCGATGGCGATGCGCACCTGACGCGTCTGGTAGCCGATGCCACGCGGATCCGCGTGCGGGTCGGCGAACGCCGTCAGCCGGTCCTTCTGGTACGTGTCGAGGAGGTCGGTCGTGGCGGCCACGCCGACGCCCACCGCCCCGATGAGCAGAAGCCCCACGAGCCAGCGGGCCGGGGCTCCGGACACCGTCACCACGCCCAGCAGCAGAGCGATCAGCACGAGCGCTGACCCGAGGTCGGGCTGCAGCATGACGAGGCCGAGCGGCACCGCCGCCACCACCAGCGCGAGCAGCACGTCGACGTGACGCGGCCGGTCCTCGACGTCCCTCTTCTCCGAGAGGATCAGGGCCAGGGCGACGACGAGCGCGACCTTCGCGAACTCCGACGGCTGCACCGAGAAGCCGGCCGGCAGCACGATCCAGGAGTGGGAGCCGTTGATCGTCGACCCGAGCGGCGTGAGTACCGCGACCAGCCCGGCGATCGAGACGACATACAGGACGGGCACGTACGCCCGCAGGCCGCGGTAGTCGACGAGCGAGACCGCAGCACCCAGCACCAGCCCGATCACCAGGTTGACCAGGTGCTTCGTGAGGAACAGGTCGCCCGAGGAGCGCCGCGTGGCCGACCACACGAGCAGCGCACCGAGCACCGAGAGCACCACCGCGGCCACGAGCAGCACCCAGTCGAGCCTCGTGAGCACACCGCCGTGCGCTCGCGCCCGCCGCGCCCGGGTGCCCGTCCAGCGCACCCACCAGTCGGTCATGACGCCTGCCGCGGGACGGTCGACCGGCGCGCGTCGGGCAGTCCCTCGTTGGCCGCCACCGGTCCCTCAGGCGTCTGCAGACGACCGTCGGGCCGGACGACGGGAAGCGCGGCGGGCGGGTGCGCACCGGGCTGCGCGGCGGCCTTCGGCACGACGGCGCCGCCCTTCACCCCGAAGAGCGTGTCGTAGATCTTGCGTACCGCCGGGGCCGAGGTCGAGGCGCCGGTGCCGCCCTGGCTGACCACGACGACGACCGCGTACTGCGGCTTGTCGGACGGGGCGTACGAGGCGAACCACGACGTCGCCTGCTTGCCGTAGACCTCGCCGGTGCCGGTCTTGCCTGACACCGGTACCGGGAAGCCGGCGAACGCCCCGGCACCGGTGCCCGAGGTGACCACGCCCCGCAGCGCCTTCTGCAGGAAGCGCAGCACGTCCTTGTGGACGGGCACGGTGCCGGCCTTCACCGGCTTCACCGTCGAGACCAGCTGGCCGGACGGGCTCATGACCGCCTTGCCGACGTGCGGCGTCCAGAGCGTGCCGCCGTTGGCGATCGCGGCGTAGACGAGCGCGAGCTGCAGCGGGGTCACGCTCACGTCGCCCTGGCCGATGGAGAAGTTCGCCTCGTCACCGGCCCGGAACTGGTAGCCGGTCGTGCAGTTCTCCTTGGAGAGCTGGGTGAGGTAGCGCGCTCGCGAGGGGTCGGAGTCGGCGACCTCCGGGAACCCTGTCTTCGCCTTGGCGCAGTAGTAGTCCTTCGTCTGCTGCCAGTACGCCTTCTTCCAGGCGCGGTCCGGGATGCGGCCGGACCCGTCGTCCGGCAGGTCGATGCCGGTCTTGCGGCCCAGGCCGAACGCCTGCGCCATGTGCACGAACGGGTCCTTGGCGTCGCTCTTCGCGGCCAGGCCTCCGAGCCGCAGCCACGTCTCGTAGGCGAACTTGTAGAAGATCGTGTCACAGGACACGACGATCGCCCGGTGGAGGTCGATGCGTCCGTAGGCCTCCGACTCGTAGTTGTGGAAGGCGCGCGAGCCCACCTGGTACGAGCTGCCGCACTGGTACGTGCCGTGCAGGTCGTAGCCGCTCTGCACCGCGGCGGGCAGCGAGATCACCTTGAACGTGGACGCCGGGGGGAACTGTCCCTGCGTGGCGCGGGGCACCAGCGGCGTGCCGGCCGACTCATCGGTGAGCGAGGCCAGCTGCTTCGTCGTGATGCCACCGAGCCAGATGCGCGGGTCGTACGTCGGGTAGCTGGCCATGGCGACGACGCCGCCGGTCCGGACGTCCAGCACGACCGCGGCGCCACTGTCCGCCTTCAGCGGGCGTCCGGTGCCACGGTCGATGCGCTTGCGCGCGGAGTGGATCGCGTCCGACAACGCCTTCTCGGCCGCCCGCTGCACCTTGGCGTCGATGTTCGTCACCAGGTAGTTGCCGGGCACCGGCGGGGTGCTCGACAGCTCGTCGGTGACCCGGCCCCGGATGTCGACGCCGACCCGCGTGATGCCGGGCGTGCCGCGCAGTGCCGTGTCGTACTGCGCCTCCAGGCCCGCGCGGCCCACGAGGTCGGTGCGCTGCAGCTCGGTGCGACCGTCCCGCGCCGCCTGCGAGCTGGCCTTGAGCTCGTCCTCGGTCACGGGCCCGAGGTAGCCGAGAAGGTGGGCGGCGTTGACGCCGAGGGGACGTGGGATGGCCCGGACGGCCTGCAGCTCGGCGGTGACGCCGGGGAAGTCCTCCTGCCGCTCCATGATCTGCAGGGCGACGCGGGGCGCGACGTCCTCGGCGACCGGCACGGGCTGGTACGGCGCTCCGTTGAAGCAGGCGGGCGCCTTCGGCGCCCCGACCGTGCCGCACAGCTGCGTGCGGCCCCACACCTGGTCGAAGGGCTGGCCGAGCAGGTCGGCCAGGCGATGGATCAGCTCCTTGCCGTCGTCCGGGCTGTCGATGAGCTGCGTGCGGCTCACCGACACGACGAGAGCCGAGCGGTTGCTGATCAGGGGCCGACCCTGGTCGTCGAGCACGAGCCCCCGCACTGCCGGGGTGACGATCTCGCGTACCCGGTTGGTGGCAGCGGCCGCCTCGTAGCCCTCGGCTCCGACGACCTGCACCGTGTAGAGCCGCCCGAGCAGCGTGGCCATGAGCGACACGACGAAGACAGCGACGACGAGCAGCCGCCACCCGGAGGCGCCCAGCCGCCGCGCGGCACGCTCGTCGCTCACGGCAGCTCCTCGGCTACGCGACGGTCCAGCGCGGTGAGCGCGGGCAGCACGACGGCGCCCAGCACGACCGCCAGCAGTGCCGCCACCACGCACGAGACGAGCGCCTGCTCGACACCCGTGCCTCCCAGCGCGAAGAACCCGTGCACCGCTCTGGCGACGAACCCCGCCAGGCCCGCAGCCAGGAGCACCAGCACCAGCGGGCGGTCGGTGGAGCGGCCCCCGGGGCGTGCCCAGCGGCCTGCGACGGCGCCGGCGGCCGCGTAGGCCAGAGCGCCGGCACCGAGCAGACCGGCGCCGGGTGGCGTCAGGTCGGCCAGGAGTCCGCCCAGCAGCCCGACGGTCGCGCCCTGCACGCTGCCTCCGGAGAGCGCGGACGCCACCACCACGAGCACCACCAGGTCGGCAGGCGTGCCCGCGACCTGCACGGAGGCGAGCGCCGTCGCGTCGACCAGGACGGCGACCAGCAGGACGACGACGGTCAGGACGACCCGCGGCCCGGTCACGGCGCCTGCCCGCTGGTCGTGGCGGCCGCGGTGGGCTTCGGCGGCAGCACCGCGTCGCGCGGGTCGGTGCGGGGCGGCTCGACGACCACGCCGACGAGGTCGAGCGTCGCGACGTCGACGAACGGCCGGACGGCGCCGGTGCGGGACAGGGTTCCCGGCGACCGGCGGACGTCGAGGACCTCGCCGACGGGCACGCCCGGGACGAACGGGCGGTCGCCGACGCTGCCGAGCGTCACCATGCGCGCCCCCGGCTCTACGGAGGTCTGCGCGTCCAGCAGCTCCAGGCGCATGGGCTTGTCGCCGGAGCCGCGCGCCACGCCGATCCTGCCGGTGGCCTCCAGCCGGACCCCCACCGAGAAGCTCGGGTCGGTGACGAGCAGGACGTCGGCGGTCAGCGGCCCGACGCGGCGGACGCGGCCGACCAGCCCGTCGCCGTCCAGGACGGTCATGTCGATCCGGACGCCGTCCCGGCTACCGGCGTCGATCGTGACGCTGCGCACGCCGTCCTCGCCGTTGGCGACGGCGACGACCCGTGCCGGGACGATGCGGTAGCGGCCGAGACCGGCCGTGCGCAGCAGGTCGTCGAGCTCGTGCGCGCGGCGGCGGTCGTCGTCGGTGGCGGCGGCCTGCAGCCGCAGGGACGCGTTCTCCCGCTTCAGCCGGTCGATCTCGTCGCGCGGTCCGCCGCCGAGCGCGCTGAACGCGTCGCCGACGGCGCGACCCGCCGCGGTCACCGTGCCGAGGGCGGGGCCGAGCACGGTCGCGGCGGTCGAGCGCAAGCGGTCCGTCGCACCACCAGGTGAGGCGGCGGCGTCGACGGCGAGCAGGACGAGCGTGACCACGACGAGCACGGCGAGGAGCGCACGCGCACGACGCGTGGACCTGCTCATGGCACGGGACCTCGGCGTGCGGGTCGCCTAGCGAGCGGGCGCCTCACATCCGGCGTTCCGGCACGAGCACGCGCTGCAGCGTCTCGAACTCCTCCACGCACCGCCCAGACCCGAGCGCCACGGACATCAGTGGGTCCTGCGCGACGTGGATCGGCATGCCGGTCTCGTGGCGCAGCCGGTCGTCCAGGCCGCCGAGCATGGCGCCACCGCCGGTGAGCACGATGCCGCGGTCCATGATGTCGCCGGAGAGCTCGGGCGGGCACTTGTCGAGGGTGGACTTCACGGCGTCCACGATGGCGTTCACCGGCTCCTCGATGGCGACACGGATCTCGTCCTCGGTGACGGTGATGGTCTTGGGCAGCCCGGACACGAGGTCCCGGCCGCGGATCTCCGCCTTGCCGTCGCCGCCGGACGCGAACGCGGAGCCCACGGTCATCTTGATCTCCTCGGCGGACCGGTCGCCCAGGAGCAGCGAGTACTCCTTCTTCACGTACTGGATGATCGAGCTGTCGAGCTCGTCGCCACCCACGCGGATCGACATGGCGGTGACGATGCCGCCGAGGCTGATCACCGCGACCTCGGTGGTGCCGCCGCCGATGTCGACGACCATGTTGCCCGTCGGCTCGGCGATCGGCAGGCCCGCGCCGATGGCCGCGGCCATCGGCTCCTCGATGATGTAGACACGCCGGGCACCTGCGTGGCTGGCGGCGTCCTCGACCGCGCGCCGCTCGACCCCGGTGATGCCGCTGGGCACGCAGATCACGATGCGGGGGCGCGCGAAGCGGGAGCGCTTGTGCACCTTGTGGATGAAGTACCGCAGCATGCGCTCGGTGGTGTCGGCGTCGGAGATGACACCGTCCTTGAGCGGCCGGATCGCGCGGATGTGGCCGGGGGTGCGGCCGATCATGCGCTTCGCCTCGGCACCCACCGCGACCAGGCGGCCGGTGGTCTCGTCGATGGCGACGACGCTCGGCTCGTCGAGGACGATCCCGCGACCGCGCACGTAGACGAGGGTGTTCGCGGTGCCGAGGTCGACCGCCATGTCACGACCGATGAACGACATGCTGCTCATGGGGAGGTACGGCACCTTCCGGACGTTCTGGGCGGGTCAGGAGTACGTCGTCCCCCGGTTCTGCGTGGACACAGGGAGGCCGAGGGAACGAGCGGTCCCCATGCTACGTCGCCGGACCGACCGAGTGGCCCACTGCTCAGCCCATGGCGCTGAGCAGTGCGCGCCTCAGCCCAGGGCGGGGAACCAGATGCCGATCTCGCGCGCGGCCGACTCGACGGAGTCGGAGCCGTGCACGAGGTTCTGCTGGACGGCGACGCCCCAGTCGCGCCCCAGGTCGCCCCGGATGGTGCCCGGTGCCGCGGTCGTGGGGTCAGTGGCCCCGGCCAGCGACCGGAAGCCCTCGATGCAGCGCTGGCCCTCGATCACGACCGCGAGCACCGGCCCGGAGGACATGAACTCGACGAGCGGTTCGTAGAACGGCTTGCCCTCGTGCTCGGCGTAGTGGACGGCGAGCAGGTCGCGACCCACCGTGCGCAGCTCCACCGCGACGAGCGAGTAGCCCTTCGCCTCGATGCGGCGCAGCACCTCGCCGGCCAGCCCCCGTCGTACGCCGTCCGGCTTGACGAGGACGAGACTGCGCTCGATCGGGCTGTCGCTCACGGCAGGGCTCCTGAGGGTGCGGTCTGCGTCCGGGGATTCCGGACCGGCGGCCAGGCTACCGACCCGGGCCTCCGGGGTGGCGCTCGGCGGCCGCGCGGCGGGCGGTGAGGTCGTCGGCCTTCTGGCCCTGCACCATCGCCATGACCCACAGTCCCCCGAAGACCAGCCCGAGGAACAGCATCACAGGCACCCAGATCGCGCTCGCCAGCAGCAGCACCTGCACCGCCCAGCCGACCGAGTAGCCGACGCGCGAACGCAGCAGACCGGCCGTCACGATGCACAGCAGGGCCAGCAGCCCGCCCGCCAGCAGGGCAGTGCCGCGCGAGACGTCAGCCAGGTCCTTGGCCACCAACGTGGCGAACCCGACGACGAGCGCCTCACCGAGCAGCACCAGCATGGCGAAGAGCCGCCGGAACGAGCGGGAGGCCGGTGGCGACGGCGGCTGCTCGCCCGCGACGTCCGAGGGGTGGTCGTCGCGCGCCTCGGGGGCCATCATCCCCGCACCCCCAGCAGCAGGCGGACATCGGCGGCCATCGTGACCGACCCGGTCGCGAGCACCGCCGCGCCTGAGGCGATGCTGTCGCCGCCGTGCTGCTCGGCCAGCGTCACGGCCAGGTCGAGCGCGTCCGGCAGCGACCGGGCCACGTGGACCCGCTCGTCGTCGAAGACATCGCGGGCGATCACGGCCAGGTCGTCCGGGTCCGTCGCCCGGTGCGACGACGTGCGGGTCAGCACGATCTCGTCCAGCACCGGCTCGAGCGCGTCGAGGATGCCGGCCGCGTCCTTGTCGGCCAGGACGGCGACGACGCCCACCAGGTGGGTGAACGTGAACGCCTCGTTCACCGCCTCGGCCAGCACCTGCGCGCCACCCGGGTTGTGCGCCGCGTCGACGAGGATGGTGGGACTGCGCCGCACCACCTCGAGCCGCCCCGGCGAGTCCATGCCGGCCACCGCCGCGCGCAGCAGCTCGAGGTCGAGCGCCTGCTCCCCGCCGCCCACGAACGCCTCGACCGCCGAGACGGCGCAGCAGAGGTTGTGCGCCTGGTGCTCGCCGTGCAGCGGCAGGAACAGGTCCTCGTAGTCGGCCGCCCGTCCACGAAGGCTCACGAGCTGCCCCCCGACGGCGACCTCGCGAGCCAGCACCCCGACGTCCCGCCCCTCGAGGACGAGCGTCGCGTCGACCTGATGCACCCGCTCGCTGAGCACCTCGAGCGCGCCGAGGGTCTGCACGCCGACCACCGCCGTGGCGCCCTGCTTGATGATGCCGCCCTTCTGCGCCGCGATCGCCTCGACCGTCGAGCCGAGAAGGCGCTCGTGGTCGATGGAGATCGGCGTGAGGACGGCGACCTCGGCGTCGACCACGTTGGTGGAGTCCCAGGTGCCGCCGAGCCCCACCTCGATGACCATCACGTCGACCGGTGCGTCCGCGAAGGCGGAGAACGCCATGGCGGTCAGCACCTGGAAGTAGTTGATGATCTGCTCGCCGGCCGATCGCGACTGCTGGTCGACGATCGCCAGGTAGGGAGCGACGTCGTCCCACGCGGCGATGAACCGCTCCGGGCTGATCGGCTCGCCGTCCAGCGCGATGCGCTCGCGGATGTCGGTCAGGTGCGGGCTCGTGAACCGGCCGGTGCGCAGTCCCAGCTCGCGCAGCAGCCGCTCGACCATGCGCGCGGTCGACGTCTTGC
Organism: Actinomycetales bacterium; assembly: GCA_035707965.1. Classification (GTDB taxonomy): domain Bacteria; phylum Actinomycetota; class Actinomycetes; order Actinomycetales; family Angustibacteraceae; genus DASSTJ01. The sequence goes on from DASSTJ010000118.1 coordinate 25,860, forward strand.
CGTTGGTGCCGGTGATGTGGATCGCCGGGATGCCGCGCTGCGGGTCGCCCATCAGGCCCATCAGCTCGGTGATGGCCTCCAGCGACGGGTCCACCTGGTTCTCCGGCGCGCGAGCGAGGATCGCCGCCTCCACCTCGCGGAGCCGCACCTGCACCTGCTCGTGCTCGGCCGCCTCGCGCTGCCGGGCGTCCGGCCGGCCACTCACCACGTCGTCCTCTGACCACTCACGACGGCTCACGCTACGCGGTCGCCCGGCGGGGTCACGCACGCGGAGTCCGTCGCCGCCAGCCGCCTCACCCCCGTTTCGCGCGAATGGGGGCACTGGGGTCGAGCGAAGTGCCCGCATCCGCGCGAAACGTGAGGTGGTCGGGCGGGTGCTCGGGTGGCTTGACGGTTCAGGCGGTGTCGGCGCGCTCGACCCTGACGCGAACCGTGTGGCCGTCGCCGACGGTGGCCTCGGTCACACCCTCGCCGACCGGCAGCTGCGACAGGTCGCCCGAGAGCCCGGCCTGCACGGCGAGCGTCTCGGCCGTCAGCATGCCCTCGTGCGCCAGGAGCGCCTGCCACACCGCCTCGTCGCCGACGACGGTCAGCCGGACGCGGTCGCTCACGTGCAGCCCGGCGTCGCGCCGCGCCTGCTGGACGACGCGGATCACGTCACGCACGACGCCGACCGCCTCGAGCTCCGGCGTCACGTCGGTGTCGAGGACGACGAACCCCTCCCGGGGCAGCACCCCCACGGCCTGGTTACCGGCCTCCTCCGCCCCGGACACGACCGTGGAGAGCACGTACTCCCCCGGCTCGAGCGCGATTCCGCCGGAGACGACGGATCCGTCGTCCAGCACCTGCCAGTCGCCGCTCTTGCTCGCCCGGATCGCCACCTGCACGTCCTTGCCGAGCCGCGGCCCGGCCGCTCGGGCGTTGACCGCGAGCCGCTGGGTGACTCCGAAGCGTGCCGCCTCGCTCTCGTCGTCCAGGCCGAGCAGGCGGACGTCGTGCACGTGCACCTCGTCGGCGACCAGGTCGACGAACGGCGCCAGCGCCGCCGCGTCCGAGCTCACGACCGTCACCGACGACAGCGGCAGCCGCACCCGCAGCCCCTCGGCCTTGCGCAGACCCAGCGCCGCCGAGCAGACATCCCGGGCACGGTCCATCGCCGTGACGAGGTCGTCGTCAGCGGGCAGGTCGGCCGGGTCCGGCCAGTCGGTGAGATGGACGCTGCGCCCACCGGTCAGGCCACGCCAGATCTCCTCGGTGGTCAGCGGCAGCAGCGGCGCCGCCACCCTCGTCAGCACCTCGAGCGTCGTGTACAGGGTGTCGAAGGCGGCGGTCGTCGAGGCCTGGTCCGCCGCGACGTGCCCCGTCCCCCAGAACCGGTCACGTGAGCGCCGGACGTACCAGTTGGTCAGCACGTCGAGGAAGTCGCGCACCGACGCGCACGCCCCGCTGATGTCGTAGACGTCCAGCTCCTCGGTCACCCTGACGACGAGGTCACGCAGCTTCGCCAGCAGGTAGCGGTCGAGCACATCCGTCGAGCCGGTCGACCACTGCGCCTCATAGCCCTTGCCCCCGTCGTGCGCGTTGGCGTAGAGCGAGAAGAAGTACCAGGTGTTCCACAGCGGGATGAGCACCTGGCGCACGCCGTCGCGGATGCCCTTCTCGGTGACGACGAGGTTGCCGCCCCGCAGGACCGGAGACGACATGAGGAACCAGCGCATCGCGTCGGCGCCGTCGCGGCTGAAGACCTCACGCACGTCCGGGTAGTTGCGCAGGCTCTTGCTCATCTTGCGGCCGTCGTCGCCGAGCAGGATGCCGTGACTGACGCAGGTGCGGAACGCCGGCCGGTCGAACAGCGCGGTCGCGAGCACGTGCATCGTGTAGAACCACCCGCGCGTCTGGCCGATGTACTCGACGATGAAGTCGCCCGGGTAGTGGTGCTCGAACCAGTCCTTGTTCTCGAACGGGTAGTGCACCTGCGCGAACGGCATCGAGCCCGACTCGAACCAGCAGTCGAGCACCTCGGGGACGCGGCGCATGGTGCTGCGGCCCGTCGGGTCGTCCGGGTTGGGACGCGTCAGCTCGTCCACGTACGGCCGGTGCAGGTCGTCGGGGCGCACGCCGAAGTCGCGCTCGAGCTCGTCCAGCGAGCCGTAGACGTCGGTCCTCGGGTACGCCGGGTCGTCCGAGACCCACACCGGGATCGGGCTGCCCCAGTAGCGGTTGCGGCTGATCGACCAGTCGCGCGCGCCCTCCAACCACTTGCCGAACGAGCCGTCCTTGACGTGCTCGGGGACCCACGTGATCTGCTCGTTGAGCTCGAGCATGCGATCGCGGAACGACGAGACCTTGACGAACCAGCTCGACACGGCCTTGTAGATGAGCGGGTTGTCGCAGCGCCAGCAGTGCGGGTACGGGTGCTCGTAGGTCTCGAGCCGCAGCAGCAGACCGGCGTCACGCAGGTCGCGCGCGATCGCCTTGTTCGCCTCGAACACGTGCTGCCCCGCGTAGGGCGGCACCTCGGAGGTGAACACACCGCGGCCGTCGACGGGCACGACCGGCTCGATGCCGGCCGCGTCGGTGACGACCTTGTCCTCCTCACCGAAAGCCGGCGCGATGTGCACGATGCCGGTGCCGTCGTCCGTGGTGACGTAGTCGGCGGGCAGCACCTGGTGGGCGTTCTCTCGCCCGACGAAGAAGTCGAACGGCGGCGTGTAACGGCGGCCGAGGAGGTCGCGACCGTGCAGGCGCTCGACCAGGCGGCCCTTCTCCTGCGCGTCGGCCACGCTGCTCACGCCGAGCTCGCGCTCGTACGCACCTACCCGGTCGGCGGCGAGCACGACCTTCTCGCCCGCGAACGGACCGTCGTCCGGACCGGTGAGGACGACGTACTCGACGTCGGGGTTCACGGCCGCGGCGAGGTTGCTCGGCAGGGTCCACGGCGTCGTCGTCCAGATGAGGGCGTACTCCCCCGTCTCGAGCTTCAGCCCGACCGTCACCGACGGGTCCTGCCGCTGGCGGTAGACGTCGTCCATGCGCGTCTCGGTGTTGCTCAGCGGCGTCTCGCACCGCCAGCAGTACGCGAGCACGCGGAAGCCCTCGTAGATCAGGCCGGAGTCCCACAGGCGCTTGAACGCCCACATGACCGACTCGGTGTAGTCGGTGTCGAGGGTCTTGTAGTCGTTCTCGAAGTCCACCCACCGGGCCTGCCGGTTGACGTACTCCTCCCAGTCCTTCGTGTAGGCCAGCACGGAGGAGCGGCAGACGTCGTTGAACGTGGCGATGCCCATGGCCTCGATCTCGGACTTGTGGGTGATGCCCAGCTGGCGCTCGGCCTCGACCTCGGCCGGCAGCCCGTGGCAGTCCCAGCCGAACCGGCGCTCGACGCGACGGCCGCGCATGGTCTGGTACCGCGGCACGACGTCCTTGACGTAGCCGGTGAGCAGGTGGCCGTAGTGCGGCAGGCCGTTGGCGAACGGCGGGCCGTCGTAGAAGACGAACTCGTTGCTGCCGTTGTCGCCCGCGGGCCGGTTCTCGATGCTGGCCTTGAACGTCCCGTCGGCGACCCAGTAGCGCTCGACCCGCTCCTCGATCTGCGGGAACCGTGGGCTCGAGGGGACAGCAGGCTGCTGGCCGTCGCCGTGCGGGTCGGTGGTGACCTTGGGGTAGCTCATGGTGCCTCTCGCGGTGCGCTCGTGGGCCGGGGCGTCGGGTCCACGAGGACGACGTCCCCGGCCTCGCCGGGTCCACCGCGGTACCACCTCGCTTGCCACCGCCACGGCCGTCAGTCGCTGCGGTGACCACTCGTTCGCCGGCTGGGGTGCGGGCCGGTCCGCCCGGTTCTACTGAGACGCCCTGCTTGGTGGCAGGTCGTCCGTTCTTCCGGAGGCTCCCCGGTGATGACCGGTTCGACGCCTGCACCCATCGTACTCAGCGCGTCCAGCCGGTTCCGGCGACACTCGACCGGAGCAACCTGGCCGCCGGGGCTGCGGGCGAACGGGTGACGTCGTTGCGCCGTGTGGTCCACCACGCAGCCAGAAAAGATCAACACGGGCCTCCGGGTGCCGACGGGAAGACCATGAGCAACGACGATCGCCACGGCTGGTCGGCCGGCGCAGGCGTGAACCAGTTCGGCACGCCGGTGAACCAGTTCGGCACGCCACCCGCCGCTGCGGGCAGCGGCGGTTCCACAGCAACCGGTCACCACCCGGGTGGCTTCGTGGGCGGCTCCCTCGGTGGCCCGGTGAACCAGTTCGGCAACCCCGCCGTCCTCGGGGCCACAGCCGCGCAGTGGAGCGCTCCCGCCCCGCGCCGGTCCGGCGGCGGCTGGCTCGTGGTCGTCGCGGTCCTGGCCGCCCTGGTCGTCGCCGGCGTCCTCGGCCGGGTCTACGTGTTCCCCGACCTCGGCAAGCCGATCGCCCTGCCGGCGACGGTGGCGGGCGTCAGCGGAGCGAGCGCCGCGTCCGGCCAGCCGGTGACCGTGCAGTCGAGGGACGCCGAGGGACGGGCGACCGCCGTCAGCGTCTACGCGGACGACGCGATCGCCCCGACCACCATGGTCGTCGTCACTGCCGGCCGCGTGAAGAACCTGGGCACCGACCGGATCACGGAGTCGACCAGCACGTCCGGCAAGGTCACGTGCACGGACAACGTGGCGACATCGGCCCTGCTGGCGCAGGCCGGGGCCGTCGCCGGGCCCGGTGCGGCGACCCTGAGCCGGATGACGACGGGCGCCGCCTGCTGGCGCACCGGGCGGCACCTCACCGTGATGGTCGTGGCCCTGACCGCGCACGAGGCGGCCCAGGCGACCGCCCGGCAGGCCGTCTCGGAGGCGTGGGCCGCGATCTGACGCCGTCGCCGCGGACCGAACGGCAGGACCACCGTGGCCTCGGACGGCCCGGCCCTCGAATCTCGCCGATCGCCCCTGCCGGTCGGCCCGCCCAGCTCTCGGAAACCCGGCTGAGAGCACGGCCCACGTTCTGGGAGAATCGGCGCCATGCCCACGACGCCACAGGTGCCCGAGAAGCCGACCCTCGACGGACTCGAGGAGCGGTGGGGCGCGGTATGGCAGGAGCAGGGCACCTACGCCTTCGACCGGACGGCGGCGCGCGAGCAGGTGTTCTCGATCGACACGCCGCCGCCCACGGTGAGCGGCAGCCTGCACGTGGGCCACGTGTTCAGCTACACCCACACCGACTGCGTGGCTCGCTACCAGCGCATGCGCGGCAAGGTGGTGTTCTACCCGATGGGGTGGGACGACAACGGTCTGCCGACCGAGCGCCGCGTGCAGAACTACTTCGGCGTGCGCTGCGACCCGTCGTTGCCCTACGACCCGGACTTCACGCCGCCGGCCAAGCCCGACCCCAAGAGGCAGGTCCCGGTGAGCCGGCGCAACTTCATCGACCTCTGCGCCACCTTGGTGGAGCAGGACGAGAAGGTCTTCGAGGAGCTGTGGCGGCGTGTGGGTCTGTCGGTCGACTGGAGGCAGACCTACACGACGATCGGCCACGAGTCCCGCGTCGCGTCGCAGCGGGCGTTCCTGCGCAACCTGGCCCGCGGTGAGGCCTACCAGCACGACGCGCCGACGCTCTGGGACGTGACCTTCCAGACCGCCGTGGCGCAGGCCGAGCTGGAGGCCCGTGACTACCCGGGCGCCTACCACCGGGTGGCGTTCCACGGCGACTCCGGTCCCGTGCGCATCGAGACCACCCGCCCCGAGCTCATCGCCGCCTGCGTGGCCCTGATCGCGCACCCGGACGACGAGCGCTACCAGCCGCTCTTCGGGTCCACGGTGCGGACGCCGATCTTCGGCGTGGAGGTGCCGGTGCTGGCGCACCCGGCCGCCGAGATGGAGAAGGGCGCCGGCATCGCGATGTGCTGCACCTTTGGTGACCTCACCGACGTGCAGTGGTGGCGCGAGCTGCAGCTGCCGGTCCGCGTGATCATCGGCAAGGACGGACGCATCCTGCGCGAGACCCCGGAGTGGATGGCCACCCCCCAGGCGCAGAAGGCGTACGACGAGATCGCCGGCAAGACCACGTTCAGCGCCCGTGAGGCGACGGTGCAGCTGCTGCGCGAGAGCGGCGACCTCGACGGCGAGCCGAAGCCGACGCAGCGCATGGCGAACTTCTACGAGAAGGGCGACAAGCCGCTCGAGATCGTGGCGACCAGGCAGTGGTACCTGCGCAACGGCGGCCGGGGCGCCGACCTGCGGGCCCAGCTCATCGAGCGCGGCCAGCAGATCCAGTGGGTGCCCGACTTCATGCGGCACCGCTACACGAACTGGGTCGAGGGCCTCAACGGCGACTGGCTGGTGAGCCGGCAGCGCTTCTTCGGCGTGCCGTTCCCGATCTGGTACCCCCTCGACGACTCCGGCGAGCCCCGGTACGACGAGCCGATCGTGGCCGACGAGGCGTCGCTGCCCGTGGACCCGTCGTCCGACGCGGCACCCGGCTACCGCGAGGACCAGCGCGGCGTGCCGGGCGGGTTCATCGGCGACCCGGACGTCATGGACACGTGGGCTACCTCATCGCTCTCCCCGCAGATCGCCTGCGGCTGGGAGCGCGACGACGACCTCTTCGGCCGCACGTTCCCGATGGACATGCGGCCCCAGGCGCACGACATCATCCGTACCTGGCTCTTCTCTTCCGTGGTGCGCGCGAACTTCGAGAACGGGACGACGCCCTGGAAGGTGGCGGCCATCTCGGGCTTCGTGGTCGACCCGGACCGCAAGAAGATGAGCAAGTCCAAGGGCAACGTGGTGGTGCCCACCGAGATCCTGGAGAAGTACGGAGCCGACGCCGTCCGCTGGCGGGCCGCGATGTCGCGGCCGGGCCTCGACTCGCCGTTCGACGAGACGCAGATGAAGGTCGGCCGCCGGCTCGCCATCAAGGTGCTCAACGTGAGCAAGTTCGTGCTGGGCGTGGGTCTCGACGCGAGCTACGCCGACGCGGGCAGCGTGACGGCGGCGCTCGACCGCTCGATGCTGGCCGGACTCGCCCTGACCGTGCGCGAGGCGACGTCCGCGTTCGACGCCTTCGACTACGGCCGCGCGCTGGAGGCCACCGAGCGCTTCTTCTGGCACTTCTGCGACGACTACGTGGAGCTGGTGAAGGAGCGCGCGTACGGCGACGGCGACGGGGCGCGCTCGGCCAAGGCCGCGCTCGCGCTCGCGCTGTCGGTGCAGCTGCGGCTGCTCGCGCCGATCATGCCGTACGCCACCGAGGAGGCCTGGTCGTGGTGGCAGGAGGGTTCGGTGCACCGGGCGGCCTGGCCGACGGAGGCAGAGATCGGCGTGGACGGCGACACCAACCTGCTGCCGGCCGTGGCGTCGGCTCTCGCCGGGGTGAGGGGCGCGAAGTCGAACGCGAAGGTGTCGCAGCGCACCGGTGTGCTCCGTGCGCTCGTCACGGGTCCGTCGTCCGCCATCGAGCTGGTGCGTGCGGCGGCGGGTGACCTCAGTGCGGCCGGGCGCGTCGAGCAGCTCGACCTCCGGGCCGGGGACGGCACCGAGGTGCAGGTGACGGACGTGGAGCTCGCCCCCGTCGAGTAGGGCGCCATTCCTAGCGCAGCGTAGGCGCGCGTTTACGCAGCGTCACATGGTGTGCGGTGCGCTCAAGTGCCGCGGCGGTGGTGACGACAAGGGGAGAGCGCAGCAGCGCTCACCGTCGTCCCGTGGAGGCCAGGCATGCAAGGACCAGCCCTGTGGCTGACGGTGGGCCTGGGAACCACGAGCGCGGTCGCGATGGTCGTGCTGGTCTTCCTGCTCGTCGCCCGGGACCGGGAACGCGACCGCATCGCCCGTCGCGACCCCCTGACCCAGCTCGGCAACCGACGGCTGCTCTCGGAGGTGGCGGAGCGGGTGCTGGGCGGCATCGAGGAGATGGACGGCGACGGCAGTCACGGCCCGGCGCTGCTGCTCGTCGACCTGGACGGCTTCAAGGACGTCAACGACACCCTGGGCCACGCGGCCGGTGACGAGGTGCTCGTGCAGGTCGCTCACCAGCTGGTCGCGGCCGCGGGTCAAGACGCCCTCGTCACACGGCTGGGCGGCGACGAGTTCGCGGTCCTCCTGCGCAACCCGATCAACGCGAAGGGCGCAACGACCCGCGCCAAGCGGATCCTCGGCGGCCTGACCATGGGCGACTTCCGCACGCTCGACGTCACGCTCGACGTGCGGGCGAGCATCGGTGTCGCCGTCGCGCCCCGGGACGGCCGCACGCTGAGCGAGCTGCTGCAGCGCGCCGACATCGCCATGTACCAGGCAAAGCGTGACCGCGCCGGCGTGGCCTGCTACGACCCGAACGAGGACGAGCACACCACCGACCGGCTCACGACGCTCGGCCATCTCCGCGACGCCATGCTCGAGGGCCAGCTGCACCTGCGGTACCAGCCGGTGATCCGGGCACGAGACCGTCAGCTCATCGGGTTCGAGGCCCTGCTGCGCTGGGACCACCCCGAGCGGGGCCTGCTGCTGCCGGCGGAGTTCGTGCCGATCGCCGAGCGCACCAGCCTCATCCACGCGCTCACCCGCTGGGTGCTCCTCACCGCCGTGCGCGACGCCGCACGCTGGCGGCAGAGGGGCCTCACGGCATCCGTCGCCGTCAACATCAGCCCGGTGTCGCTGGAGGAGGGGCTGCTCGGCATCATCGATGAAGTGCTCGCCCTCAACCGGTGGCCGTCCGAGCTGCTCATCCTCGAGATCACCGAGAGCGCCGTGACCGAGCGCCCGGAGCTCGCGCGGGTCATCGTGTCGCAGCTGCGGCAGCGCGGCCTGCAGGTCTCGGTGGACGACTTCGGGGCAGGCTTCACCAGCCTCTCCCAGCTGCGCGGCCTGCCGGTGCACCAGCTGAAGATCGACCGGCAGTTCGTGACCGACCTCGAGGTCTCGCCGCAGGACGACGCGGTGATCTCCTCCATCATCGAGCTCGGCCACCGGCTCGGCCTCACGATCGTGGCGGAGGGCGTCGAGACCGAGGCCGCCGCTGTGCGGCTGCGCACTCTCGACTGTGACGACCTCCAGGGCTTCTGGTTCGCCCGGCCGATGGTCGCCGCAGACATCCTGGGCTGGGCCGATGAGCACGCCGAGCGTTTCGCCGACGAACGCGACGTCGACCAGACCACCGTCGGCGGCTGACCGACGACCACCCTGTCACCGGCCTGACAGCGGACGGCGTACTCTGGCCCCCGTGCCAGCGCCGACGCCCCGCACGACTGGCGCCTCCGCGGTGGCGACGGCTGCGTCGTCGGCGCCGCGAGCCGCCGGGGCGGCTCCTCGAACCGTCCGGCTCCCGAGGTGGGCCGCGCTCTGCGGCGGGGTGACGGGGCTGGGGCTGCTGGTGCTGGCCGCGACGGCCGACCCCGTCCCGATGCTGAGCCGGTCACAGGCACCCCCGACCGGCCGTCCGCCCGGCCCGTTGGCGACAGCGTCCGCGACGGCATCAGGGCCCAACGGGACCCCGACGCCGGACCAGATCACCCCCTACGACGCTTCGTGGGTCCGGCCGCTCGTCCTCGGCGTCCTCATCGTCGTCGGCGCCGTCGTGCTCCTCGGCACGGCCGTCGCCGTCGTCCAGATGGCCCGTCGCCTGTGGGAGGACCGGTGGCAGGCCCCGGGGGTCGCCCGATCCATCGGCGGCGACCAGCTCGAGGTGGACCTCACCTCCCCGGGCCAGGCGATCGTCGACGCCGCCGAGCAGATGGCCCAGGCGCTGCGGTCGGGGAGTCCCCGCAACGCCGTCGTCCAGTGCTGGCTGGTCCTCGTGCGCTCGCTCGAGCAGCACGGCGTGACGCCTGATCCGGCGCACTCCCCGACCGAGCTGACTCGCGCGGCGCTGACGCAGCTCTCGACCGACGCCCGCGCAGCCGACGAGCTCACCTCGCTGTTCCTCGAGGCGCGGTTCAGCGAGCACCTGATCGGTGAGCTCGAACGGCAACGCGCGCTGTCGGCCCTGCAGCGGGTGGTATCGGGGTTGGACGGGACGCGTGGCGCCGAGTCCCGATCCGTTCCTGTCGGCGGTGCTTCGTGAGCAGCCGAGGCCGGCGCACGGTCCTGGCGACCACCGCAGGAACCCTCGGCATCTGGGGCGTCGTCTGGGCGGTCGGCGCCGCGGCCGGATGGCACCCTGCGCCGCTCCTGATCCTGGCGACGACCACCCTCGCCGCCGTGCTGTGGCGACTGCTCGCGGCGGTCGGCTCCACCACCGCGACGCTGCCGCGGGTGCACGTGCGCGTCGTCCCGAGCAGCCCGGTCGGCGAGGACCCGCGCCTGCTCCGGCACCAGCTGCAGCTCGACGACGCCACCGGAGACCCGCCGTCCTGCCGTCCGGTGCTCACGCGCATCAGCGAGCTGGCCGTGGAGCGGCTGCGGCTGGCCGACCCCAGCGACCCCCGTGAGCCGGCGGCGCGGGCGGACGTCCTGGGGCCGAGGCTGGCCGCGCTGCTGGACCAGCGCCCGCCTGACCGCACGCAGCTGTCCCCCCGCGAGCTCACGCGCCTCGTCGACGACCTCGAGGCGCTCCGTGTCGGCCCGTCCGCCGCAGCCGTCCACCTACGAGAGGACCCCGCCGCGCCATGACCGAGGACGAGCAGGCACCTGCCGCGACCGAGCTCGACGTCCCGACGGTGTCAGCCCTGTGCCACGAGGTGCTCGACGAGGTCGAGCGCGCGGTGGTCGGCAAGCGCGTCCCCCTGACGCTGGTGCTGGCGGCCGTGCTCTCCGGCGGCCACGTCCTCATCGAGGACATGCCCGGGCTCGGCAAGACGCTGGCGGCGAGGTCCCTGGCTCGGGCTCTAGGGCTCACGTTCAGCCGGGCCCAGTTCACGCCCGACATGCTGCCGGCCGATCTCACCGGGTCCTTCGTCTACGACCAGCGCGGTGGCGAGTTCGTGCTGCGCAAGGGGCCGCTGTTCACCGGCCTCCTGCTCGCCGACGAGATCAACCGCACCCCGCCGAAGACGCAGTCGGCACTCCTCGAGGCCATGCAAGAGCACCAGGTCACGGTCGAGGGCGCCACCTTCGTGCTGCCTGAGCCGTTCCACGTCCTCGCCACCTCGAACCCCGTCGAGTACGAAGGCACCTTCCCGCTACCCGAGGCACAGCTCGACCGGTTCCTCCTCAAGATCTCCTTCGGCTACCCCAGCGCCGACGAGGAGTGGGAGGTGGTGGCCCGCCGCATCGAGCGGCAGCAGGAGGACGTGCCTCTGCGGGCCGTCACGGACGCTGCCGGCGTGCTCGCGATGCGACGAACCGTCGAGACCGTCACCGTGGACGCCAGCCTCGGCCGGTACTGCGTCGCCCTGGTGGCGGCCACCCGACGCCACCAGCACGTGCTGGTCGGCGCCTCGCCTCGCGGCTCGCTGGCGCTGGTCACGGCCGCGCGAGCGCTCGCCGTCATCGCCGGCCGCGACTACGTGACCCCGGAGGACGTGAAGGCCGTCGCTCAGCCTGCCCTCGCCCACCGCCTGACGATCCGTCCGGAGCTGTGGATGACAGACGTGACCGCGACCGGGGTGGTGGCACAGGTCCTGTCCCAGGTGCCCACCCCGGCTGCGGTCGAGACCGAGACCGCTGTGACTCGATGACCGACCTGCCATGAGCGCGCGCCGATGACCAGCCCGTCCGTCGCTCCCGTCGGCGACGACAACCGCGCGTCCACCACGATGCGAGCGGTGCCCGCGCACGGGACGGCTGCCGCGCTCGGCTGGCATCCGACCCCGTCACTGCTGCGGGCGCTCTTCGGCGGCCTGCTGCTCAGCGGTCTCGCTGTGGTGACCGGCAGACCCGCTCTGCTGGTGCTCGGCGTGCCGCTGCTGGTCACCGGGCTCTGGTCGCTCGCCCAACGACCCTCGGGCGGCGAGGTCCCGGTGCACAGCGGCCTCGCCCCGGACGTGCTGCGCGAGGGACAGGCCGGGCGGCTCGTCGCGCAGCTGGACCTGCGGCGACAGCCGGACGCGCTCTGGCTGACGATGGACGCCGTGGAGAACGTCGCTCTCGACCCGGCACCGGGTGCGCGGACGGGACGTCCCGGCCCCGCGCCGTCCCGGCCCGTCCTGCGGAGCCTGCTGGAGCCGCCCGAGTCCGACCAGCCGTTCACCGCCGAGGTGTCGCTCAGCATCACGCCGCTGCGGTGGGGGCACCACGTGCTCGGCGAGGCTCGGGTGGGCGTCACCGCCGCGGGAGGAGGGTTCCGATGGGGGCCCATCACGCTTCCGACCGCCGAGCTCACGGTGCTGCCGCTGCCAGGTCCGGCGGAGACGTCCGCCCCGGCACCGCACCCCGTCGGCCTCGTCGGCCAGCACCGGTCGCGCTCGGTGGGCGAGGGCAGCGAGCTCGCCGGCGTGCGCCCGTTCGTCGCCGGCGACCGGCTGCGCCGGATCAGCTGGCGAGCGTCGCTGCGACCTGAGGCGGTGCGTCGGGGCCAGCTCGTGGTGGCGGCCACCCACGCCGACCAGGACGCGGGGGTGCTGGTGGTCGTCGACGCGGTGGGCGACGTCGGGGTGAGCGAGGGACTCCACGGAACATCCAGCAGCCTCGACGTCACCGTGCGAGCCGCCGCGGGGATCGTCGAGCACTATCTCTCGACGGGTGACCGGGTAGGCCTGCAGGTGCTGGAACGGCGCCGGGTGCTCACCCTGCCGACGCACTCCGGCGCGCTGCACCGGCGACGCGCGCTGCTCATGCTGGCGCAGACCGGCCAGACGTCCGGGCCGATCGCGCGCCGCCTCACGTGGTCCGGCCCCCCGCACCTCGCGCTGGGCGCCCGCTCCGGCAGCCTCGTCGTCCTCGTGTCACCGCTGCTCTCATCGCAGGTGCTCACCCAGGCCGTGACCCTGTCCCGGCACCGTACGACCGTGGTCGTGGTCGACACGTTGCCCACCGACGTGGTGCTGCCCGAGCTGGGTCACCGCTGGTCGCGTGCCCTGGCGTGGCGGCTGCGCGTCATCGAGCACGACCACACCGCTCGGTCGCTCGCCCTGGCGGGCCTGCCTGTCGTCGCCTGGCACGGCGCAGGCAGCCTGGACGCCGTGCTTCGCGTGGCGAGCCGACGTCCCCCGTCGCTGACGGCGGGGGCGCGGCGATGAGGTGGCGGAACGCGCTGGTGGCCGCGCTCGACGACCTCAGCCTGGCGGGAACGGCCCAGCGCGGTCTACGCCTGCTGGCCGTGCTCGCCGCTGCCGGCGCGTGGCTGGCAGGTGCCGCAGCCGGTGCCGGCGACTCCGAGCTCACGCTGGCCATCCTCATGCTCGCTGCCGCCTGGTGCGCGGTCACGCCCGACAGCCACGCCGGCCTCGTCGTCCCCGTGGCGCTCGGCTGGCAGTGGCTCGCGCACCTCGACCGGACGACGACCGGGTGGGCGCTGGTCGCCGCGCTGGCCCTCGTGGTGTTCCACGCGGCCATGACGCTGGCGGCGACCGCGCCGGCGGCAGCCGACCTCCGCAGCGACGTGGTGCTGCCGGCCGCGGGACGAGCAGGCGCGGTGGCTGTGGTCACCGTGGTGACGTGGGTGGCGGTGCGCTGGTCACCGGCAACCGGTCACGGCGGGTACCCGGCGCTCACGGTCGCGGCGCTGGTGCTCCTGGTGGTCGGGGCGGTACTGGCCACAGTGCGCGCGACGCACGGGCCGCCCGCCTGACGCTGGGCTGCCTGACGCTCCGTCGGCGACCGCGTCGGCCGACGTCCGCCTCAGGCGGACTTCTCTCTCGGGGTGCGCTTGCGCGGCTCGGGCCGGTCGCGGCGGACGATCGTCGGGTTGACGTTGTCGAGCACGACCTCGCGCGTCACGACGACCCGGGCGATGCCGTCGTCGCTCGGGACGTCGAACATCACCGGAAGCAGCACCTCCTCCATGATCGCGCGCAGACCCCGAGCGCCGGTGTTGCGCAGGATCGCCTGGTCGGCGATCGCCTCGACGGCTTCGTCGGTGAACTCGAGCTCGACGCCGTCGATCTCGAACATGCGGTGGTACTGCTTGACGAGGGCGTTGCGGGGCTCGGTCAGGATGCTGACGAGTGCGGCCCGGTCGAGGTTCGAGACCGTCGTGATCACCGGGAGGCGGCCGATGAACTCCGGGATCAGCCCGAACTTCATGAGGTCCTCTGGCATGACGTCGCCGTAGACGTCCGGGTTCGTGTCGGACGCCGAGTGCAGCGTCGCCCCGAAACCCACGCCCTTGCGGCCAGCCCGGTGCTCGATGATCTTCTCCAGGCCGGCGAAGGCCCCACCCACGATGAACAGCACGTTGGTGGTGTCGATCTGGATGAACTCCTGGTGCGGGTGCTTGCGGCCACCCTGCGGCGGCACGCTCGCCGTCGTGCCCTCGAGGATCTTGAGCAGCGCCTGCTGCACGCCCTCGCCGGAGACGTCACGCGTGATCGACGGGTTCTCGCTCTTGCGGGCGATCTTGTCGACCTCGTCGATGTAGATGATGCCCGTCTCGGCCTTCTTGACGTCGTAGTCGGCGGCCTGGATG